>JBBJMD010000179.1:0-7610 GCA_037719925.1 Ferruginibacter sp.
CATGCTTTTCATAAGGCACGGCTTTTAGGCGAAGGCGACCACCTTGCCGATCCTTCCGAAGCCGCAATAAAAGTTAGTTGGAAATTTATAGACGTAACTGAATTGCACCTTCTGGCAGGCAGTTCGGATGGCGCTGAGGTTCATGCAATGATAAAAGAAGAACCAAATGCAGAGGTGTACATTCGCAGTACAAAAAAGAAGGCTACACAATTATTACAGAATAACCTTCATCAGTTCACAAACACAAACAGTTCCTTAATTGGCATTTAGCATTTCTTCGGGCCGGAAAGTAACGCTTATTTTTTTCACCGTATTTGTTATATGGTGGAGTATCTGGTGCATACTGCACATTATAGTGCTGCAGGATTTTGGCGTTGTTCTGCCCAGGGCCATAGCTGATGGATTGATCAGTAATATTTTACTCGCCGCAGCCTGCCTCCTTGTGATTAATAATATGCGTTATTATTTACCCAAGCGCGAAAAATACTGGTATGTTTTAGCCATCAGTATCGCACTTAGTTTCCTGTGGTTATTGATCGTACGGGTGAGTTTGTGGGCGCTTTATAAAAATGATGAAGCATATATGCGCTCGTTATCATTTACTTCAAATATACGGTTTGCCTTTGCCTTCTTAACTATCGTGGCCTGTACGGTGCTTAGCCTCCTCTGGTTTACCCAGCAGCTACACCAGGCCGATAACCAGCGGAAAATTGATATGGAACGCCTGGCCCGTGAGGCAGAATTGAATAAGTTGCGCCAACAACTGCAGCCTCATTTTTTATTTAACAGCCTTAATTCAATTAGTGCCCTAACCGGAACACAGCCCGAAAAGGCAAGGCACATGATACAACAACTATCCGATTTTTTACGCGGAACTTTAAAAAAGGATGAGCAGCAATGGACAACCTTTGAAGAAGAGCTTCAACACCTGCAATTGTACCTTGATATAGAAAAGGTACGTTTTGGATACCGCCTGCAAACCCATATTGAATGCACGGAGGAAGCTTTGCAATTGAAATTACCTTCTATGCTGGTGCAGCCATTGGTAGAGAATGCAATAAAATTCGGGCTGTATGACACCATCGGTGAAGTGGCGATATTTATATCGGCGGTTAAACTAAATGAAATGCTGGAAGTGACCGTGCAAAATCCTTTCGACGAGTCTACCTCGGCGCCGGTAAAGGGTACGGGCTTCGGCCTTGCATCCATTAAAAGACGGCTATTCTTATTATTCGGGCGATATGATCTTCTACAAATTAAAAAAGAATCACAGCAATTTATTTCGATCATCAGTATACCACAACAATATGAAAGCAATAATAATAGATGACGAGCCGCTTGCGCGGATGATGGTCAAGGAATACCTTCAGCCCTACGCACATATCAGCGTGGTAGAGGAATGTAATGATGGCTTTGAAGGGATAAAAGCTATCCAGCAACACCAGCCTGATCTTATTTTCCTCGATATTCAAATGCCCAAGATAAATGGTTTTGAAATGCTGGAATTAATAGATGATCCCCCGCAGGTGATCTTTACCACAGCTTTTGAAGAATATGCCATCAGGGCTTTTGACGCACATGCAGCGGATTACCTCCTGAAACCGTTTAGCAGGGAACGTTTTGACAAAGCAATGCAGAAACTGCAGCCCCAGGCCATTAATAATTCCAGGGCAGTTGCGGATACAGCGCTCCTGGCGGCCCTGCCAAACAACCGCATAGTTGTAAAAGACAATGGTAAAATAAAGATCATCCCTGTTGCAACGGTGCAATACCTGGAAGCGGCCGACGACTATGTAAAAATAATTACCGCTGATGGAAATTTTTTAAAAAAGAAGACCATGCAGTACTTCGAGGAAAGTTTACCTGCACAGGAATTTATTCGCATTCATCGTTCCTATATCATCAATGCCCAGCTAATCACCCGCATCGACCCACATGAAAAGGATAGCCACCTTGTGCTGCTTACTACAGGTGTCCGGTTACCGGTTAGCAAGAACGGCTACAGCAAATTAAAAGATGTTTTGGGTATTTGATGTTATCTAACCCCTATATTTCAGGCTGCGTGTTACTGAAAAACATCCTGCCACGGCTCGCCATAGCCTTCCTATTTATCCGGAAATCTTATCTGAAATGTGAACCCCAACAACCGGTCTACAACCAGGATTATGTTCAATTAAAGAATTAGTGCCAATCTTGCATGTGGCTGAACAGTAGCTTAATCCCGCGAATTTTCAGCAACTTTATTTAGCCGGATTATTTTATCCTGTGCTTTTCTCCTGATAGCTGCATCTTCTGATTGCGCCAGGCTGGTTAAAATTTCGGATGCTTCGGAGAGCAGCTCTTTTCTTTGCCTTGAGTTGGAAATTATTTTCGCGGCATCCACCCTTAACAGATTACAATCTACCTGTGCCAAACGCAACTCTGCATTCAGTTCATCGATCTTTTGCTGCATACCCGCAACCTTATTTTGCAGGGATGGACCTGCCGGCGTGATGGGTTTGGAAGCTTCAGATACTTGTTTTAACAAACGATCCTTCTCCTCCTTTAAATTATTATTCGCTTTCCGCAATGCATTGATCTGGCCTTCCTGTTCGTTAACACTTCCGATCAGTGCAGCGATATTCTCCTTTGCCTGTTCATCCGCGGAAGGAATGGTATTTTTTGACGTGCTGGCAGCCATCTCTTTAACCTCGTTCAGTAATAGGGCAATCCGGTTGTTTTTCTCCTGAAGTTCGTTCTGCATCCTTAATGTGGCCATTTGATCAGTGTTCAAACTTTGATCATCCTGTGAAAGCGCATTGCGTAAGCTGCCTGCCGACTGGCGGTTTTGTAAAACCGATCTGTAAGAACTGATAATATTCCTAAACAATTTATCCAGGCCGCTGTCCGCCTGTGGAGGCATGTTTAAAAATATGCTATCGATTGAAGCCCGAAAAACTTCTTCCTGTACATAGATCAACTGGTTAATAGAATCAAGGCTTTTTTTATTAGGTTTCCATAAAAGTTTTTGTGATCGATTCTGGATAGTTCAACGCTACTTAACGATCGTACCCGCATCAACAAATTAATCCGCGCGGTGACAGGGTTTCCAGATTCGTATTTTCCACTGGGGAAACAATAGCGCGTTCGTCCTTTTGCCATACTGATGCGAATAAAAAGGATGCGATGCTCGTGGTGGCCAGGAGTAGCAAAGAAAAAATGATTATTTTCTTTCTTTGATCCAGGCTGTTATAAGATTTCATAATTAATACATTGCTGTTTAATAATCAGTCGGGTTAAGTGGTGCTGATGCGTTCTGCCAGGATGGTATCCTTCTGCCTTATCCTGTTATCGATAAGGGTTAGTTCAGGATTAAGTTCCTTGTTTCCCAAAGGTTTTTGCAAGGAGAACCTCCAGGCGTAAGGCCGGTGATGCTGGTCCACCAATTCAATATTTGATTCCTGTTCCCTGTCAATCAGAAATTGATGAAAAATATTTCCCATCTGCAAGCGGCCAGGAACGGTTATCATGAACGCAGTCTCTTGTATGTCGTAATAATTGATTTTAATTTTTACGGTTACCTGCAGGCTGTTTAAATATATAGAAGCTTTTTTTTCCGGAGGTGCGGCCGGGGGAATGTACCAGGTATGCGGAACAACAGGGGAAATAGAATCAAAGGAATTCCATGATTGCAGGACGGCTGTCGGGAATAAGAAAGCAAATGCAGCCGTAATTGATAGTTGCAGATTTTCGAATTTAGCAAAACCAAACAGGAGAAAAGTGGCAACACCGATCAGCATAGTGAGTATTAATGAGTAGATCAAACGCGTTCTGTTATCCTGGTTGTATAGTTGAGGAAACCAGTTTGGAAAAATTATAAGATGCCCTGTACCAATCAATAACAAGGCTGCGACATAAAGGATTTTTTTTACCTGGCTGGCAAGCCCCCAACCGGAATTCATTGTAAAAACCCAGGCGCAAACCAATGCTGCAGCCACCATTACAAAATAATAAATAATAGTAACCCGGACGGGTTTTGTGAAACTAACGGAAGGGTGTAAACGCATACCCGGTTTACCCGTTTCTATAAATCCGGCAGACCTTGTTTCCATAATGCTTATTTAAATTGGTAAGTTAAGCCAACCTGTAATCCCACGTAGTCGATCGGTATTCTTTGTATGATGGTCTGTGATGGTTTATTGGGATCGTTGTTAGCGCTGTTGCTTGAAAAGGAACGTACAAATTGCAACTCACGCATGTTTACAGGAAAGCTATTTTCAAGGTGTTCGTTGTCTACAATATAATCAGTCAGTGTTCTTTTTTTAATTACAAATACAGTATGCGAAAATTGTGCCTCCGCATAAAACCTGATCCTGTCCGCAACTTTTACCTGCGCACCGATAGCGCCTAAAAAACCATAGGCAGGATTATTAATTACCCATTCATATTTTTTTACCACGCTACTGGTGGAATCTTTGTAAAAACCTGACCAGCCCATGCTTGTTTTAACTTCAGTTACATCTTCCTGCAGGCTCTTAGGCCTGAATGTGACAATTGCGCCCACTTTATTGTACAAAAACCATTTTGGCCTCGAGATCGCCTTAAAAGTTATGTTGGGTGTCAGGCTTAACAAAGTTGCGTTATAAGAAAGTGTATTGCGTTCGGTATAATGATTTTCATCCGCCGTAGTAGGAGTGATAACAGGAAGGTTGGTTTGATGAAAACTTGAATCCCGGTATTTTTTTATGGTACTATTAAAATAATCAAAATCGAGCCCTACATTAATAAAGTCATTTATAATGTAAGATCCCCCAAAACCGAATTTAAAACCGTCGCCCAGGCCCTTGGTTGGGTTCGAATAGGTAATCGTTTTTTGAGGCAGGCCACTACCGGTTTGAGAAACGTTTATCACGCTAACATCATCCGGGTAAAATTTAAAAGTAGAGCCCATCCCGAGGGCATAGGCGCTGTGGATATTAACCATAAAACGTGGCTCCTTTACTATATGAATTACTGGCACGATTGTGTCTCCTGTCGGGGGATCTCTCCTGCTTTTCTTTTGACTGAGACAGGTCAAAAAAGCCGCCGCAAATAAGGTAGTTAGTGTGATTGTTTTCATGATATCCGTTTTTTGAAATGTAAAGGTTCGTTAAGAGTTAAAGATGCTTCAGGTGGCAGCGTGGCCATTATATCGACCTTTCCGGCTGTTTTCAAATGTGTATCCGTACCCATACCCGTAACCGTAATTGTTATTTCCAAGTCCCCTGGCAGATACGCTGTTAAACACGATTCCGACATTATGCAGCTTGTTCATTTTGTTATTTTCATCAATCCTTTCCACAAATACTTTTGGCGTGTACCCGTGCCTGATAATGTATAGCGTGGCATCACAATGTTTGGATAGGATATAGGCGTCTGTTACCGGGATTACCGGCGCTGTATCAATTACGATGTAATCAAAGAGCTTATCCAGCTGATTTAATAAGACCTCCGTTTTTCCATTGAGTAAAAGCTCTGTAGGATTGTGGGGTAAATGCCCGGTAGAAATAAGAGAAAGGTTTGGGTTAAGATCTGTTGGGAAGATGATCTCTTCGAGCGGGCATTGATGTAAGAGGTAATCAGTAATACCTTTATTACGACTGATATTTAATTTATTATTAAGAGAAGGATTATTAAGGTCAAAGTCCAGCAAAATTACTTTCTTGCCGGTAAGGGCGAGGGTGAGCGCAAGGTTCAGGGCGATGAAGCTTTTTCCTTCACCCGAAATTGCTGAAGTAACCAATATTTTTTTGTGATGTGCCTTATCAAAATCCAGGTAATCGAGCGTAATCCTGAGCCGCCTGAATTGTTCTGCAATAAATGTTTTTTTATCGTCACTGATCACGATGGGATCGGGAGAACCCCCCGTACTGATTTCGCCGATTACCGGGAGGCCTGTGGAATTTTCAATTTCATGCCTGAACATTATTTTGTCGTTAAATGTTTCCCTCGCCATTATAATGCCTATGCCAAGCAGCAAAGAAATTATAAAAGCTGCTCCATAGATCATAGTTTTTCTGGGGCTCACAGGAAAATCAGTTGATTCGGCATAGCTGATGGTACGGCTTTCGGGAACGATGTATTGCCGGGATAGGGCGGTTTCTTCTTTTTTCTGCAAAAGGAAAGTATAGATCCCGTTCTTAATATTTTGTTGCCTGTCAATATCTACCAGTTCCCTTTCAGTTCGGGGTATGTTGCTTAATTCCGAAGCGTACATGCCATTGGTTGCTGCGATATTATTCCTGCCAGCGAGTAAACCTCGTCTCTGGTTACTGATCATTTCGCTGATATTGGGTTTTATTTTATCAACGCGGTCCCTGATCGATAAGAGTATGGGATTATTTTCAGCTGTTGTATTTTTCAGCGCCTCATACTCCAGCTCGGCATTGTATAGTTTATTAACCAGTTCAGACAGCAGCGGCTCCGTAACACCTAACGTTGATGGTACCACGCCCCCGGAATTATCTTTAGATGCCACATAATTTTCTACCTCATTCAGTACCGACAGTTGCATATTGATCTCGCTCATCTTCCGGTCATTGGCACTTACATTTTCAAGAAAAAGGGTTCCCTGCCTGCCGATGTTGAAGGCGCCTTTTTGCGAGGTATACTGTTGTTTTTTTTGTTCGATATCACCTAACTCTTTTTCCACAATCTTTAACCGCGCTTCCAGAAAAGCAAGTGTATTTGCCGCCAGGTTATTTTTATCTTTATCACCTTCCTTGATATATGTAGCTACCAGGGTGTTCAGAACGTCCTCAGCTTTCCGGGGATCCTCGTCGCGGTAATTGATCATTATTATAGAAGACAATTTTGTAGTGGCGGTTGCCTTCAACTTGTTTTCCATTCCGCGCGCAACTGATTTCAATGTCAGGAGCGAAAAACTGTATTCTTCATTTCCATCAATAAACGTATATTTTTCATTAGGTGAAAACCTTAGATGGCCATAAGGTGTTTTTTGCCAGGAACTCAATGCATAAGCCTGCTGTCGGATAATGACCACTTGTTTTTTGGCATCATATTTAAATTTAATTTTCAGCGCTTCCCGCAAATTTTCCGGGTCGCTTATTTCAATAATAACAGGAGAACTTGTATACACTAACCGGTTGCGGAATTTTTTTTCCTTGTAAACGGGCGCATACATGTGTAATTTTTTAATTACTTCATACAATAATGGTCGTGACCTCACGACATCTGTTTCATTTTCAACTATTTTCTTCGATTGCAGAAGGTCAATTTCTTCGAGGGAGTTCACATTTTGCGTTCCTTTTTTTTCGTCCCGGATCAAAATTTTGCACGCAGCTTCATAAAGGGGTGTAACCGATTGTAGATATAACCAGGAAAGCGTCATCCCAAGCAAAAAAAGCCCGGTAAAAACAGGCCAATAGGGCAGATACCGAAGGAGGATGCGGCGTATATCCTGGTTATGGGGATTGGGGGTTTCTTTTTTTACAGGGTTCATTACAGGCTATTTAAATTATACAGTACATTAAATAGCCGGTTGTAAATACCCGGAATATCCAATATTGGATATTAACTAGTATATCGTTCTTAAAATAACATTGCAAATAATATTGCTTATCTTGCTTTGC
>JBBJMD010000180.1:0-7506 GCA_037719925.1 Ferruginibacter sp.
TATACCTTGCTTTTTCCCTTGCTCTTTTTATTATTTCATAATCTTCCATGATCACCAGGGCTTCGTAAAAACCTCCAATATCTGTAAACAGGTCTTTCCTGATAAATAAAGTCTGGTCACCGCCGTAGCACATAAAAAGATCAAAGCGGGTGAAAAAAGCATTAAGCTTAAGCACTTTTTTTTTGCTGTTAAATTTGGTGCGGTATCTACCCAATCCAAATCCCCCGGCAACTGCCGTTGTAATATCCAAGAAAAAAGTAACGGGTGGAATTGTATCTGCATGGACAAAGTATAGGATTTCTCCCTTTGCAAGCGATGCACCATAATTCATTTGTACGGCCCTGCCCTTCCGGGGCGAAAGAATTGCCATGGCCCCGGCAGCAGCTGCCGATTCCAAAGTTAGGTCGCTACTCCCTGCATCACACACTATTATTTCTACCTTTCCGGCTAAACTGTTTTCCCTTAAAAAAGTAACAAGGGTCGCAATGCTTTCCTGTTCGTTGTACGTGGGAATTATGATACTGATCATCCGGGGGCAAATATTTACACAAACTTAACCAATAAAAAAACGTATCATCCTGATAGCGAAGGCTGATTGAAAAAGTAGTGGTTATCCGATTTAATGGGATAATGCGCAGCTCTTTGTTGTAAACAGAAATTAATTAGTGGAACAAGCAACCCAGCAGCCTCATCTTTACACAATGCCGTGATATTGTGAATTCTTGGTAATGGAGCAGTTTAAAAAAAGGGTCTTGACTGTTGTAATGCATGCCTCAATTTTTTTCACCCGTTATGGCGGTTACTAGAGTTGATATCCTTGTACTATTAGCTTAGAAATTGTCTACATTTGGAAGGGGATGCGCAGTATATATTATTTCTGGATGAAGTGACCTGCTGCTGCTTACAGTCAAGCTGTTTTTATGGGATCGTAAAAAAATATTATGCCCGCTTACTAATTATTGTATGTTTTTATCGGAACGATATGCCAAACAGGTCATTTTATAGTTCATTATTGTTTTTAGTATTGATAGCTACTGGCTGTAATACAAGCGGAAGTAAACCAGCCATGGTTTCACAGCCTGTTGCCCAGCTTGATTCATCTCAAAAATTCCTGTTCAATTCCTTTGTTGATTGCAATATGGCCACAGTATGGATCGGGGACACGTTCAGGATATTTCCGGGCAAGTATGGCGAAGATCCCTTGTGGGGTGAGGCCCATGAGCTAAAGTTTGCCAGCGGTAACACGGTAGATGAGGTTTTTAGCAGGAAATCGGAAGAGTTCAGGGAACCCGTCATGCCACCAAACGCGGCTGCAGGCAGCAAAGGATTGCATGGAGCGGTATGGTTTGAAGCGCTTTATAAGGACGAGAAAGATGCCATCGGTAAAACGTTGTTTGCATTGTACCACAATGAAAATTATCCCGCTACTTTGCCTTATGATGCCAAAACCGGTATTGGCTACCTGGATATAAACTGGCCCCAGGGTTTAAGAGGCCCTGAAACCAAAACGGCCGTTTGCAGGATAGGCATCATGAAATCGCTGGATGGTGGCTATAGCTGGTCCGACAGGGGAATACTGCTGGAAGACTACCAGTCGAGATTAATACTCAAGCCGCACAATACAGGGATAAATTTTGCCGGCGGAGTGGGAGATCCTTCTGCCATTGCCAATGGCGGCTACCTGTATGTTTTTTTTTGGTGAATACAGTTATCCAACCAAATACGATTCCGGGACTTATGCCGCCCAGGTGGAACGGAGCGGGCAATGTATCAGTATTGCACGCATCGCCGTAGCCGATCTTGATGATCCGGCCGGCAAGGCAAAACGGTGGAACGGAAAGGCTTTTGAGGCCGCTTCAGACAGTGCAGGCATACCCGTAGCTGCTTTGCAGATCCCGGTCGCAGATGGGGGAGGGCCCGCCTCTTCTCCTGTGGGAAAATACTATTGGGGCCCGTCGGTAAGCTGGAACCATTATTTACAATGCTGGGTAATGCTGATGGCCAAGGCAGAGGGCCCTTCCTGGAAGGGAAGCAGCATTTTTATTTCCTTCAATACAAACCAGGACCTGGGCATTGGCAACAATTCACAGGAATGGTCAACGCCAAAATTGCTGCTGGATAAGCCAGGCCACACCGTTTGGTATCCATCCCTGCAACCTGTAAATGATCAGGATGGCAAAGCAAAAAAATACACTTCAATCAACTTAGGTCAAAAGGCCAGGCTCTTTTACAAAGACATGCAGGGTGATAAAAGTCCTTATCTTTCAGAATACATCATAAGCTTTAAAAAACAAAAAGATTAGTATTAAAAATTTCCCGCTACTCCTTGAGGCAATTGTTCCCTCAAAGGCCTCGCTCTTTGAATGTGGCACGTCTAACCCGGACCGCCACCCTGAAATGTTGGAACTAAATACTAATTCACCAACCGTGCCTGCGGGGCTTACTTATTGAATGTCCAGCCTTATTAAAAAACCGCCCCCCGGTGCAATGTGAACTTTCATCTCATCATTGTTTTTTACCGGCACGTCTTTTTGCAGCGTATAATCCGCGGCATAGCGGTCTGCATTGATTCCGTCCTTACAGATGGTGGCTTTATACTTTCCAGGGCCTAAAAAATCGAATGTAATAACCAGGTCGCGTTCTGTCCAATTGCTCATTCCTGCCACAAACCAGCTATCCCCTTTTTGGCGGACAGTAACAATGTACTCGCCCACTTTTGCATCCTGGATAATCGTTTGATCCCAGGTGGTAGGCAGGTTACCCAGCAGTTCCATGAATTCAGGTTCCCTCATCCCTTCGGAAGGATTGCCGGAGAATACCTGCATGGGGCTGTCATAAATAATAAACATAGATAACTGGTGGCACCTTGTACCGGGACTGGTTACTACCCCCGATACGGGCCGCACAACTTTCAGGGTAGCATTGTTCAGCAGGCCGGGTTCATAATCAAATCCGCCGGCAAGCATGCGGGTAAAAGGAAGCGTAACATCATGCGTGGGTTTGATCCTGTTGCTCCAGGTATTGAATTCAGAACCGAGCACTCCTTCCCTTGCAACTGCGTTGGGATAGGTACGGTTAAAACCCTTTGGTGGAAAAGCGCCGTGGTACATGATCATGATCTTATGATCGGCACAGGCTTTTGCCACCCTGTGATAAAAATTCACCATCTTCTGGTCATCCCGGTCCATAAAATCCGTCATGATAAAATCGACGCCCCACCGGTTAAATTGCGCCAACGCGCTATCCAGTTGCCTTTCCAGCGTGAGCGAGAGGGTCCACATGCTGATTTTGACACCCTGCTTTTTTGCGTAGGCCACCAGGGTATCCATATTTAAATCCGGGTTGATTTTAAAAAGGTCGTTGTTATCACTCCAGCCCGCATCCATCATGATCCGGTCGAAACCAAACCTTTTAGCGAAATCAATATAATATTTATAGGAGGCTGTGTTAAGCCCGGCCTTAAATGGAACATTAAAAAGGTTGATATCGGTGATCCATTCATCAGTAAGGTTCCCCGGGTTTACCCACGACGCGTCACCGATACGCGAAGGTGATCCGAGGCGATAAACCAGGTCGTTGCCGGGCAATTCGCGGTCTTCCCCGGCGATGATCAAAACGCGCCAGGGGTAACTTCGTGTGCCGGCCGTTCGGGCGATAAAGGGTGCCCGTCCCGTAACTTTAGATGCGGGGAACAGGCCTTCTGTATTTTGTTCTTCGGCAGGATATCCGGCAAAAACGCCCTTGAGGGTGGAGGAACTGGTACCTTCCAGGAACATACCGGGATATTCTTCAAGGTCTGATTCAGTGATCGCGATTTTGGGATTTGATTCCGGCGCTACAAGAATCGGTGAATAGCCCAGTGCGCCCTGGGGAATACTATCCAGTTTTCTTAACGGGTATTCCTCTTCGAAGCTGGTATGAAATATATCAGCATCTGCTCTTTTTTGTAACTGTGGAAACCAGGCCGTCGGTTTACCGAAATGAAAAATGCGCTACTTCGTTGATTATATAAACTGAATCTTTAAATCCGGTAGATATCCTGTAAGCTACCCCATCATCATAGGCCCGGAACTCTACGCGGTAAGGCTGCCTGAAAATGAGGGTCAAAAGATTATACTCATCGGTTACCAGTTTTCTTTTTTCCGGTACGGGGGAAATGATTTGCGCTCTAATTTTGTTTACAGCCGAAGATTTGATGGGATTATTAATGGACAGCCTCCGCTCCTTATCTAATAACAGGTCGATCAGGGAAGACTCGAGTATCTTGCGGTTATTAAAAAAAACCTGGTAATTTAATTCCCTGGCCATCCAAACTTTTACAGTTATACGGCCTGAAGGTGAATGTACCTGTAAGGTATCAATTGACCAGCCATTAAGAAAATGGAGGGTAAACAGGGTGGCAAGCAAATAATACTGGAAGTTATTTGGGTTGTTAAATTTCATATTGGCAATTCGCTTTATTTGTCCGTGATTGAAATATATATGAAAATTCTTTAGGATAAGAAGGGACATATCTTTCAATCAAAAGATACTACAAAGTATACAGTTTTCGTTGTTCGATTACAATCCATATAAATTGCTCCCGTCGGAATTTTCCATGGATGTTCTTATATTGAAAAAATTTGGGGGCTATTGATAGAAAGGGAGGGTGTTCGAGGCGGACGCTATATCAATCAATGGGGAACGGTTTAAATCGCAGGATGCGGCTGGAATAATAATATCACGCATGATGATGAGTATTACCAGCAATGGAAAACCATAAAAATTAGGAAAAATACAAAAAGATACACACCGACCAGGGATTCATTAAATGGCCGACCTGTTATTGCCACCAATATCCCCTAAGTGAAAATAGTGATCAGCGTGGCGCGCATTAAGGGCGTTCTACTGTTTGCCTGCCTGTAATATTGACCGGCTTATCCTTTGTCTGGTCTCTTTTTCCCGCATAACTAACAATTACAGATATGAAAGAACCGGTAGCGAAGTTGCCAAACGTAGCCGTAGCCAGTATCATCATTAATAAATACGCTGGCTTACTGGTTTGATCCTGGGGCGCCGCTCCCGGTAATATTTCTTCAGTAGGAACATTGGAAAACAGGTTAGGGTTAAAAAACAGCATGGCTACTGTTGCAAGAAGGGAGGCTATAACGATCCCCGTCAGTGTTGTCATGTGTCCGGCAATTAACATTGATACAGCCCTTTTTTTATCATAGGGCATATTTAATAACCGGTAAACATAAAAGAATATGGCGGCCATAAAAAGAGCACAACCTATAAAAAAATAATAAAGGTTTTGATAACTGTTGCGGTACAAAAAAAATATAATGGGAATCATATACACTATGGCTGCTATCGAACCGTAAAGAAGATATTCTCTTATGTGTTGCTTATCAAATATGGGACTGGGCATAGAGATGTAAATGATAAATGAACAAGGAGGAACCGGTAAATTAATTTACATTTATTATGCCAGACAAACGTAATGAGCCCCCAGGTTTTAGTGTAAAAATCTCGCCAAATTTTTAGGAACAATTGCACAAGTTGAGGAAGAATGTACAAAAACACCAGCATATTTTATTAAACCCTCTAACTATATTACAAGCATTCTGATCTGCATTGACTTGTTGGAAGCCATGGTCATCAGGAAAAAAAGTATCAACTCATTGATTAAACTTAATCAACTGAATGTTGAACAGGGCACAGTTGACCGGGGACTGCTTGTTTACCATCAACCTCAAATCATTAAATAAAATCAATAATTATTATACATTGAACAACATAAACTGAAATTTTTCGTTTCCTCTTAATACCGAACTGCTCTATCCTGGTGAAATTTCAACTTATCCAACCTCCTTCTTATATCACCAATCGAAACTTACCACTGCAATGGAATGGATGCTCTTTACCTGGTTGCTTATTATCGCTATTACCGGCCTGGTTGCCGGCCTGATTTTTTACAAAAAAAACAAAGCGCTGAATAAAAAGATTAAGTGGCTCAAAGAACAGGAAGCCCCCGTTAGTAACCGCTGGCTCAGCTGAATGTTTTAAATTAGCCCCTTTTCGGTTGCCAAAGATGCTTATGATATGCATTTTAAACTATTGCCATAAGTGAATAATTGATTAATCACTTCACTCCCCTGTTTTTGAACAGCCGTAAATCCGGCCAACCTCAACTTCAGCCAACTTTTCAGCACCATATTAGTGGGATCACTGTTTATTGAAGAAAAAAGAATGTGCTTTCGATGAGCTTGTGGTGCTTACACAAAAACTTTTTGCCAGGTTCCCAACTGCAGTTTTATCCTGGCTACCTCGTTTATTGCCATTCATCATTTTCCCTAACCCTCATGCAATCTACCTTTACATCCGCTTTTTAGGTTGAGCCCCGCCTTGCACAATGTAAATGGTCGGAAATGCCCTCATATTGACGCGACTGCCCCGGATGCGGTAACGCTTTCGTATTAACTTTGGCCAGCGATCAACTTAATAGCAAGCAAAGATGAATAGTATCAACAACACCATTACCGGACTAGAACTCGCCCAAATTGGCTGGGTGGTCCCGTACATCCACGTCGCCGTAAAATTCCTGTCGCACACCTTAGGCATCGCTGGCTTTCCAAAACCAGAACATATCCGCGCACAGGATTTAGGAATGACCTATTATGACAAGGTCGTGGCCGGCGAATGGCTAACCACCCAGGCCTATAACGGGGGTACCTTCATCGAACTCATACAGCCTGTTTCCGGCCAAAGCATGTTCCATGACTACCTCACCCGGTATCCTGCAGGCGGCATACAACACAATGCTTTCCGTTTGCCGGTAAACGATTTCAACCGGGTCACCAGCGCTCTGCGCGAAGAAGGTTATGCAATGATAAGCGAAGTGACCACCTTATTGCACGAATGGCTTTTATGACACATACCAGGTGCTGGTGTAGCTACGGAGATCATGGGCATCACGCCGGAAGGATGGACTGCCATCGAACAAATGCAAAAAACAAGCAGAAGCTGATCTGACCCCATAGATGAATTTTTAGAAATTGTAGAGGTGCAACAAGAATAGTAAAATTTATAAAAGCTGTCACCGGAATTTTTTTTAATTAAGACCTTAGTGCTTATATCGTATACAAAATGCATATTTTTTTTTCCTGGTAGCCTGATATTGCCCGCAAAGTTCAAATACGATTCACAACTTATTAACTCAACAGGGCTGATGAGCATGGGCTTGGCACCCTGGAAATGCTATTGAACTTAGTATTAAATATACGCTGACGTGACCTGGAATGCAGCTACTAAATAAAGCCACTGACCGTTGCAGGTGATTTAACATGAAACTTCAAAAGAAATGAAATCAATTTGGTTTATAATTACAGCGGCATATTACTGCCTTCGCAAATGCAGCTGTTAGCAGCCATTGTAAAAAGAGAGTAACAAACTATAGATAACAATAAAAAATAAAAAAATATGAGAAAAATAATTTCATTTTTGAACATATGGGTTGAGGGTTTT
>JBBJMD010000181.1:0-7481 GCA_037719925.1 Ferruginibacter sp.
TTAATTTCAGCCGGCTTTTTATATCACTTAATATCATGGGAATCGGGGTTGCATTGCTTGTGAGCAGGATATTATTTGTATGGGGAGTAGAATATTTTGGGAAACAGGAGCGGTTTAATAAAAAGATCGTGTTGCTGGGGTATAATGAGCTTTCCAAACAATTGGTTAACTATTTTTCTACCAATAGTAAATCAATTTCAATAGAAGGATATTTTGAAGATTATCATAATATCAATGAATTATCGGTTTTCCCGATTCTTGGAAACCGGGATGAATGCGTTTCGTATGCTATAAAAAATAACGTAAAGGAGATATATTCCACTATTTCCCCGGAAAAGCATTCTTATGTATATGAACTGGCGCAAACTGCGGAAAAGAATATGATCCGGTTTAAGTTTGTACCCGATTTCCGGATGTTTGTTAACCGGAATATCCACGTAGATATTGTAGAAAGCATCCCGATTTTGTCATTTAGGTCTGAGCCACTTGAGGATATAGTTGCGAGCTCTAAAAAAAGATTGTTTGATGTTTTCTTCAGCCTTTTCATCATTGTTTTTTTATTGTCATGGCTGCTTCCTTTGCTGGCAATCTTAATAAAGTTGAATTCAAAAGGGCCTGTCTTTTTTGTGCAGTTAAGATCAGGTAAAGACAATAAGGAATTCCGGTGTTTTAAATTCAGGACATTAACGGTGAATACGGATTCTGATTCAAAACAGGTAACCCGCGACGATAAACGATTTACAAAATTTGGTAAATTTCTCAGGAAGACGAGCCTTGATGAACTGCCCCAGTTTTTTAATGTCCTGCGGGGGGATATGTCTGTTGTTGGCCCGCGCCCCCATATGCTAAAGCATACAGAAGATTATTCCAGGTTGCTGGACGAGTACATGATCCGTCATTTTGTGAAACCCGGGGTTACCGGCTGGGCACAGGTGAATGGTTTCCGGGGTGAAATAAAAGAAGAGGAGCAGCTCCGTAAACGGATAGAGTATGATATCTGGTACCTGGAAAACTGGAGCCTTTGGTTAGATTTCAGGATTATTTTTCTAACCTTATATGTGACGCTGAAAGGGGATAAAAACGCTTTCTAACGGTTTGGATCATTGCCGGCACTTGTAACTGGTATCAGTGGTGGAAATAATATTTATTAAATAGATAGCGGTATAGACGGCTATAAATCCAGCGGCGCCTATTTTCCAAAGGCGCAAAGGCTTCGTTATAATAAATAAATATTGCCGGGATGCCAATCACTGAAAGGCATGATGATATCTAAGTATATACGGGAACCGTTCGGTTAAATCAAAGATCAGTACTTCAAATGGCGAATTGATACTTATTTCCTATTGTATAATTATTGGAAGAGGTGAGAATTTCCACGTTTGTTTTGTCGACTTCTGCAATCAACAGATATCCCAGGGAAGGCAATACTATTTTAACGGCATTGTTCTTAACCGATACCATATGTGCTTTGTTATCTTCAGGTAATCCTCCAATAACCCTTAGTGTACCGTCCACACCGAAAGGGATTTTTTCCATTTTCACAATTGCATATTCATTCATAAACCGTTTCATGATTTCTATTTCTTCATCCCGGATGACGGCGGGCTTACCCAACCAAAACACAAAATTCAAAACACATTCGGTTGCCCGGATCTTTACCAATTCTGTTTCGGCAATCTGTACAAAAACATATGAAGTAAATAAGGGCTCCAGTAATACTTTTTTTCTGCCATTTACCTGGCGTTTGAGCGGGCAATAATTTTCTACGTTTTTCCGGGAAAGCAAATTTGCGACTTTTTTCTCACAACCCGGTTTCGTAAACAAAGCATACCAACTTTTTATTGCGTGACTCATATTTTTAATTTTAAACAAACTTTGCTATATCCTTTTTATCTTTTGCAGAATAAAGCAATACGTAAACAATTCTTTTTTTTGTTATATATTTAAAAGCGGGTAAGTTATTACAGTTAAAATGACTGTAAGATTAATTACCGGGGTAAATCAACATTCATTCCAATCAATAGTCCTCACTTATAATTATTTATCAGATATTTGTTGCGTTATGGTTCCTTTATTATTCAGGTACACAATCAACCTAAATAACAATAAAATAATTCAATAAATAATTGTTAATAGCAATGGAAAATGGAGGGACATTTCTCGTTAAATGCGGAATTTCGGAAGATAATAGTGGATCAATGGCTTCTATGTAAGATAATGGTACCTAGGTGCAAAAGTGTAAAACTTTAAGGTTTTAGACATCAGGACCGTTGAGAAAACAAATATATAAATGTTATTTAGAAAAACAAAAAATAAGGCTTGAATTAATTGAACCGTAACACTGATCCCAGGCTGCTTGATCAAAAATATCAGGTAATTATTAATTTTAATCTTTCCTATTCAATAAAATGCCTGCAATTCGAAACTTTTTCTAATTAAACTAAGATAATTTTAGAATACATTTCAGGCTACTTTAAACTGGTAATATGATTGATTCAGTCGTTCCGCCAACCTGAGCCGGTAAACAAAAATAATAAGCATACGAATGCAGCCTTTCGCTAGCCTGGCTCTTTCACTTAAATGATAAAAATGAAAGGTATTTTAATGAGCTTCCTGCTATGGATGGTAGTCTTTTATTCACATGCCACTAATTATTACGTTGACACCACCGGTAATGATAACAATCCAGGTACATCGATAACTGCCCCCTGGAAGACGGTTTCAAAGGTAAACCGGTCATTTGCATTATTGTTCCCCGGCGACCAAATCCTTTTCAAAAAAGGCCACACCTTTTACGGGTCCCTCATTGTGGCGCGGTCAGGCACACTTCAAAATAATATCGTACTAGGGTCCTACGGTTCGGGCAGGAAACCGGTAATAAGCGGATTCACAACTGCGACAGGGTTTACAAAGGCAGGCGCATCTCTGTGGCAATCCGAGGTAATCAGCGAAGCCAATAAACCCAATATGGTTACGTTAAAAGGTATAGCCATTCCAATGGGGAGGTTCCCCAATTCCGGATACCTGACGATTCATAGCAGCAAGGGTGACAGTTCTATAACAGATAATAAACTGGCAAACAAGCCTGACTGGACGGGGGCTGAAGTGATTATAAGAAAAAGGCACTGGATACTCTCAAGGGATATAATTTCCCGGCACTCCGACAGCACCATTATTTATAAGGGAAACTCGGGGTACGAAAGTAAAGTTGGGTATGGCTATTTTATACAAAATTCGGTATCGGCATTGGATTCCAAAAATGAATGGTACTTTGATAATTTGACAAAAAGACTTATTGTTTTTTCTGCAACTCCACCGCAAGCGGTGAAGCTGGCCTCGAAGGATACCTTACTGAATATCGGGCAATATGATCATATCACCGTTGAGGGTATTGCCTTTGAAGGGGCAAATATTGCAGCAGTTACAATTGGATCGTTAAATAACCAGGCAAAGAATAATGTCCTAATAAACTGCGATTTTAATTTTTCAGGAAGGGATGCGATATATGCAATTAATAACATCAATTGCAGTGTAATCAAGTGTACGATTAACCATTGCTGGAACAACGGAATTTTATTTGCCTATGTTGGCGGAAAAAGCCTGTATACCAATGTTTCAAACAACGTAATAAAAAACATTGGGTATGTGGCTGGAATGGGATACATGAATGCAAAAGGAAGCTATAACACTTCCTATACAGGTGTGAGCGTATCAGGAGACCACGCGCTAATCCAATACAACCTCATTGACACCATAGGTTATAATGCTATAAATTATTATTATGATAGTTCGCAGGTAAAATATAACAGGATAAATTATTATTGCTTTGTGAAAGACGATGGTGCCGGGATATATACCTGGACCGGGTATACAGGAATACCCCGATATGCGGGGCGCAAAGTAACCGGAAATATTATATTGAATGGTATCGGGGCAGGCAAGGGGACTGCCGATGGGGCAAATGCAGTTCAGGGCATCTACCTCGACGATGGGACTACCGGTGTAATTGTTGACAGTAACGGTGTGAGTAATATGGCCTATGGAGGAATTTATGTCCATAATACACAGAACGCTGTTATCACAAACAACGTGGTGTATAATTGCAAGGTTACGCAACTGCTGATTGTTCACGATAATACATCCCCAAACTCACCTGTAAGAAACCTGGTGCTGCAAAATAACCAGTTTATATCCCGGGATTCTGTACCGGTTGTGATTATTGAAACAGCCAGGAATGATGTAGACAGTTTTGCGTTAACCCCCGGTGATATCAACCATAATTTTTATTACCGGCCAGTTAATGATCATCTCACCATCAGGATAAAAAAAAAAGTAAGCGGGAAGAATATTGTCAACAATTATACATTGCAGGACTGGAAGACAACCTTTCCTTCCTATGATCCAAACTCATCCAGGGCTGACATAACGTTTGAAAGACCCATCACATTGGCCAACATAGATAATTATGTGCGTTTTGAATATGCTGCTCAGGCTAACGGGCGATTGGGGGAGAATAAAGACCCACATTTGCAAGAGCGCCATTTTACCGGAGAAAATATCATACCGCCCTACCGGCCGGTTATGCATTTCAGGAGCCGACCCGGGTCTAAAGGGAGCAATAAAACTTTGAAACGCAGTAATTAGCAATAAGGAAAGTAGTAATGGAATTAGCTGTCATTGTTTAACGATTGTAGCTGAGCAGTGGAATCAAGGCAGGGTAATTTAAAGCCCTGCATTTTCGAACCAGGACAACAAAATAATAATAGTTGACCATGTTATTTGCCCGGGTTAATATTTTATCCTATCTTTATGATCTACTTGTTGATATTCGTAATCCACATACCTTTCTGAGCTCCTCCCTTTTAAATCCGATATACGTATTCACGCATATCAATCAAAATTTATGTCAGTATTGTCTATTGTTGTTTGCTTTTTGGGCTCCATATTATTCGCCTCAATAGCATCGAAGATTTTAAATTACATCAACGGTCCTAAATAACTTTTCGATTCGCCATTTCCTTTGCCTTCGAATTGGTTAAGCGGTTATTCCATAACGATTAATTAATTATTAGGGATTTCATTAGTTATCGCTAAACCGTATTTGGAAGTGAATCGTATACCTCAAGGCTTCAAGTTAAAGTATGTTCATACCTTCGATAACCTGGGGTTATTGTTTGAAAATCCCTTTCATTCGAACATAAAAAGTTTCCATTAGTGAAGTGATAGCATGGTTACATTCATTGCACATTAGGTGAAATAGCATTTAAAGGATATCTCCCTTTTGCAATGGTACTATGATCCTGATTTCAACAACGCTCATCGTACTGGTACCCGCTTGTGCCAACTATGTCAACCTCTCCATTTCGCAATCACTGGAACGGATGAAGGAGATTGCGGTGAGAAAGGTAATGGGTGGTCGAAGGAAGCAAATCGTTATGCATTTCATAGTAGAATCCACCACGATCGTGCTGGTGGCGCTGCTGCTTTCTTATGTAATCTATGAACTAATCAGAAAGATTTTTTAGGGCAAATGGTAGAAACTTCGTCCATGGACTTATCTCCTACCTGGGAAACCTTCCTGGGCTTCCTTTTATTTCCCCTATTTGTTGGTATAGTCGCCGGAATTGCTCCGGGATTACCGTACCCGCTCCCGTCATTGCAAAAGGTAAAGAGGTAAAGACAACGGGCCGCTCTTACTTCCGTAAAATTGTTTTATCCGTTCAATTTATTATTTCTCTTGGCTTTATCATGGCAGTAGTCATTATGATGCGACAATATCATTATTCAATTAACTACGACCTGGGATTTGAACAAGACCATGTTCTGGATGTTGACTTACAGGCCATCGATCCGCAGATATTTCAAAATGAATTTGAGAAATTACCGGCAGTGAAGCGCATTTCAATGTCCTCTCATATTTTGGGCATCGGATCGTCTGCTGAACGGTACATGAAAAGCGCAGATCAGTTCGATTCAATTGCTACTTCGTCTATGTCGGTAGATGAAGCTTTCATTTCAAATATGAAATTAACCTTCCTGGCCGGACGGGATTTTAATCAAAATAAATTGGAGAATGCACGGTTTATTATCGTAAATGAAGAGTTTGTAAAATCCTTAAAGCTAAAAGAACCATCGGAGGCTGTTAATAGAATAATCACCTTAACCGATAGTAGTGTTTTCCGGATTGCAGGTGTACTCAAAAATTTCAATTTTTCAGGACTTAAGAAGCTATTGCACCTTTCTTTTTTGAATACAACCCGGGCAAATTCGTTTATGCCAACATGAAGTTAGAAAAGGGTGTTACACTTGCCAGCCTCACCTCAATGGAAAAGCTATGGAAACAGATTGGAGGAACGGGCAAATTCAATGCTCAATTATTCTCCGTAGAAATCAAAGAGGCGTATAATTTTTATATCATGATTATGAAACTCTGGGGATTTTTGGGATTTTTGGCGATTACGGTAGCCTGCCTTGGTTTGTTGGGTACGGTATCCTTCACTATTAATAAACGAGTGAAAGAAATAGGCATCAGAAAGGTATTAGGTGCAACTGCAAAAGGGCTTGTGTTTCTATTATCAAAAGAATTCGTTATCCTCATGTGTATTGCCGGCGCAATTACCATTCCGGTCATCTATTTTTTGTTCACTCACCTGTTGACCAATACCCAGTATTACAGTATACAGATTGGATTTATAGAGATATTCATTAGCCTGGTGATTATGATCTTTTTAGGTCTTACAACCATCCTGTCCCAAACGCTAAAGGCAGCAAATGCTAACCCGGTTGATAATTTAAGAACTGAATAGTTCCAATACTTTTATAAAGTAAATACTCCCCCGCTGTTCAGTAAGGCAAAAGTAATTAATTATTGAAAATTGACGTCGGGTAAGCATTGAAGAGAATACTTACCTTGCAATGGCAGGTAAAGTTGTTCAGCAAATCAAATTACTGCAAGGCTTCTTATGAAAAAATTTATAACAGCATTCTTAATATTAGCCTTCGTAACAAGTGCTAAGGCACAAGATCATAATCAGGCAAATTATGATGAGTCAAAAGTTCCGACATATGCTTTACCGGACGAGCTTAAGACATCTGCACATAAAGATGTAAAAGATTTGACGACCTGGGAAAAAGTTAGAAGACCTGAGATCCTCAGGTTGTTTGAGGATAACATTTATGGACAGATGCCTGGAACGTATAGCGGGATAAAGTATTCGGTTACAAATGAAAATGATCACTCAATGAACGGTAAAGCTAAATCGAAAGAGGTTTTAATAGAAGTGTTCAATAATAATAAATCTGTTAAAATAAACCTCGTTCTATTTGTTCCTAAGAACGTAAATAAACCCGTGCCTGCTTTTTTATTGATCAATAACCGTAGTAGAGAGAATACCGATCCTACCAGGCGTAATAAAAGCGACTTCTGGCCGGCAGAAATGCTGATTGACAGTGGTTATGCGATAGCTGCGATCCATGTAAGC
>JBBJMD010000182.1:0-7408 GCA_037719925.1 Ferruginibacter sp.
AGAGCATCAGATTGTGATTCTGAGGGTCGGGGGTTCGAGCCCCCTCGATTACCCCAAAAATCTACGTCCAGTAAGGGTTTTAAGAATATTTAAAATTGCATTGGAGAAACAAGTTACCCCTTTCCGTAACACTCCATCAAAAATAAATAACTTAAAACCCTTCTTATGTTATAAATACTTAGCAAATGTGTTTAATTAAATTCCCCGTTTTTTTAGCAAATTGGAAAGTGATAAACCGAACCTATCCTGCCTGGTTAAGGTATTTTATATTTATAGAACTTTAATTTCAAAACGATTCCACACGCCAAACTTCTTTTTATAGGGTTGTAATTTTTTAGGACCAACATCGTAAGACATCTAGTGAACAAAGTATTTTTTCACGAGGTGGATATAATATAAAAATTGAATTATGGTAAACATGATTTACACCTTCATAATCCAATAATGAAATTTACCAGACTTAGCTATCACTCCCTTTTACTCCATACCAGCGAGATATTACAATGTCATATAAGGTCATTTTCATAGTAAAATAATCCAATTTCCCACGTATAACCGGGTTAATGTCTAAAAATGACCATTTATCATTTTTTAAGAAAACATTAGACTAAATCAAATTGTTATTCAAATAAATACAATGATTTTTCCGTTAATTTTACTTTATGCTAAAAATCCAGCAGATAATTATGAGCAAGAAATTTTTCCCGGTATTCCTGGTACTCACAGGCACGATCCTCTTTCTGGCTTTTCAAACCCAGGGGCGTACCGATGATCCAAAATCCAAAAACGAAAAAATATTACAGACTGTAGGAATGGTACTGGAACAGGGGCATTTTAGTCCTAAAAAAATTGATGACTCTTTTTCCAGGTTGGTCCTTAACCGTTTTATCAAAGACCTGGATGATGATAAAACAATCTTCCTGCAGGCTGATATAGACAGTTTTAAAAAGTATGACGCAAAAATTGATAACGAGATCCATGGTGAAAAACTGGAGTCATTTTACATGATGAGTGAATCTTATGCCAGGAGGTTAACCGAGGCTTCAGGATATTTTAAAACGATTTTAAGCAAACCATTTGATTTTTCAAAAGATGAAAATATCGTGCTGGACGGTGATAAAGTAAAGTATCCTGCAAATGAAGCCGAGCGGAAAGAAGTGTGGCGCAAAAGGCTGAAATACCTGGTGCTTACCAAGTATTCCGATATGATCGATGACAGGGAAAAAAACAAAGGTAAAGCGGAACTTGTAGTCGTGACCGATACCAGCATCAATAAAAAAGAGGTTACCAAAGAGAAATTTGTGTACAAGGCAGACACTACCCTGGAAAGAGAGGCCCGCGACCAGGTAAGACGACAAATCGAGCGGTATTTTACAACCTTAAAAAATCATAACACTTCAGATGAATTGTTTAGTTCGTTTGTAAATTCCATTACTGGCAGTATGGATCCTCATACTAATTATTTTGCACCAGTGGACAGCCGTGGTTTTAATGAAATGATGAGCGGCAAGTTTTATGGGATAGGGGCACAATTAAAAGAAGACCAGAGTAAAATTAAAATAGCTAGCCTCGTTACGGGAGGCCCCGCCTGGAAAAGCGGCGAATTGGGTGTGGATGATGAGATCATGAAGATTGGCCAGGGGCCGGCAGAACCTGTGGATGTAAGCGGGTATGCAGTTACGGACGCGGTAAAGCTTATCCGCGGCGCTGGCAAAGGCACCGAGGTAAGGATAACTGTTAAAAAACCTGATGGCAACATAAAGATCATTGCTTTAAAAAGAGATGAGATAAAACTGGATGATACTTTTGTAAAAAGCGCGGTAATTAAAGGAGAACATAAGATAGGTTATATTTATCTACCCGAATTTTACATGGATTTTGAAGATCCGAAAGGAGCAAGATGCTCAGATGATGTAGCGCGGGAAGTCACAAAATTAAAGGCGGAAAAAGTAGACGGTATTGTAATTGACCTCAGGGGCAATGGCGGAGGATCGCTTTCTGAAGTAGTAAAAATGGCCGGCCTCTTTATTGAAGATGGCCCGATATGCCAGGTGAAAGGAAGAGATGAACGTGCCCCTGTGCAATGGAAAGACCGTGATAAATCAGTTTTGTATGATGGTCCATTGACAGTTATGGTAGATGAATTTAGTGCTTCTGCATCCGAAATCTTCGCGGCTGCAATCCAGGATTACAAACGTGGTATTATTGTTGGCAGCAGCTCCACTTACGGTAAAGGAACGGTACAGCGTACGATACCTTTAACTCCTGATGGAGAGGCCGCCTTGTTTAATAAAAAAGGCGAAGACCTTGGTACCGTCAAATTAACCCTTCAGAAATACTATCGTGTTAATGGCGGAGCAACCCAATTGAAAGGCGTTGTGCCGGATGTAGTAATTCCGGACAGGATGGAACTTGCAAAAGCTCGTGAAAAAGATAATCCCGCTTCCCTAAGCTGGGACGAAATTGCCAAAGCGGATTACAAGCCCTGGACTAGTAATTATAGTACGGACCTGGTAGCTGCCAACGCATTTGAGCAGGTTAAAACCAATGTTACTTTCAGGAAAATGAGGGAAAAAATTGATTCCATTGATAAAGAAAATGACCGGGCATATTCGCTTAATCTTGTTAAATACCAATCTTCACAAAGCCAGTTAAAAGCAAGGTATAAACAATTGGATGATATGTTGAAATTGACTAATCCACTGGATGTTAACAATATTCCTGCAGAAGATGCGGCCCTAACCGCTGATAAAGAAAAGGCCGAGAAGAATAAAAGATTTTTAAATACGCTAAAAGATGACATCTATGTTGATGAGGCGGTAAAGGTAACCAATAGAATGATCATCCAGAGTAATCTCGCTCTAAATCGTGCAACTGGCGTAACCCCGGGTAACAAGAATTAGCAGCCTGATAAATAATAAAAAACCCACGGTATCTGATACCGTGGGTTTTTTATTAATGAGTTATAGTTGGCTGCTGAAAATTTATTTGTAATTAATCCTTAATTTTAAAGAAGAAGATGTGTTTTATCTTATCAAATATTATAAACCCTTAACCAGGTACCGCTCTTCTATAATTCTTATATGATGATTCAAATGGCCTACTATAAGAAACCCGATATCATTTACCGCGAGGGTATTAATACCAGCCCGGCCCTCCTGCTCGAGCATCGACGGTGTAAAATTTTGAAAAAGTAACAAAGTCGATTTCCTAAGGGTTTCAAATTCTTCAATCAAGCTTTCCCAACTCCTTCTATTGGCTTCAGATGCAGTAGCATAACCGTTTTCATCAAAGGAAGGTAGGGTAACGGGTTCTTTCCTTGCAAAACACATGGCCCGGTAACAAAACACTCTTTCCGTATCGATAAGATGCTGCAGCATTTCTTTCAGGGTCCATTTTCCTTCTGCATAAGAAAACATTGATTTATTTTCAGAAATTGAAGCCAGCAGGCTTTTGATCACCTGTGATTGATTGGTGAATGCATCAGTAAGATCCTTTTCTTTCACCTGGTCGAGGTAAGCACGATAGTAACCAGGTTTACTGGTAACGATTGAATCAGGCATTATTATACATTTAATTTTTAAATAGCTGCCGGTTAAAGTAAATGAACTTTGCCGCCGGGGGATGAGGATAAAATTAGTAATTGAAGTTTAGATTTATCCTTTTTTTAATTTCTTCATTTTGGGCTTTGGTAATAATTCTTTTGTTGTTTGCTTTTCGCCTTCAAGGGTATCAGCTAATTTAACAGCAGAATAGGCATTTAACAAACCACCCGTTTTTGAAAGACCGCTCAACAGCACTTTATCGCTGCTTCCCGGAACATCCACCTCTTCTGCAAGCGGCACGGCTGATTTTTCAATAACGTATTTTATTTGACTTGCCGAAAGATTGGGATAATAGTTCAATAGGAATGCGGCCGTGCCGGCGACAACAGGGCAAGCCATACTGGTACCGGATTCTTTACCATAATTGGTAACACCGGGCAGCGTAGAATAAATTTGGACGCCCGGGGCAAAAACATCAACCCCCTCTTTGCCATAGTTGCTAAACCGCGCCACAATTCCTCCATTTTTAGGATCACCGCTTGCGCCGACTGTTATCCAGTTAGAGGCCTTTCCTGTAGAGTCTTTATAAAAGGGTGTAGGATAATGCACGCCGGAATCTATATTTTTTGAGTCATTACCCGCTGCCTGGACCAACAGGACCCCTTTCTGTTCCGCATATTTTACAGCATCATCTACCCATTGTTTTTCTGGTGAAAACTCTTTCCCAAAACTCATACTAATGATCCGGGCGCCGTTGTCAACCGCATAACGGATGGCAAGTGCAACATCCTTATCATGCTCATCACCAAGGGGCACTGCCCGAACCATCATAATCCGCACATTATCGGCTATGCCATCTATCCCCTTTTTATTATTTCTCACTGCACCAATTATGCCGGCGCAATGGGTACCATGAAAAGGAGCGGATGCCATGATATCATTGTTGCCGTAAAAACGATCGTTTATATCCATTTCATTGTCCTGTACAATTTCTTTCCGGTAGTCTTCCGGTGCATTATTCGCAGCGTCTGCCTTCCTGATCTGGCCGTCAAATTCATCAATGAGCTGCCTGTTGGTGATCTCATCACCACCGTTCGCATTGTAGAGTTGTACAAGCAGTGCCTTGGTTTTCTTCGCATCAGGGTCCGTGGCCACGTATTTGCTGACATCTGAGAAATTATATTCTGTTTTACCGAGATCCCTGGCGATAATGGAATCGCCTTTTAAAAATGCAGGTAATAATTTTTTGATGAAAGCAATTTCCATCAGGTTGATATCACCTACTATGGCCTTTTCTGCTTTTTTGAATAACTCCATTTCTTCCTTTTCTTCGGGCTTCAAAGCAGATTCAACAGTCAGTGAATCACTATACTTTATTTTTAGCCTACTGTACACGCGGGCGGCTTCATAGCTATCCTTTACTACATTACGGCCATCCTTTCCTCCCAAAAAATTCCAACCATTTATGTCATCTGTGTAGCCATTTTTATCATCATCAATTCCATTACCAGGTATTTCTTTTGGATTGGTCCACAAGATTGGTTTCAGGTCTTCATGGAGTGTATCTATGCCCGTGTCAATGACAGCTACCACTACCTGCTTGCTTTTGAGTTTTTTTTGTTGGACGAATGTATACGCCCTGTCGAGACTGATGCCATAAATGCCTGAACTGTCTTTATCCTGTAAATACCAGTCTTTGGGTAAAGTGGTTTTCGAATTCTGTGCAGATACGGCCCCCACGAAATAAAATGTGGCACTTAATACTAAAAATAGTTTCTTCATTGATACTTTTTTGTGAGGGTTGCAAGTTAATTATAAAGAAGCGAGATACGTCGGCCATTTGTCCAAGAGCGCGGCAAAATCTAAAACATTAACAGGATATTAGAGGATAATGCTGTAGCCGGGTAAGTTTTCAGGAAAATCAATGCTGTGTTGGGTTTCCTTGTCAAAAATTCCATACACACTGCTGCCGCTACCGCTCATCATCGCAAACAAAGCGCCCCTGGCATAAAGTAAATCCCTGGCTGCACGAATTGCCGGGTATTTTTTAAAAACCGGTTCTTCAAAATCATTTTTGAAGGTTCCCTTCCAGGTATTAAGGGGCGAGGAAAGCATATAATGGAATGAATTTGTATGCGTTACCGGCAGGTCAGTTGACACTTTAATATGTGAAAATGCCCATGGGGTGCTTAGATGTATACCGGGATTAAGAATAACAAGCCGGTAACCCGCCAGCGAAATGTTAACCGGTTCCAGAATTTCACCGCGTCCTCCTGCAATACAGGGCTTGTTAATGATAAAGAAGGGGCAATCACTCCCCAGCATTAACGCATAGGATAATAGCTGCTCTTCCAACAGGTTCAGTGCGTATCTGTCATTCAGCGCCATGAGGGTGTATGCGGCATCAGAAGAACCTCCGCCAAGGCCGGCCCCAATAGGAATAGATTTGTGTAAATGAATTTTTACCGCGGGGAGGTGTGGAAAATCTTTTTTCAACAGATTCCATGCTTTTATACAAAGGTTACCAGTTTCAGGGCCGTTAATTGAAAAGCCTGAATGTGAAAAAACAGGAGGGAAGATAGATCATTACCCGGTACGGGGATTATTTCAAGTGCGTCTTTTAACGGCCCCGGGTAAAAAACGGTTTCAATATTGTGATACCCATCAACCCTTTTACTGGTAATATTTAATCCAAGGTTTATTTTACAATTGGGAAAAACGATCATGAAATTGATAAGAATTTACCCGTTATAGATGAGCCAATCGGCGAAGGGTCAACTATCAGCGCAGTATCGTTGAAAATAGGGAAAGAATACCGTTATTTTTTCCGGGTTTTAATTTCATCCCTGATAGCGATCGCCCGTATGTAATCTTCCTGTTCAAGGACCTCATTGAGCAAATTGTTAAGTTCTTCCAGTGACATGCCTTTCAGATCATCCCTGCCGCCCGTTTCCGTCGTTACCGGGGTGTTAGATTTTTTCTTTTTGGCATCGCCTTCCATTAATATGCCAGCGCTGTCTAAAATATTATCGTATGTAAAAATGGGGCAACCGAAACGCACGGCCAATGCAAGCGCATCGGATGTTCTTGAATCAATTTCTACCGTGTCATTTTCACTACTGCAAACAAGCTTACTGTAAAATATACCTTCCTGCAAATCATTGATCACTACTTCATGAAGCTCTACATTAAATGCCATCATAAAATTTTTCATCAGGTCGTGGGTAAGCGGTCGACTGGGGCTCATACGTTCCAACGCTACGGCAATCGCCTGGGCTTCAAAACCACCAATCACAATAGGTAAACGTCGTAAGCCATTCACCTCGCCTAATACTACTGCATACGAATGGGTTTGGGTAATGCTGTGTGACAAGGCGACGATTTCTAATTCTATTTTTTTCATAAATAATTTACGAAACTAAGGGTTTTTGGGCAATTGATATAGCTTTAATTACGAAGGTTGCTGGTGTTGCAGATACATCTTTCAGTGAGCCGTTTTTCTTACATTTTACCGTTAATCAGCTCTTTTGTTAGCATGTTAATTTAAGAAAAAAATCCTTACCCAAGGCATAAGCAAAGGTTTTTTTAAAATGAAAAAAAATTTTGTTCACTCATTATTAAGTTTACGTGAGTGAGCCCTTTACAAAATAAATAGAACTGCAGTTAATCATTAACCCTGCAAACCAGGCAGGCAAAAATAGAAAAGAAAAACCTGCCAATCAATTGGCAGGCTATAAATATTTTTTCATATTATTTTATCAGGAAACTCCCTTTAATTTTTTAACGGCTTCAATTATCTTTGGCATAATCTCAAAGGCATCCCCTACGATACCATAATCGGCTGATTTGAAGAAAGGTGCCTC
>JBBJMD010000047.1:0-22475 GCA_037719925.1 Ferruginibacter sp.
GACAGCAAATTATAATAACACTATCCAGTATAACGGATTGAACAATTTAAGTTCCTTTAGTGAACAATGGGCTGAACAACTGGGTAAAAGCGGCCAGAGCATTGACGATGCATTAAACAATCCATCATTTGCCTATGGAACTGCACCTGCATTGTACACTTACCTGGTTGATACTTTCCAGGTAAACGGAAATGTGCAGGTTAGATCCTTACCTGAAAATATTCTTGATGCGGGGCAGGCATTACGCCAGCAAAATTCTTTGGAAACAAAAGGTGCGCAATATGAGATCGCTATCGGCTATGCTATGAATAAGAATGATAAGTTCCAGTTTGGTTTTAGTGTTGGCATTCCTTTCATGCATTATAACAGCATAACTACTTTCAGGGAAAGTGATACTTCCTCGAACATTTTGAATGGATTTGAATCTTTTAGCTACATTGATGATTATACCACAACCGGGGCGGGCATTAATGCCAAACTCGGAATTATATATAAACCGATGGAACATATAAGGCTGGGTTTTGCTCTCCATACACCAACTTATATGGTTTCCTTAAAGGATAAAAGAACGGCTAACCTGGTTTCGAATACAGAAAATTACGAAGGCCAGCGCGAGGCTTCTTCATATCTCTTTACTAATGACCAGCCTGGTGAAAGTAAATACAGTATGCTTACTCCCCTGAAAGTGCTGATAAGCGGAAGTTATGTGTTCAGATCAATTGAAGATGTAAGAAAACAAAAGGGATTTATCACCGCGGATATAGAATATGTTAATCACAAAGGATCTAATTTTTATAGTGCGAATGAAGCGCCAACTCCGGATGAAAAGACCTATTACAAAGCGCTGAATAATGTAGTAAACGATATGTATAAGGGCAATTTTAATTTTCGCGTGGGCGGTGAATTAAAGTTTAACACTATCATGGGACGATTGGGCTTTGCTTATTATACCAATCCTTACAAGGATGAAGAATTAAAAGCCAATAGGATGTTATTGAGCGGGGGACTTGGATACCGGCACAAAGGCTTTTTTATCGACCTGACTTACATTCATTCTTTCAATAAGGATGTTCATTTTCCTTACCGGGTTGAAGACAGGGCCAATACATTTGCCTCCATCAATGACCAGCGCGGAAATATTGTGGCCAGTGTAGGTTTTAAGTTTTGATAATTTTTACCATCAAAAATAACGGGCAAAGTCTGAATATCCAATTCGGCAGCCTACCTACTTTCCTGATAAAAAATTAAATATTTATCAATCAAAAAGACCTGCATCATTATAACAGGCCCCACGGCGGTTGGAAAAACTGCTGTCGCAATAAACTTAGCCAATCATTTTTCTACCAAAATAATTTCTGCGGATAGCCGCCAGTGTTATAAAGAACTCAACATTGGTGTTGCCAAACCTTCCATTGAAGAATTGCGGTCCGTTCAACACTTTTTTGTTGGTTCACATTCTGTGCATGATATAATGAATGCCGCTGTCTTTGAAAAATACGCGCTGGAAAAACTTGAGGACATCTTTTGTACGAACGATATAGCGGTAATGGTGGGCGGGACTGGATTGTATATCAAAACTTTCTGCCAGGGTATTGATGCTGTACCTTCAATATTGCCTGGAATAAAAGAGCATATAATGGCCGGGTACGAGGCAAATGGCCTGGAATGGTTACAAGCTGAAGTGCAGGAAAAAGACCCTGCCTATTTTTTAGCCGGGGAAACGCGAAACCCACGCCGGCTCATGAGGGCATTGGAAGTGGTACTATCAACAGGAAAGTCCATTATTTATTTTCAAACACAGCAAACAAGGATCAGGGATTTTACCATTATAAAAACAGGACTTGAGTTACCACGAGCAGATTTATATGAACGCATTAATAATCGCGTAGATATGATGATCCATAACGGGCTGTTGACTGAAGTTAAAGACCTGGCACAATATCAACACCTGAATGCGTTGCAAACAGTGGGTTATAAAGAATTATTCGATCACCTTAATGGCAAAACATCGCTGCCTAGGGCTATAGAATCCATTAAATTAAATACAAGGCATTACGCCAAACGCCAAATGACCTGGTTTAAAAAAGATGCAGAAGTGCAATGGTGCGCGCCCGAATTTTACGCGGTTAAACAATTTTTAAAGAACAAGGGAATAATTGCGGATTGATATAGTAACCTTAGGAAACCCCAGCGGTTTTATTACTATCGAATGCTTGGATATATGAAAGTGTGGTTCGATTCCCCTGGTTGGTTGTTTTTCACAGATTGATCGTTTATAATTCTTCCGTAGTTTCCTCCCCTGCCGGATCTTCTTCGGTTTCAGTTGCATTTCCATCCTCATCTTCTTCACTAAATCCTTCCAGCATGGCTGCAGCATTCAGATCGTATTTTTCTTCTACTTCAGCAAGCCGGCTGTCGATCAGCCCTTTGGTTCCATATTGGGAGGGTGCAATACCTTCTGTGCGTATGCAGCTGGGATACGTAATCTTTTTATTTTCTTCTTTATCAACATTTATAAGTTCCACCATAAAGGTCCATAACTTATTAAAATCATACACATAGATAAACTTTTGATTTGGGTCTTTAATCTCAGAGCCCATAGTCACGTTTGCCATTATGAAGGGGTCTACCTTATAGATTTTATCATCATACTTTTCCAGCGAAATTTCTCTTCCCCTCAGCCAGTTATCATTGCTCCGGTAAAACGTTGCTTTATGCTTATTATCGAATTCATAACTTTTTAAAATACAATGGTGCAGATCTGCAAAATTATGGGTATGCTTAATTACAACATCCCTGTAAATGCTTTCATCATCTTCCCAATAAACCCTGAAGCGTAGAATTGCCATGCTACGAAATTAGTAATTATTTAATTGATAAAGAATTTTGGCTTACCTGAATGATGGTTAATCAATAATTGTGATAAGACTGTACTAACCAGGGACCTTCGCTTTTGTTGGGCGATTTATCTTTGTTTGAATGACTGCCTGCAATTATACACCAGGATTATTTCAACTTTCTTTTGAGGAAATGCCCAGTTCAGTTGCTTTGTCGTTCATAAACTTTAGCGCTGCCTCATAATTGTTGGGAATTTGCCCGTCAAGAATGGCTTCCCTGACTGCGCTCTTTAATTCACCGATAAGGGGGCCGGGTGGCAGCGTAAACTTTTCCATGATCATTTCCCCGGTAATAGGCGGTTGCCAGTTGCGTAGTTTATCACTGGCTTCAACTTCTGCACATCGCTTTTTTACCATTTCGAAATTCGCGAGATAGCGATGTACCTTTTGCTTGTTTTTTGAGGTTATATCTGCATTGCATAAAGTCATCAGAGCATCAAAATCCTCCCCCGCATCAAATAACAGCCGCCTTATGGCTGAATCGGTGATATTCTCTTTCGTGAGGCTGATGGGGCGTAAATGCAGTTCGACCAGCTTACGGACAAACCGCATTTTTTCATTTTGCGGTAATTTTAACTGGTTAAAAATTTTAGGTACCATTCTGCCTCCCAATACTTCATGACCATGGAAGGTCCAGCCATGCCCGGGCTCAAATTTTTTCGTAGCGGGCTTAGCAATATCATGCAAAACTGCGGCCCAGCGCAACCAAAGATCATCCGTATGTCCGGCTATGTTATCGACTACCTGCAAGGTGTGATAAAAATTATCCTTATGCCCCTTACCATCGATATATTCCGCCCCGGCAAGTTCAACCATCTGCGGAAAAATCTGTTTCAACAACTGGCTTTTATATAATAAGTCGAACCCCGTAGAGGGTTTTGTAGCCATTACGATCTTATTCAGTTCGTCTGCTATTCGTTCACCGCTTACTATTTTTATCCGGGCAACATTTTGTATAATGGCCTCAAAAGTTTTTTCTTCAATCGTGTAATTTAATTGCGTAGCAAAACGTATGGCCCTCATCATCCTTAATGGATCATCGCTAAAAGTTATGGCCGCCTCCCGGGGCGTCCGCAGTACCTTGTTTTTAATATCACTGATCCCGTTGAACGGATCCACCAGTTGTCCATAATTATTTTCATTCAGGCTGATCGCAAGGGCATTGATAGTAAAATCTCTCCTGTCCTGGTCGTCTTCTAATGTGCCTTTTTCCACTGAGGGTTTGCGGGTATCAAAAGAATAACTTTCCTTTCTTGCTCCAACAAACTCTATGTCGATCCCGTTGAATTTTATTTGCGCGGTTCCAAAATTTTTGAAAAATCTGACGATAGGTTTGGGATCAAGTTTTTCAGCAACGGCATGCGCAAGCAAAATGCCATCACCCATACATACTATATCGATATCCTTTGTAGGCCTGCCGATGATCTTATCACGTACAAAACCACCAATCAAGTAACAAGCCACCTGAAGCCCGTCCGCTGCATCCGCAATTTTTTTAAATATAACCTCTTCGTCGTTGGAGCAATCGATATACATAACCTGCAAAAATAAGGGGTAAGATTGATATGTGCGTTCTGTGTAAAGCTGGTAAAAGAACTTCCCCGGCAGCCACCTTAACCTGTGTTTATTGCTGATGTATCACCAGGAAAGTAGTTGATGGTGAAAACACGAACAACAGCGAAAAAGGCGCCCGGGTCTATGGCTTCCAAAATTACATTAGGATCCAGCGAGCCGCTATTGAATGGTTAAAGCGCAGCAGGTATTAATCTATATACTAAATACAACCTATTGTTATCGTAGGTTTAGTAAACTTATTGGAAAGATAATAACGGCCAGGTTAACAGATTACTCATCTATGGAAATCCGTTATGCGTTTGGGGGTTCGGCACTAATGTTGCCTCTATACACGTCCACGCAAAATAAATAGCCGCGGCCAGGCGTTTTGTCATTTTGGCTTATATCGAAAATTATGAATAATACCTTTTATTTCCAGGGCACAGAAGAAGAAATGGAGTTTATGCCCATCATTCCATTGAATGAAGATGATAGTGAAGACGCAGACGTACCGGCTATTCCAACAGAATTACCATTATTACCCTTGAGGAATACGGTATTGTTTCCGGGGGTAGTATTACCTATAACGGTTGGCAGGGATAAGAGTATAAAAGCGGTGAGTGATGCATACAAGGCTGACAAATTGATCGGGGTGATAGCGCAAAAAGACAGTGGTGTTGAAGAGCCTACAGTAAGCGACCTGGAAGAAATTGGAACAGTAGCAAAAATTGCCAAACTCATAAAAATGCCTGATGGCGGTACCACCATCATCATACAGGGAAAAAAGCGTTTTAAGATCGATGAAATTACCAGTGAGGATCCATATTTTAAAGCCAAAATCCAGACACTTGAAGAAGAAGTATTAAAAAATGATGAAGATTTTAATGCGATGGTGGGAGGAATTAAAGACCTGGCCGGACAAATTGTACAAATTTCACCCAACCTCCCCAGCGAAGCAGCTATCATTCTGAAAAATATAGAGAACCCTTCATTCCTCATCCATTTTGTAAGCAGTAATTTAAACAGTGATATAAAAGACAAGCAGCGGTTACTGGTGATCAATAATATTAAAGCCCGTGCGGAATTGCTGATGAACCTGATGCAGACTGAATTACAATACACCGAATTAAAAAATAAAGTAACCAATAAAACCCGCGCCGAACTGGATAAACAGCAAAGGGAGTACTTTTTGCAACAGCAGATGAAAGCCATCAAAGAAGAATTGGGTGGCGACAATGTAGCAGAAGTAAAGGAAATGCTGAAGAAAGCTGAAGGGAAAAAATGGCCCAAAACAGCCATGGAAATGTTTCATAAAGGAGCTGAAAAACTCGAAAGGATGCATCCCAGTACACCGGACTATTCCATTGTTTACAATCACCTGGACCTGATGCTTGACTTGCCCTGGGAGGATTACACCCCCGATTCCTATGATTTGAAAAAGGCGAAAAAAATCCTCGACCATGATCATTATGGTATGCACAAAATAAAAGAAAGGATCCTTGAATACCTGGCGGTATTAAAATTAAAGGGTGATATGAAAAGCCCGATCCTTTGTTTCGTGGGCCCTCCCGGTATTGGCAAAACAAGTTTGGGTAAAAGCATTGCACATGCAATTGCCCGCAAATATGTAAGGGTGAGCCTCGGTGGTTTGCATGATGAAAGCGAGATCCGCGGGCACCGTAAAACCTATATTGGCGCTATGCCGGGGAGGATCATACAATCTATCCGTAAAATCAAGAGCAGTAACCCGGTGATGATACTGGATGAAATTGACAAGGTAGGGAATGACCAGCGTGGCGATCCATCCTCTGCCCTGCTGGAAGTGCTTGACCCGGAACAAAATAATACCTTTTACGATAATTACCTGGAACAGGAATATGACCTTAGCAAAGTGCTTTTTATCGCAACCGCAAATAATATCAACAATATTCAACCTGCACTAAAAGACCGACTCGAGATCATCGACCTGAGCGGTTATGCTGTGGAAGAAAAGATCGAGATTGCCAAGCAGCATTTATTACCAAAACAACAGGAAGCTCATGGCCTGAAAAATGTAACCGTTAAAGTGAGCGATAAAGTGCTGGAAAAAATCATTGAAGATTATACACGGGAAAGCGGAGTACGCGACCTTGACAGGCAACTCGCAGGAGTGATGCGGAACCTCGCCAAACAATTTGCCACGAAAGATAAAATAAAGCCCACGCTTACACAGGTTGATGTTGAAAAAATTTTGGGTAACCCCAGGTTTAGCAATGAGATGTATAAAATAGCTAATATGGCCGGGGTGGCAGTAGGGCTGGCCTGGACTTATGTGGGAGGTGATATTCTGTTTATAGAAATCAGTTTAAGCGAAGGTAAAGGAGAGCTGAAAATGACGGGGAACCTTGGTAATGTAATGAAGGAGAGCGCCACCACGGCATATACCTGGCTGCAGGTAAATGCAAAAAAAATGGATATCGATCCGGAAATGTTCAATAAGAAAAATATTCATATTCACGTGCCGGAGGGCGCGGTACCAAAAGACGGGCCGAGTGCCGGCATTACTATGATGACGGCATTGGCCAGCGCGTTTACAGGCCGGAAGATCAAACCTTACCTGGCCATGACCGGGGAAATAACGCTTCGTGGCCAGGTGTTACCTGTCGGGGGTATTAAGGAAAAAGTACTTGCGGCAAAAAGAGCAGGGTTAAAGGAAATCATCATGTGCTGGCAGAATGAAAAAGATGTAGTGGATATCAACCCCTTATTTATAAAAGGCATCAGGTTTCATTATGTGAAAACCATGCAGCAGGTAATCGAGATCGCCCTTACTTAGCTGTAAAACTTTCACCGAAGCCCTTCAATATGTTCATCTTATTAAGTATTGCAAGGGATATTACAATAATAAGGCTTTAACATTAATTTTTATTTTCCTAAGCAAACCCTATTGAACCAAATAACGTATTTGTAGTTGTATAGGTATCAACATGAATCCATGTTGGTTGTTTTAAGGGTTAAAGATATCCCCTCCGGTTCCCCGGAAGGGATTTTTTTTTGCTTTACCTTTCACTTTTATAATATACATACCAGCGCGTATTACCTTCGGCCCTTTTAGTATTTAATGACTATTCCCTGTATAAAAACTTACTTTGAAATCCCACGGCTTTACCCCCGGCAGTACGAAATTGAATAAATCATGACTTTCTCCTGCATTCCGTTTGATCGCTGTCACCGGTTCATTCAAATCGGTAAATTCATAACATGAAATATAAAATAGATTTACTAACTGCCCTGCTTTTATTGCTGACAACAACCGCTTTTACCCAGAAGATAGCAAGTCGCGGTAAATTATTTATCATTGGCGGCGGTGCAAGGACCACGGGATTGATGAAAACATTAATGACAACCGCTCAATTAAAAAAAGAAGATTATGTTGTTGTACTGCCCATGGCAAGTGAAGCGGGCGATACGGCTTATTATTATATTAAAGAAGATCTGCGGCCCGTATGTTCCAATACTATCGCCAACCTTAATTTTACGAAGGAAACGGTGAATGATAAACTATGGCTCGATTCGGTGCATAAGGCTAAACTGATCTTTATAACCGGTGGAGATCAATCCCGTTTCATGGACATCATCCTGCATACCCCCGTGCATGATGCGATACTTGGTGCGTTTGCCAAGGGAGCTACCATCGCCGGATCAAGCGCAGGCGCGGCTATGATGAGTAAGGAAATGATCACTGGAAACGAATATTCAGGTGATAGTGTAAAGCCCGGATCATTCCGAAAACTTCAATACGATCTTGTAGAAACAAAAGAAGGCCTGGGTTTTTTAAAGACGGCCGTCATTGACCAGCATTTCATAGCAAGAAGCAGGTACAATCGATTGTTATCTGTACTTGCGGCATTTCCCGGTTTCGATTGTATAGGCATTGATGAATCTACTGCGATCATTGTAAATGGAAAAAAAATAACGGTCACAGGTGAAGGCCAGGTAGTGCGGCTCACATTGAATACTACCGGAAAAATGACGGCAAAAAAAACGGGCCTCATAAAGTTGCGGAAGGTGCAGCTGAATATTCTTACCGCAGGTGATGAATTCCTCTTAAAATAGCAGGGTAATTGCCAGCCCCATATTTTGCAAAAAGCCACAACATAATATACCATAGAACTGGTTTTTTTAAATGTATTCAAATAACTTGCAGCCATAAAATTTAGAATATGAAAATAAAAAATGGTTTTATTTCAGTAATTGCGGCTTCGCTTTTTCTCAGTTCCTGTATTAGTAAAAAGGTATTGAAAGCAGAGCAGGATCGCTATATTGTCTTACAGGGAGAACAATCAAAATTACAGGAAGATTTAAAAAACTGTAATGACCTGACTGCAGAAAATGCACGCAAAAGAGCGGTATTGGAATCTGAAGTAGAGAGCCTGAAAAAACAAAATGACTTCCTGAAGGAAAACAATAACCAGGCACTCAAACAATTGGAAAGTTTATCTGTCATTTCAGGCTCCCAGGCGGAAAGTATAAAAAAATCGCTCGATAATATTGGTGCAAAGGATAACTATATCCAGGGATTGCAGTCTGCACTAAACCGCAAAGACTCTATAAATCTCGTACTGGTTACCAACTTAAAGGGAGCCATTGGCAACCTTGATGATAAGGATATTAATATTAAAGTTGATAAAGGGGTGGTATACATCGACATTTCTGATAAGTTGTTATTCAAGAGTGGAAGTTTTGACGTAACCGACAGGGCCAAGGAAGTTTTGGGCAAAGTAGCGCTGGTGCTAAAGAATCAGCCTGACATCGAATTTATGGTGGAAGGTCATACCGACAGCGTAGCTTTTAAAGGCGCGGTTTTACTCGATAACTGGGACCTGAGCGTAAAGAGAGCCACAACGGTTATTCGTATTTTACAAAATCAATACGGACTTGACCCTGCACATATGGCTGCATCCGGCCGGGGCGAATACAAACCAATTGCCGACAATTATACTACCGAGGGAAGGGCCGCTAACAGGCGTACCAGGATTGTGAACCATCCGCAACTGGACCAGTTCTTTAAATTATTGGAGAAAAAATAGGGGAACAGCTATTTAAGTCTGCCCTATTGGATACGGGATGCAGGAATCCGGATACCGGAGGCTGGATACTTGATGTGAGCGGTTTAATACCTGGGCCCCGGAGCTTGATTGCTAAATCCCAAATGTCATTCTTTAAAGCCTAACTTGATTCGGGAATCATCATCCTGGCAAATACCTTTTTATAAAAACAAAATCACGGAGGCAAAACTCTTCTTAAAATAATTACCCGTTCGGGAAAAGTTAGAAAAAAACCTTGTAGAAATAATCAAATTGATTAATTTGATTCGTAGTTCCGCTTTCAAAAATGGCTTCGCTAAAAATTATGGTTAATACTGTCACCTTCAAGAACATGGCACTCTCCTACCCTGAAACTGTGGAAATGCCACATTTTGAAAAATTATCTTACAGAATTAAAAAAGGTAAAATCTTTGCCACACTTGATGCCTCGGGGCAGATAGCCTGCCTGAAACTAACAGAAATAGATCAGTCCATTTTCTCCGGTATTGATCCGAAATTATTTACCCGGTAAATAATAAATGGGGTAAGCAGGATGGTCAAATAGAATTAAAGAAAATAAAAAAGAGCATATTAAAAGATGCATTGGCAAAATCATATGCTATCGCTGCCACAAAAAATCACAAAAAATAAATAGTAACAGGTGCTCTCCTTTGTAAAATACGCCAGGCTGGAAAAAGATTTATACAAGGGTTATGTTAAGTTAAATGACGCTTTAATATTATAAGTGAATTTAATAGTAAGTATCATTTTAGTTGACAATTCACGCTTAACATACACTGGTTAATGCCTCCTCCATCTGAAACTTGTTTTTACACGGCAGCGGGAAATTAACGAAGGTATGTTGCCGAAAAAATTTGTGAATGGAATTTACGTTCGCTTACTGTAATTCAATATAGCCCAGGTATTAAAAAAAACTGCCAGTCCCAGTACGGATAACAACTGGTATTTGATATCGGTAAACCCACTGCCTTTAAGCACGATCATCCGCATCACTTCTATAAAATATGCGACAGGGTTTAATTTAGTGATCCATTTTGCCCATTCGGGCATACTGTCAATTGAGGTATATAGACCTCCGAGCAGCATAAAAATCATCATTACAAAAAAGCCCACAAATGTAGCCTGCGTCTGGGTTTCAGAATATGTGGAGATCAGTAGGCCCACCCCGAGCAACGCCAGCAGGAAAACCATAGCGAACAAATAAATTAATGTAATATTCCCTATGGGTATGATATTATAAAAGAGCCTCGATACCAGCAACCCGATGGTAAGTGTTACTAACCCCATGATCCAGAAAGGGATGAGTTTACCTAAAATAAAAGTGGACTTAGGAATGGGAGAAACGTTTATTTGCTCGATGGTGCCTACTTCTTTTTCGTGCACAATATTTAACGAAGACAGGAACGTGCCGATCATAGTAAGCAGGGTAACTAAAATTCCAGGTACCATAAAGTCTTTGTAATTCATGCCAGGGTTATACCAGTTGGAAGAGGTGATGTCAATGGCAGGGATCGCGTTAAACGCCGGAAAGGTCATCCAATCCATTTGTATATCCCGGTTAAAGTCGCGGATTATGGAGGCGGCATAAGCGCCGCCCAAATTCGCCCTGGTACCATTTACCGCGTTTACCGAAAGGAGCAGGTTGCCGGCATTTTCTTTCACCAGGTCCTTTTCAAATCCGCGGGGAATTTCGATAATAAGATCTGCTTTATCTGACTCAATCGCCTTCATGGCTGTATTATATAAAGGCGAATAATCAGTTAAAATAAAATAACCGGAAGAAGTAATCTTTGAAATAAACTTTTGTGAATAGGTCGAATGGTCATGATCAACTATGCTAAGCAATACATTCTTTACTTCATAGTTGGCGGCGAATGGAAAGACTAACAGCTGGACCAGCGGCATCATCACTACAGACCGCAGAATAGCAGGATTTCGAAAGACCTGCCTGAATTCTTTTTCCAATAAAAAAAATAACTGGTTCATGCAAGCCGGGTTTTAAATTTTGATGAACTGATTGCAAGAAAAAATACTGTCATGCCTGTTAGTATCAGGGTCTCCTTCCATACCATCTCAAATCCCAGCCCTTTGATCATTACATTCTTTACGATGATAAAAAACCACTTCGATGGCACCGCATTAGAAACGATCTGTAATGGCAAAGGCATACTTTCTATCGGGAACATAAACCCACCAAGCAGTAATGTAGGAAGCAACAATCCCATGAGCGAGATCATAAGGGCGGTCTGTTGCGATGCTGTTACAGTGGAGATCATCAGGCCCAGGGATACGGAGGTTGAAATAAAAAGGAATGCTTCTGCCATAAGCAGCAGCAGGCTGCCATTTATAGGTACTTCCAGTACGGTAACGCTTATGATCAAAATGGTAGTAACATTTACCAGCGACAAAAACATATAAGGGATGGCTTTGCTAAGGATAAACAGCATGGGCTTTAAGGGAGATACCAGTAATACTTCCATCGTATTGATTTCTTTTTCCCTGACAATAGCGACAGAAGTCATCATTGCGGAAATCAAAATCAATATCATCGCCATAACCCCCGGTACAAAATTATAAGCCCCTTTTAATTGCGGATTGTACAACATCCTTACCTGGGTAGTGACCAGGTAAGGTGTCAGCACCTGCTCGTCCATTTCGCGCTGGTAATCCCTGATAATATTAGCCGCGTAATTCGTAACCGTAGTGGCAGTATTAGGATCAGACGCATCGGCTATCAATTGCACCTGCGCATGATGGCTTTGCAAAAGGGCATCACGGAAGCCTGGCTGAAAAACCACTACCAGCCTGACCTTACCACTTTTGAACGCTGTTTCAATATCACTTTGGGTATGGAGATCGCGGGTGATGTTGAAATAATGGCTCGCTGATAACCTTTGAATGATTTCTGCAGTGGCAATATCCCTGGAGTTATCTAAGATGGCTATGCTGGAATCTTTTATCTCATTGGTTAAGGCAAATCCAAATAAAATTATCTGGACAACAGGCATCAAAATAATGATCAGCAGGGATTTCCTGTCGCGGAAAATGTGATAAAATTCTTTTCGTACAAATATTAAAAATTGCTTCATTTTATTTTGTTGTTAAACAAGTGCCACTAATAACCGCGATCGTTTTATAGAGGATACCAGCCGGGAAAAAGATGTAACAATGAAATTTATCACTGCATAAATTAAGGTTAATCAGCTGCCCTCCTGGCCCCACGCGCCAGTTGTAAAAAGACCTCATCCATGGAGGCGGCACCGAATGCTTTTTTCAGATTCCGTGGCGAATCCATTGCTTCAATCTTTCCATCTACCATTATAGAGACACGGTTACAATATTCGGCCTCATCCATATAATGCGTGGTAACAAAAATGGTAATGCCCCGCTCCGCTGCCTGGTAAATAAGACTCCAGAATTCACGGCGTGTGATAGGATCAACTCCGCCCGTGGGTTCATCCAGGAAAACAACTTTTGGTTCATGAAAGATGGCAACAGAAAAAGCAAGCTTTTGTTTCCACCCCAGTGGCAGGGATTTTACCAATAGATCCGCCTCTGTTAAAAGGTTTAATTGCGTTAGTAGGGTCGCGGTTTTCTCTTTAATTATTTGCCTGCGCATTCCATAAATACCTGCGTAAAATCGAATATTTTCTTTTACTGTAAGGTCTTCGTATAATGAAAATTTCTGGCTCATATAGCCGATGTTTTGTTTGATCAGCTCGGTTTGCTTGTAAACATCGAAACCCGCTACAGTGGCGGAACCTGAAGAAGGTAACAATAACCCGCAGAGCATCCTGATGGCTGTTGTTTTACCGGCTCCGTTGGCGCCTAAAAAACCGAATATTTCACCACGTTTTACTTCAAACGAAATCTCATTGGTAGCGATAAAGCCGCCAAATCTTTTGGTAAGCCTATCTGCTGTTATAACAGTATCGCTCATGTTATTTATTTAAACTTGTTTTGTTAAACAATCTGCCTGAAATTCCTTTAGCGGAAACTTTCAAACAGGATTAAAAGCACCACAAGAGAAAACGTTCCCTCCCGTTTATTTTCCCGTTGAAGACAGGGTGCCCATCAGGTCGATGAAGCAGTCCTCAATATTTGGGTGGCAAGCTCGAGGTCAATTTCATGGTGTGATAACTCCAACAGGTAATGCATGATCTCAACCCGCCCATCCCTGCCCTTTTTTAATACCAGGTGATGAAATTCGCCGAAGGCATAACATTTTTCGGTGTTACTGTATTGCTGCAAGTCGTTTAGTAAACGATACATTTCTGAGGAGCGGACTGACCACATGGTTTTTGTAAAATTTTTGACGATGTTAGCGGGTGAATCAATGCGCATGATCTTCCCGGATTGCATTAGTGCTACCCGGTCGCACAATGCTGCTTCGTCCATATACGGGGTTGAAACCAATATACTGATACCCTGCTGCCTTAGCCCCTTCAACATTTCCCAGAATTCTTTCCTGGATACGGCATCCACCCCTGTGGTGGGTTCATCCAAAAATAGTACAGAAGGGCGGTGGATCAGGGCACAACACAATGCCAGCTTTTGTTTCATCCCGCCCGATAACCGGCCGGCCCTCCTGTTTTTAAATGGTTCAATTTGTATATAAATATCCTTTATAAGTTCATAATTTTCTGTAATACTTGTATTAAAAATGGTAGCGAAGAAGTGCAGGTTTTCTTCAACCGAAAGATCCTGATACAAAGAAAATTTACCTGGCATATAACCAATCCTGTTACGGATGTCTTTGTATTGCCTGACCACATCAAAACCATCCACCGTTGCATTGCCGCTATCAGCTAACAGCAAAGTGGTCAATATCCTGAACAAAGTAGTTTTCCGCACCATCAGGGCCGATCACTCCAAACAATTCTCCTTTTTCTACATCCAGGGAAATATCATCCAATACAGTTACGGGCTCTTTTTTACTGCCATATTTCTTTATAATATGTTCAACGGTAACGGCGTTCATTTTACTTTATTGATTACTTAATTATTTGTCAAATAATACTTCACCATACATTCCAATCTTCAAATAACCGTCATTTTTTACATTGATCTTTACGGCATACACCAGGTTGGCCCGCTCTTCTTTTGTCTGTATCGTTTTAGGTGTAAATTCAGCCTTATCTGATATCCAGGTTACCGTTCCCGGCAGTTCCCTGTATTTACCTTTTCCATCATCAACCAGGATCTTAACGGGTTGATTCAATTTTATACCAGCCAGTTGATCACCGGTGATATATGCGCGCAGCTTCATGATTGACAAACTGGCGATCTTGTAGATGGCCTTCCCGGTACTGGTATATTCATTTGCATCGGCATACTTTGTAAGAACAGTACCACTGATGGGGTTGATGATCCTTGTTTTATCCAACATATCCTGGAACTGGGCAACTTTTTTTTCCATAGGATTTTTTTCGCTAAGGATACTCCGGTTTTGGATAGCTACTGCCCGCCGTTGCGAACTGACCTGGCTTTGCAATACTGCCAACTGGCTTTTTGATGCTGCAATCCGTTCCTGCAATATGTTCACCTGGCCGGTTATGTCATCTAGTTGCTTTGCCGGAGATGCATCTGCGGCTACCAGGTTTTTATAGCGCTGCTGTTCCTTGAAAAGGGTTTTCAGTTGTACATCCTGTACAGCTATCTCCCTGGATTGTGCTGCCATCTGCGATTGTAAAATACTGATCTGAGGCGAGGCATCATTGGTCTTTTCGCGCAAGGCATTTACAGCAGATGCTGCCTGGTCTTTTTGTAATTCCATAGCAGTAGGATCGATATTTCCAACCAGTGAATCTTTTATTAACATGGAACCCTCTTCAACATCCAGGCGAAGGATCTTGCCACTCGCTTCAGCCGACACTATGATCTCATCTGCCTCAAATGTTCCTGTTGCATCATGCTTCCGCTCACCGGAATGGCAGGAACAAGTGATGCTTATTAAAAGGCTTAAAAAATAACCGGGGATACGTTTCATATTTAATTATTGTTTTTAAACGGTAGTTATTGACCCACTATTATTTTATAATTATATTGCGCCTGCAACAGCGATACCTGATGTAATTCCTTGTTAAGGCGAGCCTGGTTTTCAGTATTGAGTTCGCGGATATAATCGGCCGTATTGATAATGCCATTGGAAAGCTTAACCAGTGCGTTCTCCTTTATTCTTGCCCGTAATACAATGATGGATGAATCGGTAAGTACAAGTTGCCGGTATTTTTCTATTTCACTTTTTTGCCTGGCTATCAGTTGCTGATTATTGAATAAAAAGTTTTCCTTCTGTTTAGCAACAACCTCCTCCTGTATCTTGAGAACCGCCCTCTCCCTGTGTTGCGTAAAGTGACCAATAACGGGGATATTCAATCTTACCCCGGTTATATAGAACCAGTCAAATTGATTTTTAAGCTGGTTCAACCCTGGCTTGCCATACCCGCCATTCGCGAAAAAAGAAAATTTTGGGTTCGTTTTAGCGCTGATAAGTTCCGACTGTAACTGAAAATTTTGTGCCTGGAAATCAAACAATTTTAATTCAGGCCGGTTGTTTACCGTGTCATCCATACGCTCAGGCTTTAGAGGGGTAACCAGCCGGGTATGCTCATTTAAACGGGCATTGATAAGGATTGCCAATATTTCCAGGGCTTGTTTTTTTATGGAACCAAATTCTATAATTTGCTGCGCCGTTTTTAACAACTCGGCGTTCAGCATATCCTCATTACTTTTAGTGGCAATGCCGTTTAACACCTGCGCGGAGATAGTTTTAATGCTGTTCCTGATATCCAGTTCCGCGAGGTACATAATCTGGATATTCTGCTCCATCAGTAAAGCTGTAAAATAATAATTGTTGATCGTTGAGCGTAACTGGTAAAGGTCTACCTCCACTTTTTGGGCTTCCGTTTCCGTTGCTACATGTTGCAGCTTTTTTTGTTTCGCGATTAGGCCTCCATCGTAAAGGGGCTGAACCAGTTCAAGTGATCCCCGGTATTGGTCCTTATCCAATTCTTCTATACTTACGTTCGGGATCTTTATGGGCAAAGAAGTTACTGCCGACTGGTAAGTTGCCTGGGCATTGATATCCAGTTGGGGCAGCCATTTGAGGTTTAAATTTTTTTCAGCAAGGTTGCCTGCTGCGATCGTTAAAGCTTTCTGTTGGTAAAGCGGCGAATTTTTTGCTGCCTGGCTATAACATTGTTCAATTGTAAGCAGGCTGGTTTGCTGCGCCGCAAGCAGGCTACAAATAAAAAGCAGGAATGCCGAAAGTTGCATTTTCAGGTTCATACTATTTTCATTTAATCGTTTATACTTTTTATAAACCATATTTTATTGTGCGTTAGTATTAAGTACAATTCGTAGTACACTTTATTTCCGGATTTTTACCAGATGCGCCCGATAAAACTTAATCAACCAATTTTAATTGCATCAATAATGAACGAGGCTACCTCTTTTTTGCGCCGCTTTATCATTGAATGGTAGTCGGTCTCTTTCATTTTAAATATGCTTTTTAACATGGGTTTAGCAACAAATGGAAAAATACAGAGCGACTGGATATTGATGAGTAATTGTTCCGCGGTTATGTTTTTTATGTTACCTTTTTTTATTTCCTGCGTTACGTGCTTTTGAAAGATTTCCAGCACATTTTTAACATCCAGGTGTTTGATCCGTTTAACAATCATCGCAGGGTTGCGGCTTATTTCATTGATAACGAATAAGGGCATATCCGGGAACTGGCCAAGCCGTTCAATATCCAACGAAACGATCTGTTCTATCTTTTCATATAAGGGAATATCAGCAGTTAGTACCGATGCCAGGCTGGAAAAAAGTTTCGCGAATTCCTGCCCGAATATCAACCCAAATAATTTTTCTTTTGATTCAAAATAATAATGGACCAACGCTTTGTTGATACCGGCCTCATCCGCTATGTCCTGCATTCGTGCCCCGGCAAGCCCCTTCCGGATAAAAGCTTTACGGGCTGCCTGCAATATGGCCTCTTCTGTATTCTTGTCTTTTGGTCGCATCTTGTTATTTAACCATTTGGTTAATTTTCAGTAAAGATAGAAATGAATTTTACTTTAACAAAAAAAATATTAACCAAATGGTTAATAATGATGGTGACAGGCAAATGATTTTGTGGATGTATTCCCTTCTACCCGCTGGGTAAGTGCTACGATTGAGGCCCTTGCCCCTGGAACATCCTTAACAAAAAATTGGTGCGAAATACCGGGTACGGTTCGCATCTTACTTCCTTAATGATGCTTACCTGGAAACAATTCCGTTGGCTTTACAGGCTCAAAAAATGGCAGCCGGCATTCGTTACAATACCGTTAATACAATTGCATTTTATCCATATTAAATCATCCCTGGATTCAATTTCAAGAGCTTACTTCCGGCATCGTACATATTTAAACAAAACTTTAATACTTCCTGCCCTCTTCACATAAATGTTTTTAATATATTTGCTTTTAAACATCATGTTAATAACTATAATGAAGTTTAATTAAACGCATTTCGCTAAATTTGAAATGACAGATATTAATTTGTACCATTTCTTCAGTAATCTTTTTAAACCCACCCACATTGACAGAGACAATTATTAACCTTGAAACCGTTAACCCAATTGAATTCTTTGGTGTTAACAATGGTAAACTTGACATTCTGAAAAAGAAATTTCCCCGTTTAAAAATTCTTAGCCGAGGCACACAAGTAAAACTGAGCGGCGCGCCCGAACAGATTGTAGATGCCAGGGAAAAAATTAACCTCATCGTTCAATACATTGAACGCAATGGTCATATGAGTGAAAATTATTTTGAACAGATCCTGGGCGGTGACGACCAGCAGGCTGTAGACAATTTTGTTGATCGAAATCCTAATGATGTATTGGTATTTGGCCCTAACGGTAAAACGGTGAGGGCCCGTACCGCCAATCAAAAACGGATGGTTACGGCAGTTGATAAAAATGATATTGTGTTCGCGATTGGACCGGCAGGTACTGGTAAAACCTATACGGCAGTTGCCCTGGCAGTGAGGGCACTGAAAGCCAAAACCGTTAAGAAGATCATTTTAACAAGGCCGGCTGTGGAAGCAGGTGAAAATCTTGGCTTCCTTCCTGGCGACCTGAAAGAAAAAATTGATCCGTATCTGCGTCCATTGTATGATGCACTGGATGATATGATCCCCGCAGATAAATTGGGATATTATATGACAACGAGGACCATTGAAATTGCTCCCCTGGCATATATGAGGGGCCGTACCCTGGATAACGCCTTTATCATTTTGGATGAAGCGCAAAATACCAATGACGGGCAGTTAAAAATGTTTCTCACCCGAATCGGCGCTAATGCAAAAGCAATCATTACAGGTGACCCTACGCAAATAGATCTTCCTAAAAACATGCGCAGCGGCATAGACAAAGCATTGCGCATCTTAAAAAATGTAGAAGGCATCGCCCATATCGAACTGGATGAAGAAGATGTGGTGCGTCATAAATTGGTAAAAGCCATCATCCGTGCTTACGAAAGGGATAAGGATTTTGATCCACCCAACGAACGCAGGTAATTATTAACTCTCAAAAAATAAATATGAAAAAAATATTTGCCTGTGTTGGTTTTATAATGATTTTATATAGTTGTAAAAACGGTGTGGGCGGTTCTCCTAAAAGTACGGTGGCGTCATTTATAGAAGCTTCCAGGGAAGGTGATCTCGTTAAAGTAAAAAAATATATTACGAGATCGGACGTGGGCATGCTGGAGATTGGAGAAAATTTCCTTGCTAAATTTGATCCGGATGGTAAAGGAATGAAGGACAAAATGATGAATGAGTTCAAAGAAAAGACGAAGGATGCCAGGGTCGATATCAAAGACGAAAAGATCGATGGCGATAACGCTACTGTGAATGTTGAATTCAGCCACGAAGGCAAATCTGAAACCCGTCCCTTTAGTTTAGTAAAAGAAGATGGGCAATGGAAAATCGCCTTACTTTCTACCGGCATGAAAAATTCAGGCGCTAATCAACAGGATATAGAGGAAAAAATGAAAAACCTGAATATTGATAGTCTGACCGGCACCATCGGCAAAAGCATGGAAGAAGGGATGAAAGAATTTAATAAAATGGATAAGGACTCTTTAAAGAAAATCATGGAGCAAGGGCTAAAAGAATATAATAAAATGGATAAGGATTCTTTAAAAAAAGTTATCGAGGAAGGTATGAAAGAAGCAGAGAGATTACAGGATGTTCCGAAACAATAAATGGACCTTTAGAATATGCTGCAATAACTATGCTCACCATAATTATGTAAGGCATCCTGCAACACAGGATGCTTTTTCTTTTTAATACCCAAAGATGTTTTAACTTTAACTATGAAATTGACATTCCTTTTTGCTGTTACAGGGATTATCGCCTTATCCTCCTGCAATGAAAGCAAAGTGCCTAACACCGATATAGACGTAGCACGGGCTTTTATTACGGATATATTGAAAAATGAATTTGATGAAGCAGAAAAATTTGTATTAAAAGACACCGGCAACTTAAAAGAAGATACCAATAAACAGTATTTTGATTTGTTTAAGAAAGACTACGAATCGAAAAGCAAGGATGAGCTGGCAAACTACCGGGATGCTTACATAATTATTAATGAGCTCAGTAATGTAAATGATTCTGTTAGTATTGTTAACTATTCCAACTCTTTCAAAAAAGATAAAACCAATAAGGTGAAAATGGTAAGAGTAAATGGCCAGTGGCTGGTAGATCTAAAATATACTTTTTCCGGAAACCTGTAAATATTTCAAGTGATCAGGAATTTTTTATTAATTGGCTTAGGCGGCGCGCTTGGCAGTATGTTAAGGTATGGAGGCTCGTTGCTGATCGGCGCCAGGCCTTTCCCGCTGGCAATTTTGCTAATAAATATTATGGGCAGTTTTATTATTGGCCTTGTAATGGGTGCCAGTATAAAATATACAGTATTCCCCGCAGACTGGAAGTTATTTTTAGCAACGGGCATCTGCGGAGGGTTTACCACTTTTTCAGCTTTTTCATTAGATAATCTTCAACTTCTTGAAAATGGAAAACCATGGTTTTTTGCAATAAATGTAGCGGCAAGTGTATTATTAGGGATTGCTGCTGTGTGGTTAGGCTATAAATCTATTAACCTGGTGACTTCATAAAATTTAACAACCCAATAAATAAACTAACATGTACGTACTACACCCCTGGCACGGCGCCCATTTTGGTAAGCAAGTGCCGCAAATTGTAAATGGTTTAATTGAGATACCGCAGGGCTCAAGGGCTAAATATGAAATTGATAAAGAGACCGGGCTGCTGATGCTGGATCGGATCATTCATTCCTCCTTCCATTACCCTATCAACTATGGCTTTATACCGCAAACACTGGGGCATGATAACGACCCGCTGGATATCCTGGTGATGTGCAGTGAAAGCATTCACCCTTTGTGCCTGGTAGAAGCTACAGTGATTGGAAATATGCAGATGATTGATAATGGAGAAAAGGATGATAAGATTATTGCAGTAGCCACAAAGGACCCAACCGTAAACCATATCTCTGGCATTGACGAATTACCCAGGCATTTTATAGCAGTACTGCGCAATTATTTTGAAAATTACAAGGTATTGGAAAATAAAGTAGTAGAGATAGACGAGTTCCAGGATAAAGAAACGGCTTATACCATCATCGAGGAAGCAATTGAATATTACAAAGTGAAGTTTCCCAGGAAAGACTGATGGAAAAAAAGTTTCATATGGATACGCAAATTATATTGATTGTAATTGTAATTGGCATTATCGCAGGCATGCTTAGCGGCCTCGTCGGTATCGGGGGTGGATTGGTGATAGTGCCCGCGTTGATCTACTTTCTGGGGATGTCGCAACATTCGGCCCAGGGCACTTCCCTCGCACTGATCTTATTACCTGTCGGTATCTTCGCGGTTTTTTCTTACTACAAACAAGGGCATATCGATATAAAAATAGTAGGATTGCTTGCAATAGGGTTTGTGGCCGGTAGTTATTTCGGCAGCAGGATCGCGCTCAGTCTTTCCCGGAAACAGTAAAAAAATTATTCAATATACTCATGATCCTCGTCGCAATTAAAATGATATTTTTCGATAGCAAAAAAGAAATTAAATCCACTTTACCTGGCGTGGAACATAAAAAATAAAATCTTTGCTGTACTCTTAACCATTACAGGTCTGAAAGTTTTTGAGCGTGCCCTGCGGGCCGGGCTATCCGCTACAAGTCCTCACAAGCCGCCCTGCGGGACGGCTTGCTCCGGGCTTTCCACTTCTATCCCTCACGCATCCGCACCGCAACAGAATGCTGCCTGCCGTAGTTAGCGGTAATTATAATAATTTTAATCCTATGAAACCAATCACGCCACAACGTTTTGGCAGGCAAAAACTTTAATAGCAACGGCAACCGCATAAGATTGCTGTTTGTTGTCTTTCTTGTTATTCAAACTCAGGGTAGTGTCTCAGTTGAAAATAGATAGTTTTTTGAATACTAATCGAATTGCGGTAACTTGCAAGTCACCCTTTTAATAAATTTATCCTCAACCCCAACTGCTGAAATGAACAAAAAACCAATTATCGTAGTTGACGATGACCCAGACGACCTCGAATTGTTGCAACAGGCATTTTCGGAAATGAACGTTGATAATGAAATAATCGTTTTCGATAATGGATTAAAATTTTTGGAATACTTGAAGACAACAGAAAACGGAACGTTTTTTATACTGTGCGACATTAATATGTCTAAGATAGATGGCCTGGAACTGAAAAGAATCATCTTTGATGATGAGAGGCTGAGGATTAAATGCGTACCATTTATATTTTTATCTACAAGCGGCGCATCAAGTTCGATTATGAAAGCTTATAGCTATGGTGTGCAAGGCTACTTTATAAAACCGAACAATTTGGAAAAATTG
>JBBJMD010000183.1:0-7351 GCA_037719925.1 Ferruginibacter sp.
GCCTGGCACCGATGTTGGTGAAATAAGTTCCTGGGCGGTTGTCGGCGGCGCATATGGAACTTTAAGAACCCTGATACATTCCACACCCTACCATGCAAAAGATGGTAGCGGCAACAATGTAACTGACCCCAAAAACGGTCTACCCTTGCTTACCTGGCGTGCGGACGCAAGGGCTGCTTTTCCGGCACGAAGCAATGTCTGGCAGGATATGGGAGATATGAATGCGAAATTCCGGGGAGGTTGGGATAATACTTTTACTTATAAAAATATCAGCCTGAATGTTTTGATAGACGCGAAGATCGGGGGTGATTTTGCCCTGATGAGTTACCGGCAGGGAACACATTCCGGTGTTTTCCCGAATTCAATATTTGGCAGGGATGCTGAAACAGGCGGCATCACATTTACAAGCGCGTATGATGGTAAAACCTACGATGACGGCCGGATTGTGGAGGGTGTTTTTCAGCCCGGGCAAACAGTCACCCAGGCAAATGGCACACAGGTAAGCGTTGGAGGGATGAGCTTCAGGGAAGCATATGAAGCAGGCTTCGTGGAACCTACCCATACTCCCCAGTTTTTTTACCGCTATGGCTCTTCTTCCACTGGTGTGTCGGATTTTTGGGTTTTGGAAAATTCGTGGATATCATTAAGGCAGGTTGCCATAAGTTATACAATACCAACCAAACTAACACAAAGGTTAAAACTAAATAACCTATCGCTGGCTGTGATCGGGCGCGACCTGCTTTACATTTATCAAACCCTGCCCCACAATTTTAACCCGGCGTCAAACAATTCAAATAATACCGCCTTTTCAGGGGAAGTTGGTTTCCTGCCAAAGACAAGGAACATTAATTTAACACTAAAGGCAGGGTTTTAATAATTATTAATTTACAATCATCGATCATGAAAATTCGTAAACTATCCAGCCCCGGGGCCATACTGATATCATTAGCACTGATCACCGCCTCCTGCACAAAAGACTTTGGAGAAATCAATACCAATCCGAGTGTTGTAACAAAACCGGATGTTGGATTCCTGCTTACCCACGCTGAAGATCAGCTTGTTAAATATCAATATACAGAATGGATATGGGAAAGCATGGAACAACTCCTGCGCTTTACGCAGCATGTCACCACTGATCCCTATGAACTCACCAGTAATGTCAATCTGAGGTACAATACTTACTACCAGCAAATATTGCCAAACCTCGTTGAGATAAGGAACCAGCTATCATCCAGGCCAGATAGTGCCAACTATCGGAAAATGAGCGCAATTACTCTTGTGCTGCAGGCAATGCACGGATTGAAAGTTACGGATATGAACGGGTCAATCCCCTACACACAGGCAACCAAAGGAAGAACAGATGCGGTATTTAACCCCGAATATAATACCCAGCAGCAACTATTTGCTACCTGGCTTTCCGAGCTAGACAACGCCATCCTGGCGCTATCTGATAATTCGGGAGGCACACAGGCTACGTTTGGCAACGCTGATGTATTTTATAAAAGTGACTGGACCAAATGGGTAATGCTGGCAAATTCGATAAAATTACGTATGGCAGCAAGGCTCGAATTACAGGATGTTGAAAAAACAAAGCAAATTTTTCAGCAGGTAATGCAAAATCCTATAGGCCCGATTGTAACCATAGAGAACCAACTTGAATATACCAATGAAGATTACTTACCTTTTGGGTCAGGCGGGGAAATCACCTACAGGAGCCAGCGTTTTGGCACAACCTCTATCATTAATTTTATGAAGAAGGCAGACGATCCAAGGCTACCCATTTACTTTGAACCAAACGGGCTGCAGGGAAATTTCAGGGATACCCTTACAAAATACAATACCAGCCTGCCCGTATTCATTGATTTAAATGACCCGATGATTTCATTCCAGGGCGGGCCGGCAGATTTTACTACTAACCCTGCATTGGCCGCCTTCTTAAAAAATCCATTTACTGTTGGCAACAGCAACACGGGCAATTCAGTCTCCAACTATTTCCTGATCTCCCCGGTTAACAGGAAATTCTTTTCACCAAGGTTTAATGGCGCCACCAGTGGATTATACAAGGAAGTGATGGTATCAGCCGCAGAATCGGATTTATCTATTGCAGAGTTTATTCAGAAAGGGTATGCCGGAAGTGTAGACACCCGCGGCAATGCTGCTGAATGGTATAAAAAGGGTGTTACAGCTTCTATCACCACTATGAACAATACCGCGGTAGTGGCAGGCTCCAGCACCGGTTACAGCGGGAATGGGGCAGTGGAAATTACCTCCTACCTTGAAGATGCGAACATAGCATTAAATGGCACAAATGATCTCGAAAGAATATATATCCAGGAACACCTTAATTTTTTCAGGAATCCGAATGAAGCCTTTGTCTTTTGCAGAAGAACGGGCTATCCTAAAAAAACTTCTGCTTATTACCGGCGGGAACCAATGAACGAAACTGTTCCGAGGAGATTCTGGACGCTTGATCCCGGTGAAACAAACCGGCCAAATTGGGAAGCGGCAATGCAGGAACAAGGTTTCACCCCGAATGCGCAAGATCTGCCCACATTAAGTACTCAAAGGGTCTGGTATGATATACCAGCACCTGCATTTGGAGAAGGCAACTGATCTTCTAATAAATGAATGAAATTAATGCGGCCCTGCCTTTTACCTTGCAAAAAATAATTGTTTAATTAATATCTTTCAAACTGTAAATAAACTATATCTAGCGGGAACAGGTTGCCACCGGGACTATTAAGACTAATAAAATTATAAGGGTTTTAATTTGCACTATCATAATGTTGCACCCTCGGCAATGAGGGGCAAATCATCCGGTCCAACAAAAGGCCAGGTGGCAATCGGTATCTAACGGCAACGCATTATAACAATCAGTATGTGGTTTAACAAACTTTTTTTGGTACAGGTTTTCGGCTTAAATAAAAAATTATTTGCCGTTTTTTGCGCCTTTATCCTCCTTAGTATTTATGTTAATTACAAGCGTGTGGAAACCACCCCTTTTTTTATCTGGGCTATGTATGCAGGTAAAATGCAGCCCAGGGAACAGTATAAAATATTGACAGTATCCTATAACGACGGCAAGGTTTTTAATCTTCCGTATACTTTCCAGGAGCCACGATCAATGATGGTTTATTTTACGCTTAATCATTACGGGAAAATAGCCGCCAACAATATGAACGATCCAATGGAACAGGTATTGTCCGGGGTGTTGCCTCATTATCCCTTTCTCCGGCCCTTATCCGGTAAACTGGTTAGTACACCAGGGGACAATGCCAGGTACCTCCCCTGGTTAAAAACCTATCTCCAATCCATTGTTGGTGAGCCGGTGAATAATGTAACTGTTCACGAACGGTACTTACATTTTGACCCAGATAACCGTGTGAGTGAAGACAGCAGCAAAATTCTATACTTCGTACAATAATGCAAAACCTTTTTACAAAGTCGTATAGAGAGCATATGGTGAGGGTTGTGTTTCTTTTTATACTGGCCTCATTTGTATTCAGGTATTATAACCATGTATTGCTCCACCAGTTGTTGCAACCGGTCATCTTTAAAACTGACTCCGACCTGGCATACTGGCTTTATCTCATTGCAGGTTTTGGAAAACTCATTGTTCAAAACCACGCCGGCAGCCTGATCTTCGACAGCGTGCTGATTAGTTTGTGCCTTACCAGTATCGTATATGCTTCACAACGGGTAACGGTGATCGCCTTCTCGATTTTATACCCATTATACTTCCTGAGTTATAATGCCTATGTAACTCACCATACGGGCACTATGAACGGCATCCTGCTGATAACGTTCGCATTCTGGACTATGAACACCAGCACTTTCCGGATACTTTGGGAAGCCCTTCGCTATTTTACCCTCTCCATTTATTCAATGGCATTTCTCTGGAAATTTATTATCGGCGCTTCTGTTTTTAATACCAGCGGGCCAGAAGCCATCGTAAAAGATAACCTGGCACTTTACCTTTACCTCAACCCGGATACTTTGTTTGCAACGGCTATGTATTGGTTTATACAACACCCGTTACTTCTTTACTTGGGTTATGGCTTTTGTGTACTGATCCAGGCCAGTATGATTATCGGGTTCTTTACTAGAAAGTACGACCGGTTGCTTTGCATGCTGGCGATATTGTTTCACTTCGTTACCTATTTTTTTGTAGACGTTTTTTATTTTGAATTATTGATACTTAATTTTACTTTCATCCGGGTGGATGTGTTTAGCCGTTTTACAGGAAGGGTTAAAAAAAGCAGTCCCTTATTTCAAAAAGCTTATTTGCCAACATGAAAAAAATCGTTCAGAAAATATTTGGATTGCGAACAGATGTGGGGCTAAGCTTTTATATGGCAGACTTTTTTTACAGGAAGTTATTACGGCTTAATGGAGATACAACCTGGGCGCTCCACCACACGAGCAAAGTAATAGAGCCTAAAAATATTACCAGGGGCATTGATGTATATCCGGGCGATTCACCCGGCAATTATATCGAAGCAAGTAACGGTATCTTTATTGACGACTACACTAATATTGGGCCTAACGTAGGTATCATTTCCGCAAACCATAACCTGGTTAACAATAGCATTCACGATCCTTCCCCACCTGTGAGAATTGGTAAGTTCTGCTGGATCGGAATGAATGCTGTCATCCTGCCCGGAGTAGAATTAGGTGATTTTACCATTGTTGGTGCAGGGGCTGTTGTTACGCGCTCATTCACCCAGGGGTATGCAGTAATAGCAGGAAACCCGGCGGTGGTAGTGAAAGGGCTCGATCAGGCGGCCTGCGATGCCTTTCAAAAAACGAAATATCATTAATTGCCAGCCTAACTGCTACCAATTACCCAAATAAATGCGAAGGTTTTTGGTAGAAGATAGAATCACAACATTCATAAGATCAAGCCTCCGGATTACCGCCAGAAAATAGCAGATATTCGCGTATCATCTAAAATCATTATTTCCTCTAAACTTTGTTTTTTGACGCCACCCGTATTTGATACAACCACCACTATCAGCCGTTTAAGCAATAAGCTGTTACCTGTTTTTACCGGCAAACTATTACCCATGATGTTTCTTACGGTAATAATGGTAATGTATTCCCGTAAACTCACGTATCATGATTATGGCCAGTTTCAGACAGTATGGGTTTACAGCAGCATTATCAGTGTTATCATCAGTTTTGGTTTATCCTCCATTATACTTTCTTCCAGTGATAATTTTTTTTCTGTATTCCTTAAAAGACACAAGACCCCCATCCTGCGGTCATATTTTTTAGGCGCGCTTCTTACCTTCCTGATTTTTTATTTTACAACAAGCTATTTTTCGGTTAATACAAAACTGTTGCTGGTTGCCTTTATACTATTGCAAAGTGTATGCACCCTAACGGACACCTTGTTGATTAAAAATAACCAGCTTGCAATTTATGTATGGCTCAATGTTGTTTATTCAATACTGTTCTTTGCCATTCACCTTTATTTTTTCTATAACACATTTATAATTAATCATTGGATTTTTTGTATCAGTTGTTTATATTTACTAAAAGCCGTGTGTATTTATTTCGTAAGCGGAAAAACGGCTGCGGCTGAAAATGACAGCACCCCATTGTCATATAGTGTTCACTGGATCTTTCTAGGTATAAATGACATTGCAGGTATCCTGGCGCGGTGGCTGGATAAGATTTTTTTATTGTACCTGCTGGCTCCTGCTGATTTCGCCGTATTCTTTAACGGTGCCTTTGAGATACCATTTTTTGGTATACTTATCAGCACCATGGAACAGGTAATGCTTGCGAATATATCTTCCAATATTTCCAACCGGGAAGCTGCCCGGCATACGTTTAAGGAAAGTTTTAAAATTCTTTCGGTGATCGCTTTCCCGTTATTTTTCTTTTTGCTTATTATGCATACTGAGGCGTTTGCGGTTATCTTTAACAACAAGTACAATGCATCCATCCCGGTTTTTTTAGTGAGTATTTTTATCATCCCTGTGCGCATAACACATTATGGTGTCATTCTGCAATGTTATGGCCAATCCAATAAGATTCTTTTTGGTTCAATTGCGGATATTATTCTTTCCCTGTTATTGATGTTTATCTTGTATCCCTTGCTGGGTATGGCAGGCGTGGCATTGGCCATTGTAGTATCTACCTACCTGCAGGCGATTTACTACCTCTGGCAATCGCGCAGGTTGCTGAAGGTAAAGTGGGGTGAGTTGGTTCCCGGGCTTTTTCTGCTAAAATTATTGATAGCCCTGGCTTTGGCATATGCCGTACTGTATTATGTAAAAGATAGTTTCAGCAACCTCGTATCACTGATTGGTATGTTTGTTATTACAGCAATTATAATTGTTACCGGCCTTGCCAGGTACTGGAAAAAAGAACAACGCGGCTTTTCCCCGGGGAAGGGCAGGTAAGCTGGTAATGCATAACCGGATCAGCTGTTGCCATCCTTCTCGCCAACAATATTAAAACCAAAGAGCCCTACTGTAGTAATCTGTACGTTTTTAAATTTCCTTTTTGCAAACCAGCCTTCCGTTTCCGTATGATCGTGCTCCCACCTGAATTCCGGGGTAAACCAATCCAGGATGTCTCTCATCATTTCCCGCGCATTTTGTGTATTCCTTTTGTTTTCTTTATGCAATAGCTAAGCGGAAATATTGTAAAAGGCATACAAATAATATTGAATTTCCGGCGGGAGTTTGGAAGTAACTGAACGCACCACGTTAATAGACCGGTGGATGAAATCTTTACGGGGGTGGTATAGCCAGACACTTAATTTTCCGCCCGGTTTAATTAAGGGCCTTAAACACGAAAATGATAATTCAGTGTTGTTGGTATGAATTAAAACGCCACTGCTGTGTACTATATTAAAATAGTCAAACGCCGCCGGGGGAAATTGCACATCACCTTGTATATAATGGACATTGGGAGAGTTCGTTAAAGCGTAAGGAACTTCAATACTATTACTGAAATCCATGGCGATATTGGTAATTCCATTAGAAGCCAGCAAGCCGTTTAGTTTGCCATTGCCGCATCCTGCATCAAAAACGGCTTTATCTTTTAGTGACAGAATACTTTCGTCCGTTTATTTACAAAAACCGGTCAAGCATGGCCGCATCACCCGCATCCCATGTCTTGTCTTTTTCGTGTTTGTACATCCTCCATTCGCGCGTAAAGCTTTCCCGGGTGCGGCGGTTTTTGTTCACCACCTGGCGCAAAAGCCCACCAAACTTCGATAGCAGTGCATCCTTACGTCCTGAATAATCAGGCAGGTGAATAGTTAAGAATTTTCCATAGTCCAGGAACGTTTCTACGCACAACAGCGGTATCCCTTTTATTACAGGAAAAAACC
>JBBJMD010000184.1:0-7336 GCA_037719925.1 Ferruginibacter sp.
TTTTACCCAGGGGATTTTCTTTTTTCAACCGCCCACAATCTATGATGAAGCATCTGTTATTCCAAAATGGAATACTGGCAAAAAGGATTATTTCAACGGTATCATCAGTCAATACAAAACTTTGGAGAGTTGGGATGCCCTTTCCATTGAAGAGGCATTTAAGCAGTCCGCTACAGAAAAAAACCTGAAGGCCGGCGAACTGCAAATGATCTTTCGGATAATGCTTGTGGGTAATAAAACAGGCCCGGCCGTTTTCCTGATTGCAGAAACAATAAGAAAAGAGGAAACGATCAGCAGGATCGAAAATGCATTGCGGGCATTTGATAAGCTGGCCGGAACACCTTAGCCCTTTTGTTCCATTAAATCTACGATCGCTGAAAAATGTGCAAAATAAGCTTCCTCAATAAGTTGAATATCTTCATTGATTAATTTAACAATGCCTGTAGTATTATCTTTCGCATGTTCTGCAGTTCTGATTCCCGGAATGACCGTACTTATAGCGTTGTAACTCAAAATATAACTTAAAGCAAGCCCTGTTTTACTGACCTGGTATTTTTGACACAAGGGCCATACAAGTTGCTCCAACACACTGATCGAACGGGTAAGTATTTCTTTACTAAATCTAAAACTCCGGTGATCATCATCGGTAAAAGTGCTATCCCCCGTAAACTTACCGGTCAGTAATCCGAACTGTAATGGCATACGGGCGATTACGCCATAGTTATTATCTGCAACTTTTTGCATGAGCAACTTTGCACGCTGGTTGATGATATTAAATACCAGCTGAAAGCCGCTTGCCACCCCTTTACCCACCAGGAAATTAGCTTCCGGTTCCGGTGCAAACGTATTAAGAGATAATCCAAAATATCGGATCTTCCCCTGCTGCTGTAATAATTGCATTGCCTCAATGCATTCCTCCGATTCAAGGTGACTGATCCTTGCAGTGTGCAACTGGTAGTAGTCAATCGCATCCCTTTGCAAACGTTTCAGACTTAGTTCACAAGCTTGAAGAATATAATCCTTTGTGTAATCGACCCGGATTGTATCATTAATGCTTTTGTGCCCTACTTTAGTAGCAATGATCATTTCTTTGTTTTTCCCTATCTCCTTACCAAGCAATTCCTCTGAATGGCCAAGGCCGTAAAAATCTGCCGTATCAAAAAAGTTTATTCCACGATCCATTGAAGTTCGGATGGCTGCTACAGATTCCCTGTCATCAGCTATACCCCAACCTATGGGAATCCCCCCGATTATTGTATTTCCGCCAATGGCCCATGCTCCAAATCCAATTTCACTAACGTGGAGGTCTGTATTTCCGAAGTTCCGGTATTTCATATTATAGAGTTATACGTTAAATTTAGGTAATAGATTTACTTTTACAATAACTTATAAAAAAGGTAACTAAAAATGAACGCCGGTATTAAACGTCCTATTCGTGTGTTGGTAGCAAAATGCGGCTTAGACGGGCACGACCGCGGTGCAAAAATAATTGCAACTGCCTTGAGGGATGCCGGTATGGAAGTTATTTATACGGGATTGAGGCAAACTCCGGAAATGGTGGTAAATGCGGCATTGCAGGAAGACGTGGATGCTATCGGCATAAGTATCCTAAGTGGCGCTCATAACACCATCTTCCCCAAAATAATACGGCTGATGAAGGAGAAAATGATGGATGACGTCCTGTTGACCGGTGGAGGAATCATCCCTGAAGATGAATTGAATGAAATGGGCGTTGGTAAATTATTCCCTCCCGGCACTACCACGTCATCTATCACTGATTATATAACGACATGGGTAAAAGAACACAGAAATTTTTAGCCATCCTTTCCTAATGCAATTTGCTTCAAGGCTGCGCCTTCTATCATTAACCCAGGAATTATTTTGTTAACTGTTGAGAAAAAACGCGGCGCTTTAATTGCCGTGATCTATAAAAGTTTTCACACCACGGACAATAAAATTAGCCGACTGAACTTCCTTAGCTCCCTGGAAACGACCTGTATCCTGCCCGCTCATAAATTTTATAACACCCAATCGCTGCACCAGTTATTGATGTCAATAGTGCAATGAAATCCAGCCGGTCTTTTTCCTCCAGGTTTATTGAATCCAATTCAGGCTTTTTACAATTTAAATAGAGGAAATTACACTTCACCCGTTCATAACAGCATTTAGCTCATATGTGGGTTTATTTCGGTTAACAGCGAGTAAACTCATTACATTTCTAAAGGGTTCTTTTCTTTTTGCCTTTCTTTCCGCTACACTATTATATACAGTTGTGAGGTTATTCTTTTATGAATTTCCGTTCACAATAGGCGAAGGGATTGAATTGTATAGTAAAATACTAATGGTCCTACTGGTATTTTTCTTAAGCTGCAAAACCGCTATCACAGGAATTATAATGGTAGAAAACCAACTCAGCAAATAAGACGGGATTGGCGAGGTATCCAGCCGGCTTTAAAATAACCATCTTTACTCGTTTCACAGTTATACTGGATTATACCACCAAAATGTCCGCAACAAATTGCAGAGGCAGGCAATAAAGATGTCATCTTATATTTACGAGTGTATATTAATGGTAATTTTGAAGAAATAATACACATGTACCAAACACTATTAACAAATCTCGCCGATAACATCCTTACAATAACCATCAACCGGCCGGATAAATTAAATGCATTGAATAGGGATGTATTTGACGACCTTGATAAAGTAATGGATGAAGTACAAAACAATACACTTATAAGATCGGCGATTATAACCGGTGCGGGTTCAAAGGCGTTTGTAGCCGGGGCTGATATAACTGAGTTTACAGGGCTCGGAAAACAAGCAGCAATGGCTCTTGCAAAACGTGGCCAGGATGTTTTCTTTAAAATCGAAAATTGTTCCAAACCCATCCTGGCAGCAGTGAATGGATTTGCCTTAGGCGGTGGCTGTGAGTTAGCTATGGCATGTCATTTTCGTATCGCAGCCGAAAATGCAAAGTTTGGGCAGCCAGAGGTGAACCTCGGCCTGACCCCTGGCTATGGAGGTACGCAACGCCTGACACATTTTATCGGGAAAGGCCGCGCCATTGAATTATTAATCGGGGGAAATATGATTGATGCAAATACTGCATTACAATACGGGCTGGTAAACCATGTAGTCCCTTCAAATGATTTACTTCACAAAGCGGTTGAATTGATGTCCCTTATCAATACAAAAGCCCCGATAGCTGTCGGAGCCTGTATAAAGGCGGCGAATGCCGCGGAAGATCCGGGCATTAACGGATATGAAACCGAGCTTGACCTTTTTGGGCAATGCTTTATTACGGAAGACATGAAGGAAGGCACCAGGGCATTTTTAGAAAAACGCAAGCCTCATTTTAAAGGTGAATAAATTTGATAGAGTTCAACTTTTAAACAAAGCCCTTGCCCGCAGGTTTAAGAGATTATAAAAAAACGCCCATTTCAATTGAGCTTAGTTATTTCCCTTTGGGAACACCTGTCGTTTCAACCAATTCGTCTGCGACCAGGTAAGCTTCGGCTTCAGCAAGCTTAACTTCTGTTTTGCTTTCAGGAATATATATTAAAATTTCATCGGCTTCTCTTGCAGGGAAAGTAATGATCCTTTTATGGCCGACCGTGGTGTTCATAAACGTTTCTTTATTACCATTACCGCTTACCTGTATAGCAAATTTTTGTACTGATTGGCCATCTTTTAGAAATTCTTTTAATACTACACAATTAACTTTTACCCCCTTTTTGAAATGTATCTGTACCGTATCCTTCAGAATATTCTTTAAAGAAATATAAGTTCCCGGGTTATTATCATTCGCCAACGCCTGTCGCTTAATACTGTTGCCGGAAATAATATTTATAACGGCATTCAAACAAAGATTATCCTTAAAATTTGCAGCTCTTAATCCCCGGAATCCCAACAAGGCAATCGAATCATTTTCATGTATAAGCCCCCGCCGGTCTGGTGGTACATTTAATAACAACGTAGCTCCCCGGCCTACTGATTTTAAGTACAGCTCAAATAGTTGTTGCGGTGTTTTGACTTTATCGTCCTCTTCTTTGTGATAAAACCATCCGGGCCGGATGCTAACATCACACTCGGCAGGTATCCAGAAATTTCCAATCACATTTCCTTTGTTAAGCGTATCCACATGAGGTGCACCGAGTCCCGCCCCAAAACCAATGGTATCTAATGTATTCCAATTCGTTTCGCCTGCTATTCCTTTTTCATTACCAACCCATCTGATATGCGGTCCGATATCACTAAAAATTACTGTATTTGGGGATAACTTTTTTACAACTTTTTTATAGCGGTCCCAATCGTACACCTGCTTTTTTCCATTGGGCCCTTCCCCATTGGCGCCATCCCACCAGAGTTCCCACACAGGGCCGTATTTAGTAAATATTTCCGTCATCATATTTATAAATACATCATTGTATTTTGGAGTGCCGTAGTCGGGATGATTCCTGTCCCAGGGAGAAATATACACACCAAATTTTAGCCCGGCTGCTTTACACGCAATCGACAGTTCCCGGAGGACATCTCCTTTTCCGGCTTTCCACTTGCTTTCTCTAACAGTATGGGTAGAAAATTTGCTTGGCCATAAACAAAAACCATCATGGTGTTTCGCAGTAATAATAATTCCTGTTGCCCCGGCTGCTTTGGCTATCCGGCACCATTGCATACAATCCAGCTCTGAAGGGTTAAATATCTCTTCCTTTTCCGTACCCTCTCCCCATTCCTTGTCTGTAAACGTATTGGGACCAAAATGAGTAAAAAGATAAAATTCCATATCATGCCACTTTAGTTGCTGCATGGTTGGTTTCGGCAATTGAGCAGTAACTGATTGAACACTTATGATCAGCATGTAAACCAATCTTATATATTTATTCATGGATAGTTTATTTAATTGATCCAGGTAACGGAGTTATTGATTTTTTCGAAAGGATCCATAATATAAGATGCGATTGAATTATCATTCATTAGCTCCACCACCCTGAAACCACGATAGGCAGTGCCCCAACTGCCGCCAAAATGAGCGTCGAAAATGAAGGGTATCCCGTTTTTTATTTTTATTCCATCTTCATCATGATCGTGGCCATTAAATACCCCCCGTATATTTTTATGCTTCGCAAAAATGTCGAATAATTCCGGGCAATCAATTCCATATTTGGTGAGTTTACCAGGATTAATGTGTAAGAAAATAAATATATTCTTTTGTTGCCGGTGTTGATGCAGTTTGGCCGCTATCCAGTTGAGATCAGGACATAAATATTCTCCTGCCTGATTGGAAGTGGTGGCAATTAAAAAAGTATTTTCCTTAATTATGAAATCAGTATTTACGGGGATCTGCCAGATGGCTTCCCATTCCTCGGCGGTAACATGGTCATGATTTCCCTGGCTGACATAGAAAGGCAGCTTCAGTTTGTCAAGTGCGCTTTTTGCCGCGGGGTAATGGGCTTTATCATCATGTATGATATCACCATTGATCATGCAAAAGGCATATGGGCTTTTAGTATGTTCCTCATTGATCCGGGTTACAAGGGTTTCAAAAAACTTTTCATATTCAGTACCCTTTTCGCCGTAATGCCCGTCTGACGCTATCACAAAGCGCAGGGCCACCTTACGGTCTGACCATTCGCCAAAATCTACTTCACCTGCGCGGAGCACTTGTCCATTAGCGAGTAAGATCGCAAAAGAGGAGGAATACTTAAGAAATTCGCGCCTTTTCATAAGGATAGTTTATAAAAATTACCTGGTGGTTAATTGCTGATATGTGGCCGTAAGATAATAAAAATAGGTTGGTTGTTTAAATAATAAGCTCATACCCTATGTCCTTTTAAAATAAAATGAGGAGGAATATCTCAACCGTTAATACGCTCTTATCCGGGTCACAGGATTTTGTTCAGCGGCACCACAACGACATTATTTTTCCGCAAAGGACTGTTGGACATCCGCGGTAAATATTTAATAATATATTTATTTCCTTGTTCAGCAATTAACTTTGCCGGCAGGAATAAAAAATAAAATTTGTTATATGGACTACAGGATTGAAAAAGATACGATGGGTGAAGTAAAAGTGCCCCTCGATGCTTATTACGGCGCACAAACCCAGCGTAGCATTGATAATTTCAGGATCGCACAAGACATCAATAAAATGCCTAAAGAGATCATCCGCGCATTTGCATACCTGAAAAAGGCAGCAGCACTAACCAATTATGATGCAGGCATATTACCAAAAGAAAAAGCTAACTTGATCGGCCAGGTATGCGACGAAATACAGGAAGGGAAATTAAATGACTGGTTTCCGCTGGTGGTGTGGCAAACAGGCAGCGGCACGCAAAGCAATATGAACGTTAATGAGGTAGTGGCTTACCGCGGCCATGTGATTAATGGCGGCAGACTTGAGGATAAAGAAAAGTTTTTGCATCCTAACGATGATGTCAATAAATCACAATCCAGCAATGATACATTTCCCACGGCGATGCACATTGCAGCTTATCAAATTCTGGTGGAAACTACTTTACCTGGTATAGAAAAATTAAGGGATACCCTGGCCGAAAAATCCCGCGCGTTTATGCAGGTTGTTAAGATTGGCCGTACTCATTTTATGGACGCAACACCATTAACGGTGGGGCAGGAATTCAGTGGCTATGTATCTCAGTTAAACCACGGGATAAAGGCCATCAAAAATACCCTTGCACATTTGAGCGAACTCGCCCTCGGAGGCACTGCAGTTGGGACCGGGATCAATACGCCTGAGGGCTACCCGGAAAATGTGGCGAAGCATATTGCAGTCTTAACGGGTTTACCCTTTATAACTGCAGAAAATAAATTTGAGGCCCTTGCTGCGCATGATGCCATTGTAGAAACCCATGGTGCATTAAAAACAATAGCGGTCAGCCTGATGAAGATCGCCAATGATATCCGCATGTTGTCTTCAGGTCCACGATCGGGGATCGGAGAAATTTTTATCCCTGATAATGAGCCCGGCTCGTCTATCATGCCTGGGAAAGTAAATCCAACACAATGTGAAGCATTGACGATGATCGCGGCACAAGTTATGGGCAATGATGTAACCATTGGGATTGGCGGCAGCATGGGACATTTTGAATTGAATGTATTTAAACCGGTAATGATCTATAATTTCCTTCATAGTGCCAGGCTGATAGGGGACGGCTGCATATCATTTAATGATAAATGTGCCGTTGGACTGGAGCCCATAGAAGCCAATATTAAGAAACATGTTGATAACAGCCTTATGCTTGTTACTTCGCTCAATACAAAGATTGGTTATTATAAAGCGTCAGAGATCGCCCAAAAGGCGCACAAGGAAGGTAAT
>JBBJMD010000185.1:0-7328 GCA_037719925.1 Ferruginibacter sp.
GTGGTATTGGATAATAGGGGGAATTTTGTTTGGGGTGCTCATAGCCTTTTTGACCTGGTATTTTAAAAAACGAAAACCAAACACGTTAGCCAAGCCGTTTCAAACCAACACTTCGCCGTATGAGGAAGCCATGAAGGAACTGGCAGGTTTAGAAGATTATAACTTATCCTTGCCATCCGAAATAAGGATCGTACACACCAAACTGGCCGGCATCCTAAAACGGTACCTGTCACGTAAGCAAAATAATAATTACCAAAATAAAACAACCGGTGATGTTTTAATACAATTAAGCGATCATTACCCGGATAAGGATATGCTGGCCAAAGCAGCTTCCAGCCTTCGTTGTGCCGATGCAGTAAAATTCGCCAAATATTTACCCCCCGCCGGTGAAAGTGAAGAATGTATCCGGTTAACCAGGGCCGTCATTAATATAATACATCAACAAACCCGGGAGGGGCAAGCTCAACCTGTAAACCCTAAATAATAAGCAGCCTTGTTTTCCGACTATTTACATACGATCAGTTTTGACGCGCCAAAATTCTTCTGGACCTTGCTGTTGCTCCCCGCACTGATCTCCTGGTATTTAAAAAAGAGCAATGCACAGCAGGCTGGTATAAAGGTGTCTTCCTTAAAAAGTTTTAGCGGGATATCTTCCTGGAAAAACCTGTTTCGTCACATTCCCTTTGTTTTTCGCTTACTCGCGATGGCATTAATAATTGTTGCATTGGCGAGGCCGCAAACAAAAAATGATGAGCAACGGGTAGAAGGTGCAGGGATTGATATCATCTTATGTATTGACGTAAGTGGGAGTATGACGGCGCAGGATTTTACACCAAACCGTATGGAAGCGGCGAAAGCGGTTGCAGAAAACTTTGTAGAACAACGATTGACCGACAGGATCGGCATAGTAATTTTTTCCGGGGAGAGCTTTACGCAATGCCCGCTTACCACCGATAAGACGGTGCTGAAAATGGCCATTCAAAGTATTCGGAACGGTTTGCTGGAAGATGGCACCGCCATTGGCGATGGCCTGTCGACAAGTGTAGACCGTTTGCGCAAGAGCAAGTCAAAAAGCAAAGTCATTATTTTATTGACAGACGGGGAAAACAATGGGGGGTTGATCGGGCCCAGCAATGCTAAAGAAATCGCCAAGGCCTTTGGTATAAAAGTTTATACAATCGGCGTGGGTACCGAAGGTTATGCTCCCTTCCCGGTGAAAACAGACCTTGGGGTGATCATACAGCAACAGAAGGTTACCATTGATGAAAAACTGATGAAGGAGATAGCTGGTGAAACAGGTGGAAAATATTTCAGGGCAAAAGATAACGTGGGATTGCAAAACATTTATAAAGAAATTGATACCCTCGAAAAAACAAAAGTTGAGGTTACCACCATTACCAGGTACACGGAGAAATTTTTCCCTTATGTTATGACCGCATTGGTGTTTTTATTTTTAGAGTTGGTACTAAGGTTTACTCTTTTCAAAAAATTCCCTTAGCACAACAGCATGTACCCGGCTGGTAAGATTTACTCAGTTGGTCAGCCCACCAAAAAGACCGCGTGCTATTAACGTTGATATAAGCAGGGTATCCCACATTGTTTGATGTGAAAAATTTTAGAAGTTTTTTTGAATAAAAAAATCATTGCCGCAGGTTGCGTGTTGTAAATTGTTCTCATCGATCAATAATAACTACAGGAGGCTTGAAGCCAATAAGATTTTACTGATCGGACAATAACTCGAAATCTAAAACAAACACTTGAATTCATTTTTATTAAGGAAATTTGCGCACTATGATGGCAACAGTTTATAAAAGCACGGGTAGCTGGTATATTGTTCAGGATGATACGGGCAAAATTTTTAATGCACGCATAAAGGGCAAATTGAAAATAGATAATATCACCTCAACCAATCCTATTGCCGTAGGTGATGTGGTACTGGCAGACATGGAGAATGAGCTCGAAAATACGCTCACTATAACAGGTATCGCCAGCCGCAAAAATTATATTACCCGTTCATCGCCGCATAACCGCAACCAGCACCATATCATCGCATCTAACCTTGACCAGTCGCTATTATTCGCCACATTAAAGGAGCCTAAAACTTCACTAGGTTTTATAGACCGCTTTTTGATTACTTCCGAAGCCTATCATATTCCACCCATCATCGTCTTTAATAAATCAGACCTTTACAAACAAAAGGAACAGGATAAGTTCGGGGAAATAAAAGACATATACGAGCCGATAGGCTATAAAGTGCAATCCATGAGTATTGAAAAGGACGAGGGGGTAAATGATGTGAAGGAATTGCTCAGGGGGAAAACCACTTTACTTAGCGGCCATTCCGGTGTAGGCAAGTCATCTTTTATCAATATTATTTTTCCCGGCTTACGGTTAAAAACACAGGATGTAAGCGGCTGGAGCGGTAAAGGGTTACACACCACTACTTTTGCAGAAATGTTCGATCTTTCTTTTGGGGGCAGGGTGATCGATACACCGGGAATAAGGGAACTGGGCCTGGTTGATATTTCGCGGCAGGAGTTGTCGCATTATTTTCCTGAAATGAAGGCGCTTATTAATCAATGCCAGTTCAATAACTGTATGCATATTAATGAGCCGGGCTGCGCCGTGAAGGATGCTGTTAATGCGGGCCTTGTCCATACCGAACGTTACTTTAGTTATTTAAATATACTCGATAGTATTGAAAAGAAAACGTATTGAGTGGTTAAATCAATATGCTTTTCGTTCAAGAAAATGGGCTATTTCAAGCACGATGTTATTTTCATGGAATATGCTTTTTATGTGTTGGGGAAAAACCGAAACGCCATTAAATACATTATAACGTAAGGTAAGTACCTGGTTTTTATACCTGAATTCCCAATCTAATGTATCACTATGATTTACCTGGCTCAGGAAATTAACTTTCAGTTCGGAGGATAATGTTTCGGCGATGGCGTAGAACTTGGATACGCCGCAATTGTCATCTATTACGGCTTCGGTATTGCCGTGTTTAGTCATCAAATGATAATACATTATAGCTGGATTAATTATTAGGGTGTCGGGCTATTGTGCCCGTTGCTAATAACTCTCAATTAAGACTTTTATTATATTTCTTAGCCAGGGAATTTATATTGAGCCAGCGGTAAGGCCAGGTAGCCGGAGGATTGGCCGCCTGTAGCTTAAAAAATTAAAAAAGAGTGGGGAATTTATAAGGAGCTTAAATCATTTACATAGTCAATTGCGTGGAGGGTGGTTGGATCGCCATTCTTGTAAGCTGGTGGGCATAGCGTTTACGGCCCATCATAATTGTTCACCTTAAAATGGAGCCGCATTAATAACTTTTTCTTCCTCCTTTATATTTCGCTTTACTGCTTGCTTTTACATCCTTTTCATCGCCTGCTGCCAACCTTTCAGCGCCTATATTCCTTCCATCTGAGGGACAGCCATATTTGTCTTTCTTCTGAAAAACAAAGCAACCGCTTAATAAGGTCAAACAGGAGAAACCCACTAAAAGTTTTTTCATATTTTAAAGATAATCTTTCTAACTGCTTATTCAGCTCATTTATTTTCATCTTCTTTAAACCATCCGCTATACATTAGGTAGTTATTGGCGATCCTGTTTATTTCACCGCTTATGAGTTCCTGGCTGATATCCTTTACCTTTTTTGCGGGAACACCGGCATAAATACTTCCGGGCGCTATCACGGTATTTTCAAGTACTACGGCGCCGGCAGCAATGATACAATTGGAGCCGCATTGAACATTATCCATCACGATAGCGCCCATGCCTACCAGTACATTGTCCGCTATCACGCAACCATGAACGATCGCATTGTGCCCGATGCTCACATTATCTCCAATAACGGCAGTGGTTTTTTCGTACGTGCAGTGTATCACCGCCCCATCCTGTACATTCACTTTATTACCCATGCGGATACTATTAACATCACCGCGTATCACTGCATTGAACCATACGCTGCAATCATTACCCATTACCACATCGCCGACGATGGTTGCGTTAGGGGCTATAAAACAATTGTCACCCATTGTCGGGAGCACTCCTTTCACAGGAAGTATAACTGGCATATTTCAATTTTTTGGTATACTAATTTAAATTCCTCCATAGTTGCTATTACAAACAAATTTAGCGTGGGTCATGTCGGGAAAACAGCCCAATGAACAAATGCTGCCCTAGATGGTAAATAACAAACCAGGCTTAAATAATCCTGGCTACCCCTTGTAATATTACCACGAATATCAAACTTTCTTAACGAAATTTGCGGGCTATGACGCAACGCCAGTTATTTCTTTCTCATGTAGGCCAAACATCCACGGCGCCCATAGCGCTTGAAATAGTGCGTGCCAAAGGAAGCACCTTGTGGGATAAAGATGGCAAAAAATATATTGATCTTATAGCGGGCATTAGTGTCTGTAACGTAGGCCACTGCCACCCCAAAGTAATGGAGGCCATCAAAAGCCAGGTTGATGATTATATGCATATCATGGTATACGGCGAACTGGTGGAAAGCCCCCAGGTTGCTTATGCTAAAAAGTTAGCCGATCATTTACCTGCATCACTCAATGCGGTATTTTTTACAGCAAGTGGCAGTGAAGCTACTGAAGGGGCCATGAAGCTTGCCAAGCGGGCAACCGGCCGGATGGAGATCATCTCTTTTAAGAACAGTTATCATGGCAGCACCCAGGGCGCACTCAGCATTATGGGAGACGAATACTGGCGGAATGCTTTCCGGCCGCTTTTACCCGGCACGTTGCAACTTAATTATAATTCATTCCCCAACCTTGATAGTATATCTGAAAAAACTGCCTGCGTGATTGCTGAAACCGTACAGGCCGAAGCCGGCGTACAGGTCCCCCAAAATAACTGGCTGCGGGCCCTGCGTCAACGCTGCAGCGATACAGGCGCATTACTGGTATTGGATGAAATACAATGCGGTTTTGGGCGCAACGGAACCTTATGGGCATTCGAGCAATTTGGCGCGGTGCCGGATATCCTGTTGTTAGGTAAAGCGCTCGGTGGCGGGATGCCGATGGGGGCATTTGTGGCGGATAAAAAATTAATGGATTCATTTACCAATAACCCGGTACTGGGCCACATCAATACTTTTGGGGGCCATCCGGTTTGTTGTGCTGCGGGCCTTGCGGCCTTTAATGTTTTACTGGATGAAAAACTGATTGAATCCGTAAAGGAAAAAGAACAGCTTTTTCTATCGCTGCTTGTCCATTCCAGGATAAAAGCAACCCGGAGCTGTGGACTGATGATCGCCGTTGAATTTGAAAGCTTTGAAATGAACAGGAAAATTATTGAAGCTTTAATAGTTTCGGGTGTCTTTACCGACTGGTTTTTATTTGCACCCGCTTGCCTGAGGATAGTTCCGCCCCTGGTTATAACAAAGGCGGAGATCAGGACAGCCTGCCAACTAATACTTTCCGTTCTTAACCAAATAAACTGAAATTACCGGCTAACCTGCATGCCGTGTAATTTCTTTGAAAACTTTCCTCTTTAAACGACATTTAAGAAATACTTGACCATTCCAATAAAATACTCTTACTTTGTAAATCAAAGTACTTTTATATGCCTGGACAACAACAACCCCTGGAAGACCTGCAGCACATTAAACGGATGATGGAAAGGAGCAGCCGGTTTATAAGTTTAAGCGGCTTTAGCGGTATCGCCGCAGGGATTTGTGCACTTGTTGGTGCCTGGTTTGCAGGTAAGAAAATCAATTGCTGGATAAAAGGGGACTGTACCATTGAGGGGTTGATGGATATGGGCGGTATCCAATTGCTGAATGATTTACTCTGGATCGCTACCATTACATTTATAGGCGCTTTTATTTCGGCATTCTTTTTTACCTGGCTCCGGAGTAAAAAAAATAATATTCCGATGTGGGGCGCTGCCACCAGGCGTTTGTTCTGGAATACCGTTATCCCGCTTTTAGTGGGAGCCATTTTTTTAATACGCATGATGCAGTTGGGGGAATATGAACTGATAGCCCCGGGTTGTTTGATATTTTATGGCCTGGCCCTGGTGAATGCAAGTAAATACACACTTGGCGAAATACGTTTTTTGGGTTATGGCCAGCTGGCTTTAGGTATCATGAACCTTTGGTACATTGGTTTCGGGCTTTATTTCTGGGCAATGGGCTTTGGGGTGTTACACATTATTTATGGAGTATGGATGTGGCATAAATATGAGCGGCAACATTAAACTCCGGCATTTTTTAATTGGCCCATGCGTCAGCGAGAAATTCAAGTAATAAAAATGAACCCGATAAAGGATTTAAATAAAATTTTTGACAGCCGTATCCGCCTGGGCATCATGAGTGCCCTCATGGTAAACGAGGAGGTTAGCTTCAATGAATTGAAAGAACTGCTGGACATTACGGACGGGAATCTTGCGAGCCATTTAAAAACGCTGGAAGAGTCCGGCACCCTTAAAGTTCAAAAAGGCTTTGTAGGCAGGAAAACTAACACTACTTATTCGGTAACTAAAACCGGGGACAAAGCATTTAAGGCACATATCGCTGCCCTGGAAGCAATGATCAGGTCAACAAAATAATTTTTTTTAAACAATCACTTTGAAAAACAAAGCACTTTTATTTTATGAAATTTTTTAAATCGGTAATAATAAGTTTCACTATATGGATTATGACGGGCATATTGAACACGCTCCTGTCCGGTTCTTACCTTTATTATTTTTCAAATGAATTTTCAGATGCGCCGGGAACATATCTACTGAGCTTTATTTTTACGCTGGTTTTTTCCATCCCCGGAATATTTATTTTTTGGCTCGTACTCCTCGTAAACCGGAACAGCAAGCTCCTGTTTCGGTCTTTGCTTCAGGCAGGTTTTTTAATTTCCGCATTATCATCCCTGTTACTCTTTGCACTGCCTTTTAATCATGCTAAAGGACAATTGGTTTTTTTATCCGGGTGTATAGTCGTTTCACCCATTGCAAGCATCATGTTGCACCATTCTCCTATCCGGTCATCTACTGAAACTAAACAACACAATCATGTTTAAAATAATAATTAAATTCCGCTCAAAGCTGTTGGTTTTCCTGACACATAATTTGGCATTGCCATTACTTAGGAGTATTCGCGCCCCGCAACAATTCCCATACACCAAAGAAGAGTTGCACCAGTTACCGGAAGCCACCCTTGGAAAGGAACTGGTTATCATGCTGGATAAAAAAGGATTGAACCTATTACCCTATTACGCCAGGCATGATATAAAGCATATCCTCCTGCAGTACGATACCACGGATGAAGGGGAAGTTTGCCTGCAGTGTTTTATGCTGGGTAATGGGC
>JBBJMD010000186.1:0-7320 GCA_037719925.1 Ferruginibacter sp.
ATCACCTTCTTCCTGTGCCGGATTTTCCACTTTAAAGAGCCGGTCATATAATCTTACTTCAGCCCTCACTGCATGTGCGGCACTTACCCAGTGAATAGTGCCTTTCACTTTCATCCCTGTTATATCATCACCGCTTTTACTTTCCGGAAAATAGGTACCGCGAATTTCAATCACATGACCATCCGCATCCTTAATATAATCATCGCACCTTACAATATAAGCGCTTTTTAACCTTACCATTGAACCCGGTGCCAGCCTGAACCATTTTTTTGCGGGCTCTTCCATAAAATCCTCTTTCTCTATCCACAATTCTTTACTAAAAGGCACCATCCTGCTGCCATAGGATTCATCAGGGCCATTTTCGCTAACGAGTTCCTCAGATAGACCATCCGGATAGTTGGTAATAATGAGTTTTAGGGGTTCGAGCACCGCCATCACCCTTGTTGCCAGTTTGTTCAGGTGTTCCCTGACACAAAATTCCAGCAGGCTCACATCGATAAGGTTCTCCCTTTTTGCGATACCGATACGTTCGCAAAAATTTCTAATACTTTCAGCAGTGAATCCACGCCTCCGCATCCCGCTAATGGTAGGCATGCGCGGGTCATCCCAACTTGTTACATGCCCCTCATTTACCAATTGAAGTAATTTGCGTTTACTCATTACCGTGTAGGTAATGTTGAGTCGTGCAAACTCGTATTGCCTGGAAGGAAATATTGCTAGTTTGTCGATGAACCAATCATATAATTCACGATGCGGTATAAACTCAAGTGTACAAATGCTGTGGGTAATGTTTTCTATGCTGTCACTTTGGCCATGGGCAAAATCATACATGGGGTAGATGCACCAGTTATCGCCCGTACGATGATGATGCGCATGCCTGATCCTGTAAATTATAGGATCCCTCATATGCATATTATTCGCAGCCATATCTATCTTCGCTCTCAACACTTTTTCGCCATCCTTAAAAATACCCTCTTTCATGAGGGAAAATAGTTCAAGATTTTCAGCTACTGTTCTGTCGCGGAAAGGGCTGTTTTCTCCCGGCTCGGTAGGAGTACCTTTGAGTAAGGCAATTTCATCGGGATTAGAATCCTCCACATAGGCTAAACCTTGTTGGATAAGGTTTACGGCAAAGGAATATAACTGGTCAAAATAATCACTTGCATATAATTCATTCGCCCAGTTAAAGCCGAGCCAGATTACGTCTTCCTTAATACTGTCAACATATTCTGTTTCTTCTTTTTCAGGGTTTGTATCATCAAACCGCAGATTGGTTTTACCGCCGTATTTCAATGCAAGACCAAAATTTAAACAAATACTTTTGGCATGACCTATATGAAGGTAACCATTGGGTTCCGGGGGAAAACGTGTTAATACAGATGCGTATTTTCCTTGTTGCAAATCCGTTTCAACTATCTCTTCAATAAAATTCAGGCTCTTTTCTTCAGTCATCATTTAATTTTTCTGCTACAAATTTATACAAGATATTTTAAACGCTGCCCGCTTTAACTTTTAGTCCTCATTGGTGACGGGGTGACGAACAAACGTGGCTTAATAATCTATATTACCTTGTACCAGGCGCTCTTACGGCCGATAGTTTATAATTTTATTCTCATTTCTTCCAGCATGAGTATAATCTTATTTAACTTCTTTGATTCAAGATCGCTGATCTGGATTTGCAAAGCTTCTATTTCTTTTTTTGCCTCAATATTACATTGATAGTCGTCCTTCGCCTGCACCCTGTCGCGTTGGCTTTGCCTGTTTTGCGACATCATGATAATAGGCGCTGCATAAGCAGCTTGAGTTGAAAAAATGAGGTTTAATAAAATAAACGGGTACGGATCCCAATGTTTGATAACGCCAACTACGTTTAATCCCATCCAAACCAAAACAAAACAACTTTGGAAAATAATGAAACGCCAGGAGCCCATGCCATTAGCTACGTAATCCGCCAGCCGGTCGCTTTTTGATGAAATCTCTATATGCTTATCATGCCAGGTGAATTTGCTCATTCTAATAAATTTAATCTGTGAGATATTTGGTGGTGATATTATCTTGTAAAGATTGACAGTTTGCCAGGTACAGGTTACAAAAAAGCCTTTGAATCCGTTAAGATGCAAAGGCTTTCTAACTGGTAAACAGTTTTTTAATCAGCTCTTCCCATCCTTCTTAAATAGGAAGCATGCGAAGCAATGGCCTGGCGCATTTTGGGATATTCTATATAATGAATACCGAACTCGTTACATGTTTGCTTAATTATTTTACTGATAGCGGGGTAATGAATATGAGAAATTTTAGGGAACAGGTGATGTTCAATCTGGAAATTCAATCCACCAACCAGCCAGGAGATCAATTTATTTTTCGTTGCAAAATTAGCGGTCGTTTCAACCTGGTGAATGGCCCACTCATTTTCAATCTTGTTGGTATCTGCAACAGGCATAGGGAAGTTAGTATGTTCTACCGTATGAGCCAATTGAAACACGATGCTAATAACAAAACCCGTTACCATAGTTGCAATAAGAAATCCAACCAGCCAGGGAACAAAGCCTACCATGTAAATGGGCAATACTACAAAAAAGATGATGTACCCGATTTTAGCGGCCCAAAAACCAACATGCTCCTTTACAGTTAATTTTTTGATAGGCACGGAACCGATCCGCTTTTTAAAATATTTTTGATAGTCGGTTAAGAAAATCCAGATCAGGTGTAATAACGTATAAAGAAACCACACATAGTAATGCTGGAAACGGTGCATCCAATACCGCTTCTGCGTGGTACACATCCGGAGATAAGGTTTTGCTTCTATATCATCATCTACGCCATCAATGTTGGTGTAGGTATGATGAATAATATTGTGCTTCATCTTCCACATAATACTACTTGCACCCAAAAGGTTTACGGATATTGCGGCAAGTTTGTTCATTGCTTTGCTCTTACTAAAACTGCCATGTGAACCATCATGCATCACATTAAAACCAATAGCTGCAGTAAACCCGCCCAGTAATACACATTCAATAATTGCGATCCAGGCAGCCGGGGTGAAATATACCAAATGAACATATAAGCCAATGTAGGCAATGAAGAAAAATATTGCTTTAAAAAGAAGACTAAAATTGCCTGTGGAAGACTTATTTTTATCAGTAAAATACTGATTTACCCTTTTCTTTAGTTCCTGATGAAAATCAGAATTGCTGTGTAAGAACTTGGGAGTGGCCATAAACTTATATTTAGGTTGCAAAGTTACGTAATTAACAATTTTGAAGCCTATTTTGTTATACTCAAATCAGGTATTATTCTGGATAAATGCATCGAATCCGTTAAAACCTATCATTTTTTTACTTATAAAGCCTTCGGCATAGGCAACACCGATCATTTTACCAAACATTTTAGAGCGGTAAATAACACTCTCCAGGAAGTCAGGGGAAGAGATATAGGTTTGCGGTTCGCTCAGGTCGCCGTTACTAAACTGGGTGCCGTATGCACGGATTGCCTCCAGCTTTTGATCCATTACATCGGAAATATCTATTACAAAATTTGGAGGCAGGTATTTATCCTGGATAAAATTAAAAACATATGTTGGCCTCCAGGCTTCCTGTTCCTCCCCATCATGCTCAGTGGTTATTTTTCTTAACCCTGATAAAAAAGCCGCGTCTTCTACCAGTTTTGCGCTTCTCCCGTGATCAGGATGCCTGTCTTCCGGTGCATTACAAAAAATGATCTCCGGGCGGTATTTTCGTATTGCTTTAATTATTTTCCGTTGGTTGCTTTCATCATTTTGAAAAAATCCATCCGCCATCTGAAGATTTTCCCTGGTGTTTAACCCTAAGATCCGGGCTGCCTCATCAGCTTCCGTTTTCCTTATTGCTGCTGTGCCACGCGTCCCTAGTTCACCCTGCGTTAAATCAACAACACCGGTTTTTTTACCTTTATTTTTTTCAGCAATCAGTATGCCTCCACATGATAGTTCAGCATCATCCGGATGTACGGCAAAAACGAGTAAATCTAACTTCATTAAAACACAATATTTAATTTAACAATAAACTTATTTAACAGATACTAAAGGATGTCATATTTACCGTGCACCGGCGGATGTATTTCCATCTCTCTTTAAGCCGATTAAAAACGTTAGCTATCCCCGGCATTATTGCATGTTGCAGGATGATAATTAGTTCGACGTAAATTCATGAAACCATTTCATAGTGTCAATGTATTCCCCTTTATTAAACGGGGGATTTACCCGCGCCAGCCATACATCCGTTGCACTTCCTGTACTATTTTTTCCATGTCTGCATCATCGCCGCTTTTATCATACGGCTGTTTTAAACTGGTACTAAAGAAGAAGGCAACAGTCTGGTAGAACCGGGCCTTTAAACCCCCTTTATATTCCTTTATAATGTCGAAACAATTATTGCCGGTTTGCCTGTTTATTAATTTCATGAGTACCTTCCCCTGGTAAATTGATAAATTGGTGAGGGGGTCGGTAAACTCTTTTTTTAACTCCTTTTCCCTGGAATGTATATATTTCTTACGGTCTTCCGTATTGCTGATATTAAGAAGGTGGGCGTTCATGTCGTTTAAGATACCCCCGGCGCGTTTAGCATAGGGGTAGGTTACATAAACGGCATTTCTGAGCCTTGTCCATTTGGCGAGTCTCATTTGTTTTGCAGTCAGCCGGGAGTATAACCCAAGAGCAGGTAAAGTTTTGGCCTCAATCGTATCGCCCTGGTAGATAACGGCATAGGATAAAATAGTGTCGTTGGTATTTTGCTGCGCATGAAGCTGTTGCCCATTCGTTGCAAAAAAAGCAACTAAAAGCAACATACCTGTTATGCGAAAATTAAAAAACGAACGAATCATGTCTTCGTGAATTTACTAAATCTATTACCTCGGCCAATTAATTTTGTTAACTGGTATAACGTACAAAACCAATGGTCAGTACATTGGAATGCGGGAAATTAAAAAATATATGTAAAATCCCTGCTTATTCCTCCGCATTTAATTATTTGCCAGTAAGAACATGTAGAACAGGGCTACCGCTGCAACTATCAATACGATAATACCGGAAGTCCTCGAAAGGCCCGCCCTCCTGATAATACTCATCACCAGGCCGGTAGCCATAATGATCAAGCCGATCCATACCAGGTTGATATACGGAAATATGTATGCCTTGAGTGTTACAAAATCTATCATTGCGTCAGATTCTTTAACGCCGATTTTTAACTTGGCCTGGTCGGCAGTAACACCGGCAAACTTGATAAAAAGATTCTGTGCATAAACTGTGTCATCTACCTGGTTGATACCAAAACTGTCGATCAGGATCATAGGCGTGGCGCTATACCTGGAGCTATCCTTTGCAGTGATCGTTATATCAGCTAAAACCGCCGGACCCGTTATTGGGATCCTGAACTTGTTATCTACCGGATTTTTGATTACCTGGTTCAAAACCATATAACCTTGTGAATAGAATATGGTATCCCCTTCGGCTACCTCACTGATTTTAAAACTGGCCGTATCCTTATTTGCCTCAGGATTAAGCGCGTAAGAAATATAAGTGAACACATCGTGCGTAAGGTAACTTCTCGTGTCAGGATTGCTACTCATATTATTATCCTTCATCAGGTAAACATCCGGGCTAAGCGTGAAAGACTCTTTTACTTCCTTTGTCACTTCATCCTTCCGTTGAAAAGATAAATGATAGAAACGTCGTCCTGTTTCATGGCCTGTGCTGTCATTAAGGTAAGTAACGTCGTACGGGCCCATTTTCTTTGCCACGTGCCGGATCAGGTTGATATTTTCCGTGGGATTATCCTGTTGCTTCGTAAGAGGATCAATCCCCATCTGGATAACAAAATCTTTAAAACGCTCTTCGCTGATCACTTTTTTGTTACCCGAAGAAATAAGCATTCCGAGAATCATTAATCCAAAACCTAGGTGCGCAACCGAGCCCCCTGCAGATTTTAGATTTCCGTGTAAGCCACTCTGGATATAAGCAGCATTGGAAACTACTGAATATATAGCTGCAAATAAAGCAACGTAAATGGCGCCCAGGAAGGCGGGGCCCTCTTTGTGATAGGTAATTGGATAAAATACTGCGAGCAATACGGTTAGTGCTATCGCTATCAGGGTAGGAATAGCCAGTTTTTTAAGTATGAAAGAGGAGGGGGTACTTTTATACTTAAAATATTGTGTCACCGCGCTTAAAATCCCAATGATGATAGCTACGAGGATAATCACTTTATTATACGAAAATTCAATGTTTTCAGGAGGTGCAAGGTTGGTGTTAAATATGGCGTTAATAACAGGAGTGGATGTTTTAGCGATAATGAATATGGCCGATAAAAAGAAAATCACCGACCCGATAAACATCCAGAATTCACGGGAATTCGTTGATTCTTCTCTCTGTTCCCCTGGTATCTTCCGGTAATTAATAAAGAACAATAACAGGGCTGGCACAGTAAAGACAAACATGAATATGCGGATGAGGTTGAACATCGGTCTGCCTGACTCTGCAAAAGCATGGACGGACTCGTCTCCCAAAATTCCTGTCCTTGTTAAAAAAGTAGAATAAAGGATGAAAACGAAAGCCAGCAGGCAAAACAAGAAACTCGCCCTCAGGGAATGGGTAGTAGCTTTATAAATGACCATCGTATGCAAGCCCGCGATCATTATCAGCCAGGGTACCATTGAAGCATTTTCCACAGGGTCCCAGGCCCAATATCCGCCAAAAGAAAGGGATTCATAAGCCCATTTGGCACCCATCATTATCCCAACCCCCAATACGCAGGTACTGAACAGCGCGTAGGGGATTGCTGGTTTTACCCAATCGCCGTAACGTTTTGTTTGTAAACCCGCATACGCAAATGCAAAAGGAATAATAGTGGAGGCAAATCCCAGGAACAATATGGGCGGATGTATAACCATCCAGTAATTCCGAAGTAATACATTGAGGCCCACACCATCTTTGATCATGCTGAGGTAATTGGGCATGGTAAAAATCGGCCCACTGATTTCATTCCTGGTCAAAACAAACGGGCTATTGCCGATTTTAGTGCCAAAAATGTAAATACCCATGATCATCATTGCCAAAAAAAGTTGGGCAAGGCTAATTACCGACATCACAGGAGCTTCCCACTCCCGTGTTTTGCGTATTAAAAACAAACCCAATACACAATGCCAGATGCTCCATAATAAAAAACTGCCACTCTGGTCTTCCCAGATGGAAGCAAAAAGGTATTTGAATTCCAGTTCCCTGGAGGTATGCTTATAACCAAACAGGTATTCGATGTAGTGATTCGCACAAATATAAAACAGGGAGGAAAA
>JBBJMD010000187.1:0-7302 GCA_037719925.1 Ferruginibacter sp.
CAATTTCGCCACCCGGGCTTTCAGCAGGGTTGCAAATATAGAAAACTATACCTTATAGCCCAAAACCTTTCAAAATTATTTGGTCCCGCCCCACCGCTTCCATCCCGTTAGTAAAACACCGGCAATTACCAGCATCGTACCGATAACCTGTTCAATGAAAATCCGCTCACCCAATAAAAAATGTGCCTGTATGATGGTACTAACAGGGCCAACACTGGATATGATTGCCACATTATTTGAACCGATCCGCTTCATCGCATTAGACAGCATAAAAGCTGGGATAACAGTCGCGATGATTGCCAATAAAAATCCATACCCCCAGAATGCATTACCTGGTGGAATGTCACCATAATTTCCAATCAAAAAAAAGTGTAAAAAAATTCCGGCGGTGGCAGCCAGCATAGTGTAGGCTGTAAATTTAGTGGCTCCTACGAGTGGTATGATCTTACCGCTTCCAACCAAATAAATGGAATAAGTAATTGCACAAAGAAAAACCAGGATACTTCCCGTTAAGAAATTTGGATTGCTAAAATCGAATTTTAATTCGCCAAAATAGGCTATTCCAATTCCAAGATAAGTTATGGCAAGGGCTATTTTCTGAATAACAGATATCTTCTGCCTGAATAACATGCTATTGATCAATACTACAAAACTTGGGTAAAGGAAAAGGATCAGGCGTTCAAGCCCGGCGCTTACATATTGTAACCCCATAAAATCAAAGAGGCTGCTAAGGTAATAACCAAACAGTCCCAACCCAATAATTGCTGCCCAATGCCTTCCGGTGAGTTTTACATTATTTTTTTTACCGGTGGCGAGAATGGCTGCCCCTACAAAAAATGGAAGTGAAAAAACCATCCTGATCGTAAGCAATGTCAGGGCATCCGTATGAGTTTGTTCAAATGCCTTTTTTACAATGATGGCTTTGGTTGAAAATAATACTGCCCCTGTAAACGCAATAAGAAACCCCGCCAGGGGTAGTGCCGTTTTTTCAGACCTCGACTCCATAATATGATGATTAGCTGGCTACCTGCAGAAGCCTTGATCTCTGAAAATATTGTACCGTTAACTTCTTAATGTATTGTAAATCTCATTTTATACCGTTGCGAAAAATTACCGAATCAGCAACGTTATGATAGCCTTGTATGAAAATTACAATTGATAAAATACACAAGCTGCCAGCGGGATAGTTTTTTAATTTAAGAAAGTATAAGCGTTAAATTAAACAGCGAATTGAGCAACGGTAATTAAATACCCGCTATGTGATAATATGAAGAGATGTAAATTGATAACATCCTGATTTGCCTACACCGACACATTAAAATCTCTCAATGCATCATTCAGGCTTGTTTTTAAGTCCGTGGAATGTTTACGCTTGCCAATTATTAAGGCGCAGCCGACACCAAATTGACCGGCAGGAAATTGCTTCATCACCGATCCCGGAATAACCACGCTCCGCGATGGAACCGTTCCTTTCATTTCAACAGGCTCGCCGCCACTTACATCGATGATCCGGGTGGATTGTGTTAATACTACATTGGCACCCAACACCGATTCTTTTCCTACCCTTACTCCTTCTACTACGATACAACGGCTGCCAATAAAACAACCATCCTCTATAATTACAGGGCATGCCTGAAGTGGTTCCAATACACCGCCAATACCCACGCCTCCACTAAGATGCACACCTTTGCCTATTTGCGCACAACTGCCAACCGTGGCCCAGGTGTCAACCATAGTGCCTTCATCAACATAGGCCCCGATGTTTACATAAGATGGCATTAATACTACATTTCGTCCAAGGTAAGCGCCATACCTGGCTATCGCATGCGGCACTGCCCTTACTCCCAGTCCCGCGTAGCCGCTTTTCAATTTCATTTTATCATAAAATTCAAAAGGGGGCAATAACATTGTTTCCATTTGTTGAATGGCAAAATACATCAGTATGGCCTGTTTCACCCATTCATTCACCTGCCAGGTTGTTTCCATGCCAGGCCCGTTATCAATCGGCACTGCTGTGCGAAGGCGCCCCTTATCTACTTCTTCGATCACGTCTTTTACCGCATCCGCGTACATTGATTCCTTTAAAAGCCCCCGGTCCTTCCAGGCTGCATGTATTAATTCCTGTAATTGCATAATGATGGTTAATTTGTTTTATTCTTTTGTAATAGCAATAATTTACTGTATTTTAAAAAAACTTCGTGGGCGTTAATTTTTGCCATCATAAACCCGGCATAACCATCCAAAAATCCAAGCCTGAAAATATACGCCTGCAAAAATGTAAATAAGGGGCTAACGATCAATTTGAGCCCGGCAGCTTTTTTACCTTTCTCAAAATAAATTGCTGCACCCAGGCTGGAATACTTGTTGATGCTTGCAATATGCTCCTCTACTGTATCCTTGCTCCGGTGGAGCAGGTCCCCTTTTAATATACTGGTGCTGATCCCTTCTTCAATATGCAATTTTTCGTGAACAGGTCTTAATGACCACCTCGCCTGCTTGCGGTTATACAACCGGTTCATCCGGTCGGGGTAAGCATTACCATGATGTAGGTTGTTCCCATAAAAATTGTTTAAGCGGCTCATTCGGTACACACCCGACAGGGAGTTTTTTTTAGCCTCGATGATCGAGCGCTGAAGTTCGGGCGAGAGGCTTTCATCTGCGTCGAGACTTAGGATATAATCGTTAGAAGCCTTTTCCGCAGCATCATTTTTCTGATGCCCGTATCCGCGCCAGGCTTGCTGGTACCATCTAACCCCATACTGTTCACAGATGCAGGCAGTTTGATCCGAAGAGAAAGAATCCAGTATCACAATTTCATCAGCCACACCCTGTAATGATGCAAGGCATGTTGCGATTTTTTTTTCTTCATTAAATGTGATGATGACTGCCGATATTTTTTGCATGGAAGTTAACTGAACAGCGCACAAGATACAAAAAGAAAAATTTGAGTTGTGCAACTCAATACGGCGATGCTTATGATTGGTCAGCTGAAACCCCTTCCCACTGGTTTTCTATATATTGCAGCATTAAGCATTGAATAATATGAAATTAGGTTATGACGGTAAGCGGGCGTTTCAAAACGAAACCGGTTTGGGAAATTATAGCCGTTCCCTGGTTGCTATTCTTGCACAGCGTTATCCACAGCACGATTATACTTTGTTTGCTCCTAAAAAGACTGACCTATTCAACCCTGCCGGTTTTGATAATGTACATGCAGTTTTTCCGGAAACGGTTGTTGGCAAAAAAATTTCCGCCTGGTGGCGCCGGTATCATATTGTTAAGGCAATTGAAAAGGCAGGAATAGATATCTACCATGGCCTTAGCAATGAATTACCTTTACATATAGAGCGAACACCTGTCAAATCGATCGTGACCATTCACGATTTAATTTTTGAGCGCTTTCCAGAAACCTACCATTATGACGAACAATTTACCTACCGATGGAAAATTAAACGTGCCTGTAAAAAAGCCAACGCTATTATTGCCATCAGCCAACAAACAAAGGACGATCTCATTAATTTATATGGTGTAAATGCAAATAAGATTTCAATATGCTATCAAAGCTGTAACCCAATATTTGAAAGAACATGTACACAGGAAGAAAAGGAATTGATAAAACAAAAATACAATTTACCTGATGATTTTTTTTTATTTGTGAGTTCTATTGCACCAAGAAAAAACCTATCCACTGTTTGCAAAGCATTGGTTTCCCTCAAAGAAAAACTGCACATTCCCCTTGTTGTTATAGGCAATGGAAAAAAGGAAAAAGCAGCGGCAAGATCCTTAATGAATTCGAATGGCATGGCCGACAGGCTAATCCTGCTCAATGAAATGCCTATATCAAATGACCCTGCTTTTATGACGGCAGCAGACTTCCCGGCCATCTATCAACAGGCAACTGCCTTGATTTATCCATCTCTTTTTGAAGGCTTTGGATTGCCAGTGCTGGAAGCTTTGTGGAGCAGGCTACCGGTCATATGCAGTAATATATCCAGCCTTCCGGAAGTTGCCGGCGATGCCGCGTTGTATTTTTCCCCGGCAGATTATGAAAGCCTGGCAGCTCATATGATGGATATTGCAACCCATCCCCAAATAGCGGATGCCTTAAAAGATCTGGGTTATAAACAGGCGCAAAAGTTTACCCCTGCTACGTATGCCGGTAATATTATGGAGGTGTATAATAAAGTAATGGGCATTTAAAATTGATGGCTAAACATTGATATTATCCACCCTTTATAAATTCCTCTTCTCTATTCAAATTTCACAACTAACTTAGCAATCATGATCTCATTTTCGAATGATATTGAGAAATGCCTCGAGGTCCTTGGCAAGGGGGGATTGATCCTGTATCCAACCGACACCATTTGGGGCATCGGTTGCGATGCAACAAATGCAAATGCTGTAGACCGGATCTATAAATTAAAAGAAAGAGCAGCCAATAAAAATATGATCATTTTGCTGGCAGAAGAGAAAGACATTTTAACTCATGTTACTCAGCCTGACCTGCAGATATTTGATTATTTAAAGGGAATATCAAAACCTGTTACCGTTATATATGAGGGCGCCACGGGGCTTGCAGATAACCTGGCAAATGAAGATGGTACCATTGCCATCCGCCTGGTACGGGATCCTTTCTGCAGGCACCTTGTAAAAAGCTTTCGTAAACCTATAGTCTCTACTTCCGCAAATATCAGCGGGTATCCGCCACCAGCTATCTTTGATGATATTGATGTTGCAATAAAAAACGGTGTTGACTATATAGTTCAACACCGCCAGGCTGATTTGCATACCGCTGTTCCTTCTTCAATAATAAAGTGGAACAAAAACGGCATTCCAACCGTCATTAGAAAATAATTTTATAAAATAGCAAGCCCAACACCTACCTGGAAACCCTGGCTCTTCCATTTATTTTGATCATCAATATCATTGAGGTTATTCAATCCAAGTGCATACCTGCCATAGATCCTGACACTGGAAAATTTTAGTTGAACACCACCCAGCATACTAAAGTCACCCTTCTTAAATGCCTCTCTCCCATTTTCTACCAGTCTTGCATTCTGATCCATTAATATCCCAAATTGCGGCCCCGCCTGCAAGCTTAAAAAATTAGATGCATTATAATTTAGCAAAATAGGAATAGTCAAATAATTTAATTTGACTTCCGATAGATTTTCCAGTTTGTATACCTGGCTGAATTCTGAAGCATTTCTCTGGTTAAACTGGTTAAACAATACCTCAGGTTGTACGGAAAACTTTTTACCTAACCCTATCTCGGCAAAGCCTCCAAGATGGTAACCAAAAGTAAATTCATCATTAAAAGATTTACCGGTTAACTTATTAACATTGGCACCACCTTTTATGCCCAGGTGAAAACCCTGGGAATGTGCTGCCGAAAAGATCACCAGTGAAAGTGCAAGGGTTACGAGTTTTGTTTTCATAATTTTAATTTTAAATAATTTATTGTAAGGTTTCAAGTTGTATGCCAACGATAATAAAAATTCTATAATTATTTGTTAACCAGTGCAAAGCTAAAAAGTGTAGCCAATATTTATAGTAAATAATGTGGTGACCCTGGAGGATGCTTCCGTATTCTGCAAATAATAATCTGTATATAACTGCGGTTGAAAAGTAAGGCCGCCAATCGTATAATCAAGGTCGAGATTTAACCCTACCGATTGCATTTCAAATTTATTGCGTTGGAGCTTTGGAATCCTTCCACGTTTATTCAAAAAATTAAAAAGGGTAGCCGCATTCGTTTTATGACTAATAGCCGTCCTGGCAGAACCTGCATTTGCCATAATGGTTGGTGTAAAAGCCAGGCCATCGTTATTTTGTAAAATCCCGAACCAGAAAAATTGATGTCCGGCTGCGACCATGATTGATAAGGCCTTTACTTTATAGGTCACAGAATCATAAAAATGCCTGTTTACACCCGCAACAACCGTATCCTTAAATTTTAATTCTTTAAACTCACCGGTAGCATAGCCCGCACCAATGCCTGGCCGTAGCCAGGGCTTTTTATAAGTAAAAGAAGTATAAAAATCATTTTGTATCGGCGAAGAGAATGCCGAGGATTTATCCTTCACAAAGTAATGCGTATAGGAGACGCCAAAGGCAAAGTTTTTATTACCCGTTAAATCGTAGGAAGGTGACAGGGAATATTGAGTAACCCTTAACCTGGAAGCCTGGGTTAGTAAACTAACACCTGCTGTTAAACTCAATCCGCTTTTATTAAAATATGCTGCGGATGGCGAAAATAGTACCTTGGTGGTATTGCTTTGACCGGCAGTAAAGGCGTTGTTCCTCGTGCTAAAAAGCCGGTTGCCGATACCGATATTTACAAATACATAACTGCCAGGTTTCCCTGAAGAGTCCAGCAGTTGGATTAAATCATTTAATATTTCAAGAGAATCCCTTTGCGTAATGCGGGTAGCAGGGCCTGTTTGTGCATATGCACTACCGGCAAATAAACTGACAACAATAAATATGAAAAGCTGGTTGCGCATTATAAAATAAATCTGTGTAGGAAAAGGGTAGGACATAAAAAATGTAGCATAGTTTAAATAGTAACGAGTATTTGGTTGGTAATATTGGCCTTAACTTCTGTTTAATTGTTTTTTATCGCCGAAAAACAGTACTTTTGCAAAATTATTTATAACGAGTATTGCATGAAGTGCCCTAAAGGCTGTTGAATTTAAAATTTACTTCGACTTTTAACAAAAGGAATCAAGTACCGCACAACAGGAAATTGCATATCATGTAAACACAAAAAAAATTTACATGAATGCATTTGAAGCCTTAGGCTTAAACGAACAATTGGTACAGGCGATTACAGAAATGGGATTCGAAACTCCCACCCCCATCCAGGAAAAAGCTATCCCCGTTTTATTATCAGGAACAACCGATTTTGTAGGTCTCGCCCAAACGGGTACCGGTAAGACCGCTGCATTTGGTTTGCCGCTGTTACAATTAATCGACACAAGTTTAAAATACCCCCAAGCCCTGATAGTTTGCCCTACAAGGGAACTTTGTATACAGATCTGTAATGACCTGATGCATTTTAAAAAGCATGTTAAAGGCCTAAGTGTTGAACCCGTATATGGCGGCGCATCAATCGTGATGCAAATACGGGAATTAAGAAAAGGAGTACAAATTGTGGTTGCTACCCCCGGCAGGCTGATCGATCTTATAGAACGAAAAGCCATTGACCTGCAGAAAGTTAAGTACGTTGTGTTGGATGAAGCAGATGAAATGCTTAACATGGGTTTTAGGGATGACATAGATTTTGTTCTGAAAAATACG
>JBBJMD010000188.1:0-7277 GCA_037719925.1 Ferruginibacter sp.
GCTGGCCGGGTTATACTGCCATATATCGTTATTATTATTGTGCTCACTTTATTGGCAGTACTGATCAATTTTTCAAAGCTGCCCGAAATAGATACCGAACAGGAAGACGAAGCCGTGGCAAAAGCAAATACCAATAAAACAAGCGTGTTCCAGTTTCCCCACCTTGTGCTTGGTGTGTTAACCTTGTTTTTATACGTTGGGGCGGAGGTAATTGCAGGTGACACCATTATCAGCTACGGCGCATCACAGGGTATAGCCCTAACAACTGCCAAATTCTTCACCACTTTTACCCTCATCGCTATGATCGTTGGCTATATCATTGGCATTATTGCCATACCAAAATATATCAGGCAGGGAGATGCGTTGAAATTTTCCGCCATACTCGGCGTCGTCTTTTCCATTATCGCCATTGTGACCGATGGATATACTTCCGTTTTATTTATAGCCTTGCTGGGTTTGGCAAACTCATTGATGTGGCCATCGATCTGGCCATTGGCAATAGCTGACCTGGGACGTTTCACCAAGATAGGATCATCCCTGTTGATCATGGGAATCGCGGGTGGGGCCATTATCCCGCTGATTTACGGTGGCCTTGCGGACGCATTAAAAAGTACCAAACAGGCTTACGGCATTTTAATTCCCTGCTATCTTTATATCCTTTATTATGCCACTACCGGTAGCAAAATCAGAAGATAGGCCAGGGTGTTCCATGCGCTTTTTTTTTCTGTTTATTGATAATAAAACCGTCTCCCTGAAACGATAGTAAATGCAATTTTATTTTTAGTTGCCATACAATTGCCAAAACAAGGGATGCAATACGGCTCTTCATTATGAATTGAAGAGTTCAACTTTCAGAACCCGTTTCCTTAATGAACCAGGAATTCAACTCATTTTTATTTATAAAAAAATTTAGTTTAAAATAACGGCACGGAAGCCGGACTGCATGCGGTGGTATACAACGATTGTATGCTACCTAAAACTGGCGCGGCCATCCCATCATGCCAGGGCCTTCTCCCGGTAAGCTTTAGGTGACAGGCCGGTTGATTTTTTGAAAAATTTATTGAAATTCGAAAGGGTGCGATAACCGCAGTTAAAAGCGACTTCAGATATATTGTATCCAGTTTCCATAAGGAATTTACAGGCATTCGATATCCTTACTTCATTTAAATAGGAGAAAAAGTTACGTTTTGTTTTCTGCTTAAACATCCTGCAAAAAGCCGGAGGAGTAAGATGGGCTATTTTGGCAACGGATACCAGCGTAATATCTTCGTGATAATTTGTGGTAACATAATTAAAAACTTCTGTCAGGCGGTCAGGTATTTTATCAATGAGCGTACCATGGTACCCTTCATAGACCAGGCATTCAAGTTCATTGGAAATAGATAGAAGGTGCAGTATCTCCATTAGGCCAATGATCCGTTCAAAATCCTTCTTCTCTAAAAGCTCTTCCATTTTCCTGCCAACTATTTGCCTTGTTTCGCCATTTACTTTTATACCCCTGCCCGCCTTGTTCAATAAAGAATTGATCTTATAACTTTCTCTTAAATTATAGAAGTCCTTTGAGAATACTTCTTTATTAAAATAAGCGACGATTGAATGAGACGGAAGGTTAGGAGAATTTTTGGTTGGTTCTCCAACATTTTTCCATTCGTGCGGTAAATTTGAACCCACAAAAACAACATCTCCTGCATTAAAAGAATCTGATTTATCCCCGATAATTCGTTTCCCATTCCCTTCTTTAATATAAACCAATTCTAATTCAGGATGATAATGAAATGGAGAATTATAAGGACTTTTTCTTTCAATAAAAGCAATTTGTGTATTTTGAGTGCCAGCTAATTCTGTTTGAAGTGCGTGCATAACAAAGTTTTGGTAGTGAGATTTGATAAACGAAAACTGTTTAAAGCTTATTGCTAAATTCTTTGACAATAATTTTATAATCCCGGTTTGTACTTACCAAATATAACGCTTATATTATCAAAACAATGAAACTTATTAAAAAATTAAAGGAAGTTATTATCTTTAGAAAATTATTGAAATAAGTTTATTACTTGCATATGTCAAAATCAAAAACAAATGAAAGGAAAGGTAAAAGCCGCCTATGAACTGATCATTAAAAATCTTTATACGAAAAAGGCGCTTTCCTCTACACAATTAAGTCTCAGGATAAAAAAAAGTTTGCCCCTTACTACCCAGCTTCTAAATTCTCTACTAGCTGAAGGTTACGTTATGGAAACGGGTTATGCCATCTCTACCGGTGGCCGGAAGCCTGTGATGTATGCACTTAATCCCGATGTGATATATGTTGTTTCGGTGGCGATGGACCAGTATGTTACCAGGATTGTGATCATGAATATGAAGAATGAATTCGTGAGCCCGGTAGCAGCATATGAACTGCCTTTGTTAAACAACAGCAATGCTCTATCATTATTGGTTAAAAAAATTACGCGGATAATATCAAACTCCGGTTTGCCAAAAGACCGGATCGCCGGGATCGGAATAGGCATGCCCGGTTTTGTCGACGTGAAAAGAGGCTTAAATCATACCTACCTGGCCAGCGATGGCAAAAGTATTACCGACTATATCAGTGAAAAGATTAAAATGCCTGTTTATATCGATAATGATTCAAGTATTATCGCGCTGGCGGAACTTAAATTTGGTGCGGCCCGCGAAACAAGGAATGCGATGGTGGTCAATATTGGTTGGGGAGTAGGTTTAGGAGTAATACTCAATGGCGAACTGTATCGCGGCCACAATGGCTTCGCCGGTGAATTCAGCCATATTCCCCTTTTATTCAATGGCAAATTATGCAATTGCGGTAAAAGCGGCTGCCTTGAAACTGAAGCATCCTTGCATATCGTAGTTGAAAGGGCCATGGAAGGATTAAGATCAGGCCAGGTGACCAAACTGAAGGAATTACCTTCGAATGATCTTGCCGCGGCATTATTTCAAACTATCAGGGCAGCACATGAAGGCGACCGGTTCGCCATCGGGCTTTTATCCGAAAGCGGCTATACGATCGGAAGGGGGGTAGCCATCCTCATACATCTTTTCAACCCTGAATTTGTGATCCTCAGCGGTCGCGGATCAGCGGCGGGTAAAATTTTAATAACTCCCTTGCAACAGGCAATCAATGAGTATTGTATTCCAAGCCTGGCCGAACATACCAGTATTAAAGTATCTACTTTAGGGGAAAATGCAGAATTGATAGGCGCCGCAGCCTTGGTGATGGAAAATTATAAAAAAGAAACGGTTGCCCAGGTAGCCAGGAAGTCGATAGCTATTGCAGTCACATAAGGTACACAGTGTACAACAGGGTAAAGGATTTAAAAAAAAATCTCTATTATTGATTAAGTATGCATGGCGGCAAAATTTGTTCTTGAAAACGATCACCGTGATGTTATGCTAACCCGGGTGGATGATTTATTGTTGATAATTGATGCAAGCGGATTCAAGGCAACGGTTTTTAGCAGGTGCTTCCTGCAGCAAGCGTTCAGTAATTTTTTCTTTGGCACCTATAAATTTAAAAGCACTCACATTATGAAATATTACCTGTGGCTACTTTTTTGTCTGTTTTTTGTGCCTGGGTTGGCACAACCAGGCTGGCAGAAAATAAGTGAAGAACTGGTGCTTACTGATCCCCCTTTTGACCAATGCCACGCCTCGACTCTCGTGGAAGCTGGGCCAGGTAATTTAATGGTAGCTTTTTTCGGTGGCTCGGAGGAAGGTAATAAAGATGTTGCCATATGGCTTGCATCAGCAATGAATAATAAGTGGGCTGCGCCGACTAAGATAGCCGAGGGTGTAATAAATGATTCGCTGAGATTTCCGTGCTGGAACCCGGTGCTTTTTAAAAATAGTGAAGGCAAAGTATTTTTATTTTATAAAATTGGTCCTAGCCCAGCTACATGGTGGGGTATGGTAAGCACATCAGGTGACAATGGTAAAACATGGCGGAGGCCTGATCAATTACCTCCCGGAATTTTAGGGCCGATAAAAAATAAACCCATTCAATTAACAGACGGCAGCATAATAAGCCCATCAAGCAATGAGGATAAAGATCAATGGAAAGTATTTATTGAGAGATCAGGCGACCAGGGTAAAACATGGAAAACAGTTGCGGTTGACCCCAATTCAACTTATAAAGTTATTCAACCCAGTATCCTCACTTACCCAAACGGCCGCATGCAAATTATTTGCAGAAGCGACCAGGATAAAATCGTTCAGGCATGGTCCGGGGATAAAGGAGAAACATGGGGCCTTTTTTCAAAACTGGACCTCTCCAATCCAAATTCAGGGATAGATGCTGTAACCTTAAAAAGCGGGCAACAGCTATTGGTGTATAATCCCGGGATCCGTGGGAAAGAATGGTTTAATAACCGTGGCAAATTACATGTGGCTGTTTCAAATAATGGACTTCAATGGAAGGATATCATCGTGTTAGAGAACAGCGAGAAAGACGAGTTTAGTTATCCTGCCGTTATCCAGTCAGTTGATGGAAGGGTACACATTACTTATACTTATAAAAGAACAAATATTAAACATGTCGTGCTGGTTGAAAAGCATAATTGATGTCCTGCTTTGCACCTGTAGAAATATTAGGGTCCTTTTCATTACCCGGCATAACGGCTTCAAAATTATATCGATCAACCAAACGACTATATTATGGAATCAGAAATAAAACTACGCACAAAGCATTTGTCACATGAAAAAGTGCCTACCCAGATCTATGCGGACGCATCCGAGGGGTCAAAGGGCGTTGCCCGGGAAATTGCTGCTATAATTATTGATGCCCGGCAAAAGGGTAAAAACGCGGTGTTGGGATTGGCGACGGGTTCAACACCCAAAAAAGTATATGCTGAATTAATACGGCTCCACCGCGAGGAGGGTCTCAGCTTTAATAACGTAATCAGTTTTAATTTGGATGAATATTACCGCTGTCATCTGATGTAAAAAAGCTACCGGCGGTTCATGAGTGAGAATTTATTTGATCACATCGACATCCGCCCGGAGAATTGTTATATTCCGGATGGCACCGTGCCCCAGGATTCCCTGAAAGTATACTGCGAAGCGTTCGAAAAAAAGATCGAACTCGCCGGGGGAACCGATCTTCAGTTATTAGGCATAGGAAGTAACGGCCACATAGGGTTCAACGAGCCGGGTTCTCATGTAAGTTCGCGTACCAGGCTTATAACGCTTGACCTTAGCACGAGAGCTGACGCTTCGTCGGATTTCGGTGGCATCGCCAATGTTCCTAAAAAGGCGATCACCATGGGTATCCGGACAATATTGAGGGCGAGGCGCATCGTGTTACTTGTTTGGGGCGAACGGAAGGCGCATATACTGAAACAGGCGGTGGAAGGTCCTGTTACGGAATTTGTTCCGGCATCTTACCTGCAGGGGCATTCAAATACACTCGTTGTAACAGATGAAGCAGGTTCGGCGGAGTTAACCCGGCGCAAATCACCCTGGCTGATTGAAAATGTTATTTGGGATATGGCCATGACAAAAAAAGCGGTGACCAACCTCGCTTTAAGCGCGCATAAGCCTATCCTGAAGCTTACCGATAATGATTACAACGAAAACGGATTAAGTGATTTGCTGGCGTTGTACGGGCAGGCTTATGATATCAATATAAAAGTTTTTAACTGGCTGCAACATACGATCACGGGATGGCCCGGCGGAAAACCGGATGCCGATGATTCGAGCAGACCCGAAAGAGCAGTACCGGCAAAAAAAACGGCAATCATCTTCAGTCCACACCCGGATGATGATATTATTTCGATGGGTGGCACCTTTCAACGGTTGGTTGACCAGGGGCATGAGGTACATGTAGCTTACCAGACTTCCGGCAATATTGCGGTAGCTGATGATGAAGCATTGCGTTTCACGGAATTTGTCGTTGACTTCAATGAAAAGTTTTCGATCGATTGTGGTGCTGTCAATGAGATATATCAAAAAGCACTGGCCTTTTTAAAGAAGAAAGAAAGTGGTGAAAAGGATATTGAATCCGTACGTTATGTAAAAGGGCTGATAAGGCGTGGTGAAGCAAGAAGCACCTGCCGTTTTGTGGGTATCCCTCCAGAGAACATTCATTACCTCGATCTTCCTTTCTATGAAACGGGATTGGTTGAAAAGAATCCGTTGTCGGAAGATGATTATAATATTGTTACCGGAATCATTGAAAAAGTGCAGCCACACCAGATTTATGCCGCTGGCGATCTTGCAGATCCTCATGGAACCCATAAGGTATGCCTGGATGCCATCTTTGAGGCTGTTCGTAGGTTGAATGACAAACCTTTTATGAAAGATTGCTGGATATGGCTGTATAAGGGCGCCTGGGCGGAGTGGGATATTGACCTGATAGAGATGGCGATCCCCATGAGTCCTGACCAGGTGCTGAAAAAACGGCTCGGTATTTTTAAGCACCAGTCGCAAAAGGACGGGGTGGTGTACCAGGGCAGTGATTCCCGCGAATTCTGGCAAAGGGCGGAAGAAAGGAACAGGGCAACGGCGAACATTTATAATGAATTAGGGCTGGCTGAATACGCCGCTATGGAAGCTTTTGTAAGGTGGAAAACCTAAGCAAGGGATTGCCCGATAAATAAATAATATCCTCATAAATAAGCCAGATAAATAGATTAAGTCAATTATTGTTTTAAATTTGCCGTTCAAAATTATTGCCCGATAGTGTAACGGTAGCACATCAGATTCTGATTCTGCTAGTCTTGGTTCGAATCCAGGTCGGGTAACAAAAAATTATACACGATAAAAACCCGCTCTGTGAGCGGGTTTTTGATAGTTCATATTTTTAAAGATTTACCAGGCATGAACTAACAAATTTCAGGTCAAAGGAGCAGCCTGGCTACAATGAAATTACGGTAGCATCCGTGTGTGTCTTTTTTATACCCTTTGTTTGCAGCAGTGCCATTAAACTTACCCAAACTGCCACTGCAAGTATTGCTACTATACCAATAGTTGACAAGTATGGTTTGGTTATAACTATCAAAATAACACTTCCAATAACCCAAAAAATATCCAGCACTGTAATCAGCCTTACAAGACCATTATTTTGCGGATTTTTAATTGCAGTAAATACAACAAGTGAGGCAAATACTATTAGGAATACACCTGCTTCAATAAAGGGCGCTTTATCCGTAACGCCAAATAATTCGGCAACTTTCGTCGCAAATACAATAAGACCTGCCCCGGTTGCTAATGAGCTTACACCGTTTAGGAGCAATGTTGTTTTAATTGGTAACATAATTTATCTTTTT
>JBBJMD010000048.1:0-22276 GCA_037719925.1 Ferruginibacter sp.
TGTGTTCGCTTCCAAACATCCTGGCAGCGGCAAAGCCGGTACCAAATTCGATGCCGCGTACCGCCGGAATGGCAAATACGGCATGACTGATAACTGATTCAGCGGAATCAAAAAAAGGCTCACCAAGGCCGACAGGTAAACCGCTCACCCTGCATTCTACAATTCCACCAATCGTATCTTTGGCATCGATCGCTTTTTGCAACCCTTTTTCCATGTCGGCCTCGCCCCCTATTTCCAATATGGCGGCTCGTACCTTAATATTGTTCAATATTTTTTTAGCGATAACACCTGCAGCTACGAGGCAAACAGTTAGCCTTCCACTGAAATGGCCGCCGCCCCTGTAATCTTCGTAACCAGCAAATTTTTTGGAAGCAACAAAATCGGCATGGCCCGGTCTGGGTATTGCGCGTTGTTTTTCGTAATCACCGCTGCGTGTATTGGTATTATCGAACAAAATAATAATGGGGGCGCCCGTAGTTCTGTCATTGAAAACACCATTCATGATCCTGGGCAAATCGGCTTCCTTTCGGGGAGTGGTACCTTTTGCACCAGCTTTCCTTCTATCGATATCAGTTGTAAAATCATCAATGGTAAGGGACAACCCGGCAGGGCAACCGTCAATATTTATGCCCACACATTCACCATGTGATTCACCAAAGATGCTTACCCGGAATATGCGTCCAAAACTATTCATAATAAAAACCTTTTTTTCAGTGGGCGATTTGTTGATATAATTTGCACCGTAATCCGTCACCTCAAATCCCGGTAAATTTTACTTTCCTATTCCGCTGTAATCAGGCATTGTATTGATATTAGCCCCCAATTTTTCAAGATGATCATAAAAATCAGGATATGATTTATTGATCGCTTCCGCCTCTTCTATGATGATCTCTCCATTTGCCTTTAATCCTGCCACTGCACAAGCCATAGCGATACGATGGTCATGGTGTGAATGCACTGTTGCATTGTGTACACCACTACCGCCCTTGATCAACATGAGGTCATCCTGCAAGGTAATTGCTATCCCCATTTTGCCAAACTCATCCTGCAAAGTGAGGCCACGGTTACTTTCCTTATGTGCTAACCGCCGGACTCCTTCAATAACTGTGGTGCCATCGCAATAGGAAGCCAGTGCAACCAGGGGAGGAAAAAGATCCGGGCAATCAGTAGCATCAAAATGAAAGGCTTTCAATTTACCAGGACCGATCACAATTTGCTTTTCTTCAATGGAGATTACGGTTTCCGCCATGCTTAAAGCGTGCAGGATCGCTTTATCTGCCTGCGCAGAAAAAACATCAAGGCCTTTAATGGTGATCTCTCCCGCAATAGCACCAGCCACTAACAGGAACGCAGCCCCGCTCCAGTCGCCTTCAACAGTATAACTGACCGGCTGCTGCATCAATTCGCCGACCGGGAAAATCTCGAATGACTCATACCCATTGTTAATTACGTTGTACCCAAAATGCTTCATTACCTCTAGGGTGAGGTCTATATAGGGCTTGCTTTTTAAATTGGTAACTGTTATGGTAACCGGTTTGGTAGTGGCCTTGCCGTAAGCCATTAATAACCCGGTTAAAAATTGTGAACTCAAAGAGCCGTCGATTGTTATATCCACCGGCTGCAAGGGGCCCTTTATTTTAATCGGCAGCCTGCCTTGATTGGAGTTGATCGTAATTCCAAGCTGCGGAAATATGGTATCGAAAAAATCCATGGGCCTCGTGAGCAAACTGCCGGTTCCGTTGATTGTTATTTCTTCATTGCTTAAGGCAGCAATGGGTGCAAACATTCTTATCCCCAAACCACTTTCGCCGCAGTTCATGTCGCCTGTAACCGGATTTACACCGCTGCTTCTAACGGTTAACAGGTTATCAAGCGTTGCGGTCACAGCCGCGCCAAGGTTTGCTATTACATCCAGGGCGGCAAGGTCATCATTACTACGACCCGGGTTCTCAATAATTGTTTCTCCTTCATTCAGCAGTGCAGCAGCACATGACCGTTGCATGGAGCTTTTTGAAGCAGGTGCCATTATTGATCCTGAAATATTACCGGGGATTATTTTTACTATCACCTTATCAACTTTGATTAATTAATTCTTTTAACTCAACAATAGATATCGGCCGGATAACGGCTTCGCCAATGTTACTGAGTAAGATGAAATTCATTTTATTCCCTGCCCTTTTTTTATCCATTTTCAATATTTCCCAGATCCTTTCCTGATCAAATTGAAGGCCTGCAGGAAGATGATATTTTTCTATCAACTTTTTGACCCGAAGCTTTTGATCTGCAGGAAAATTATTGATCTTTTCAGAAATGGCGCAGGCCGCTACCATACCGATACTTATTGCATGGCCATGCAGCAACTGGTAATTATTTTCAATTGCATGTCCCAGGGTGTGACCAAAATTGAGCAGCCTTCTTTCGCCGTTTTCAAATTCATCGTTTATTACTACAGTCGTTTTTATCTGCACATTTCTTTCTACCAGGCCTGCCAGTTTATTTATATCCGATTGGAAGTTCTCTAATGTTTCCATTTCGAGCAGGGAGAACATTTCGGTATCCTTTATGCACGCATGTTTTATTATTTCGGCAAAACCGTTTTCCCAATGGGGCTGCGGAAGGGTTTGCAAAAATGAATAATCAAACAATAAAAAATCAGGTTGCCGGATGACGCCTGCCAGGTTTTTGTAACTGCCTACATCCACTCCATTTTTGCCGCCGATAGCTGCATCTACCATTGCCAGGATTGTAGTGGGAACAAACCCGAATTTTAAACCCCGCATGTAAAGGCTCGCGGCATACCCCGTAATATCAGTAACTACACCGCCGCCAACTCCAACTATAAACGTGTTCCTGTCTGCTTCGTAGCTTATCAATTGATTAAAGATAGAATCAACCGTAGCCTGTTGTTTAAATGCTTCGCCGGCTTTAATAACTATAGTTTTCCTGCCGCTGAATTTGTGCTGCTGGCTTTTAAAGACATTTTCATCAGTAATGAAAATTGTATGTTCTTTAGAAACGAGCTGGTCAAGATAAGAAAAGTCCGCGTCAAAATAATATGCAACCGGTTTACCCGGGAACGGATGTGATATTTTTTTAAATCCCACGAATCAATAAATAAGTTTTGTAAATGTAAATATTCCGAAAAGCATCCAGTATCCCATAACCAGCATCCAGCATCAGCTTCCTCTAACTATTCATTACTTTGTTCTGGTGGTTGATACTTTCCAAATGGACGGCATCAAAATACTTGGTTATGAATTCCTGGCTCAGGCCCAGGGTCTCGCCTTTTTTAAATGCTTTTTGGAGAATATCATTCCAGCGGTTGGTTTGTAAAATGGTAATGTTATTGGCCCTTTTATATTCACCGATCTTATCAGCTATTTTCATTCGCTGGCTGATCATCAGCAATAACTCATCATCTACATGGTTGATCTGCTCCCTTAGGGTAGCCAGTGCCGTTATGAACTCCTGCTTGTCCGTATTCTCAGATCGCCAGATCAGGCTTTCCAGCATTTCAGCAACGCGCTCCGGTGTTATTTGCTGCTTGGCATCGCTCCAGGCATTATCAGGATCAATATGGCTTTCGATCATAATGCCATCAAAATCAAGATCAATACTTTTTTGAGCAATGGATTGAAGCATCGTCCTGTTCCCGCAAATATGAGATGGATCACAAATTAAGATCATTTCCGGGAACCTTCTTTTCATTTCGATAGGAAGGTGCCACATGGGTGCGTTCCTGAATTCAGTATTGCCATAATTAGAAAAGCCCCGATGAATCATGCCCAATTGCCTGATTCCTGCTTTCTGAATTCGTTCCAATGCACCGGTCCATAACTCGAGGTCTGGGTTGATCGGGTTTTTTACCAATACGGGAATATCAACCCCCCGCAATGCATCCGCAACTTCCTGCACGCTGAATGGATTAACGGTGGTTCTGGCACCTATCCAAAGCATATCTACATCAAAATGCAATGCGTCTTCCACATGCTTTGCGGTTGCAACTTCTACGGTAGTAGGCAGGCCGGTTATCTTCTTCGCCTGCGCAAGCCACGATAAGCCTTTAGCTCCTATACCTTCGAACAGGCCCGGCTTTGTACGCGGCTTCCAGATACCCGCGCGCAGCATATCCACTTTACCCGTTTTCGCAAGCCGGGTAGCCGTTTCAATAACCTGCTCCTCTGTTTCTGCGCTGCAGGGCCCGCTTATTATTAAGGGGCGTTTGTTCCATTTTTCCTGAAGTAATCCTTTCATTGTTGTTGTTTGTGTTTCCATTGTAAAATTAGTTTTTATGATTCGAACGCTTTACTATTTTAACGGGACAAGCTAACCAATTGAGCATGCTGCCGGCAATATTCATTAACATTTGTATAATTTACGGTTTTGCTACCCTATTGTTTTTATACCCGGTATAACTCATTTCAAATTTTATTTCCTTTTCACCATGCTTGCCTGTTTCCTTCCAACCCATGCATTTATAAAATTTTTCTGCCCTGGTTCCGGGAGCCGTACCCAGCCACACGGTTTCCTTGGTATGCTCAAAATACCAATCCAGCATCAGGTTATGTAATTTTTTTCCAATGCCTTTGCCTTCATGATGGGGGTGTACAAACAGTGCCCAAATTTTATTTTCTTCCAGGTCGGCTATTGAAAACCCAACAATACATTTATTAACGACACATACCCATCCCTTTCCGTGAACCGTTAAGTACTCCTCATTATCCTGGTCATTTATCAACCCGGGGGTCGACAGCCCATTCTCTGTAACCGCATTCCGAACAAATTGCATCTGCGGTATGTCGCTTACCTGTGCTTCCCGAAAAATCATATAATATTCTTAATTAATTGACCCGCATTACTTGCTTGCTTCCGTTAATTCAGCTTACTTTAAAATCCTTTTTATCTTATTAGCATTCTCCATGAGTTCTGTCAGGTATTCAAGGTTTTCTTTTTCAAGGCTTGCCTTAAATTTTCTTAATTGCGAAATATGCTCATTTAAAACATCCAATACATTTTCCCTGTTCTGCATAAAAATGGGCGCCCACATGGAGGGATTACTTTTTGCCAGCCGCACGGTACTTTCAAAACCACCGCCTGCTAACTCAAATATCGTATCCTCTTCTTTTTCTTTTTCCAGCACAGTATTGGCCAGGGCAAATGAAGTAATATGAGAAATATGACTGATATAGGCAGCATGGATATCATGGCTGTGTGCATCCATATATATGATGTGCATCCCCAGGGCCCTGTAAATATTTTCCACTGTATCCACTGCTTTACTATCACTTAACTCTTTTTCACAAATTACACAGGCCCTTCCTTCAAAAGCGCCTCTCACAGCTGCTTCCGGGCCACTGTATTCGGTACCCCACATCGGATGCGTAGCTACGAAACGCTTACGCATCGGGTGCCCTGTCAATGAATCGCACAAGGCGAATTTGGTAGAACCTGCATCTACCACTATTTGTTTAACCGTAACCAGGTCCATGATTTTTTTCATCATGGGTATCGTTGCATCTACGGGGATCGCTACATAAATAAAATCACTTTGAAGGATCGCTTCTTCCAACGGCAAAGCCTCATCAATAATCCCTAACTCTTTCGCTTTTTGTAAACTTGCTTCTGTTCTGCTCACGCCGATCACCTTGCTTACAAATCCCTTTTCCTTCATTGCGATAGCGAAGGAACCGCTGATAAGGCCAACACCGATGATGGTGATTATACCTCCGCCTGAACCAATTCCAGGCGACTGCAAAACTCCTGGTGCTGTGGAATTTACTCCCGGATTTATTACTACTGTCTCCTCCATTTGTTAAAAAACTTTAGCGAATAATTTTGAAGTAAAAATATAAGGGTCAAGAAAGGCAATTATGTTTCTAAAATAAAATATAAGGTCATAGGGTACATCATCCGGGCATTTCACTGTGAGCGATGCGGCGAATAGCTTCCCCTATATTCTCTTCTGTACTGCATAAACTTACTCTTATATACTGATCTCCCGCACTGCCAAAAATTGATCCCGGGGTTATGAATACATTCGACCCATGCAAAATACTGTCACTTAATTCATATCCATCTTTATAACCCTCCGGAATCTTTGCCCATACAAATAATCCTGCCTGCCTGGAATCAAATACACATCCAATTGAATCCAGCAACTGGTATATCTTTTCCCGCCGTTGCCGGTACACCTTGTTTACTTCATCGTGCCAATCCTGTTGCAGTTCTAATGCTTTTGCCGCTGCCAGCTGTAGTGGCAAAAACATACCGCTGTCCATATTGCTTTTAAAGCGCAACACGTCGTTGATGATGCCCTGATTACCTACCAGCATGCCTATTCTCCAGCCGGCCATGTTATGCGACTTACTTAAAGAATTCAATTCTACGGCCACCTCTTTTGCTCCAGGCACAGCCAGTAAGCTCATTGGCCGGTCATTTAAAATAAAACTATAGGGATTATCATGTACCAGTATAATATGGTGCTTTTTTGCAAATTCCACCAGTTCACCAAACAGCTCCAATGAGGGCAATTGCCCTGTAGGCATGTGTGGATAATTTACAAACATCAGCTTTGCTTTTTGCAGGTCATTTTTTTCGATTGCCGCGAAATCCGGAAACCAGTTGTTCTCTTTCAAAAGCGTGTAATCAACCACGTTAGCTCCAGCTATCCTGGCGGCGCTCCGGTAAGTAGGATAGCCCGGGTTGGGGATAAGAACAACATCGCCTTCATTAACATAGGTCATACAGATGTGCATGATACCTTCCTTACTGCCGATGAGGGGCAATATTTCCTTTTCAGCATTCAGCGATACTCCATACCACCTGGCGTACCATTTGGAGATCGCTGTTCTTAACACCGGGCTTCCTTTATAATTCTGGTAAGCATGCTGGCCCGGCTTCAGGGCTTCCTCATGTAAGGCACTAATTACATCCCGGTGAGGTGGCAGGTCCGGACTGCCGATTCCTAAATTAATAACCTGTTTACCAGCCCTGTTCATCTCATCAATCTCCCGAAGTTTCTGGGAAAAATAGTATTCTCCAATTCCCTCAAGCCGGGCGGCCGTTGAATGTTTTTCCTCGTTTCCAATTACGTACACTTTGGCTGGGTCTGTTATTGCCTGCAGGTCTTTTCCGATAGTCATTTTAATCCAATTTTAATAATCCAGAATCCTTGTGTTTTTAACAGGGAGTAACATTACCTTCCTTTTTTGTATACTCCATAAATTTTCAATGCCTCCGTTATTTTTCTTATCCCGCTGATCATGTCATCAAACTGGTCTTTATCGTTAAACTCCACATCCGCGTGAAAGGAATACCTCCAGTCGCTACCGGGTATGGGGAAGGATTGCAGTTTGCTTAAGTTAATTCCGGCATCGGCAATTTTGGTTAACACTTTTGCCAAACTTCCTTTTGAATGATCGGTGTGAAAATTTATGGAAGCTTTGTCGGCTCCCGGTATTTCAAATTGTTTTTCTTCTTTTTGTAATATTAAAAAACGCGTATAATTGTTTTTAAGGGTATGGATATTGGGTGCAATCATATGAAGCTGGTAAATTTCAGCCGCGAGTTTACTGGCGATGGCGGCAATATGTTTGCTGCGGTGCTGGTGAATGTGTTTCGCACTTAGGGCCGTATCTTCCGTTTCTACCGTTTTCCAGTTATACTTATCCAAAAATCCAAAACATTGTTGTATCGCCATCGGATGTGAGTGAACTTCCCTGATATCTTCAAGCTGCACACCGGGATTAACCAACAGGTTTTGCTTAATCTGTAAATAGATTTCACCGGTTATCATTAGGCTGCTTTTCTGAAGCAGGTTATAATTGGGCAAAATACTTCCGGCGATTGAATTTTCAGTAGCCATTACTCCGCCATCGCTCTCTTTTTTATTACCGGCGATCCTTACAACTTCCCGGAAGGTAGCGCAACAAATGACCTCCACCTCCTTACCAAAAAATTGCCGGGCTGCTTCCTGGTGAAAGCTTCCTTCAAAACCCTGAATAGATACCCTGCGGCCCGACCCTTCATTCAAGTCTTGCGTGGAGGGAGGAATGTTTTCATTGATCTGTTTTGCAATTTTACTCGTCATCAGTATATCAGTCTTTACTTTAGTTCCGGCTTAACAGGTAAAGTCAAAAAAAAATCCCGACTATTTAGCCGGGATCTTTTTGTATGTTAATCTGTTATTGTCAGTTTCAGTTTTTAACAAAAGGTTCCCGCACTATTTTTAAAATAGTAGCTAAAATAAAATCGGGCGAATTTTGTTATAGTTGTCATATTGAAAAACGAAAATAGGGTATAAAATTAAATTCGCCAATATTTTTTTAATGAAAGCGTAATAAGTTTAAAAAGTAACTACCATTTACCGGGTTTAAAAGATGTTTTGATAATATAATTATTCCGTAAATGTAGACGCCCCTAAGAATAGGGGCGTCTTTAACGATTGCTTGCCATATGAAAACTCTTATGTCAATCCGGTATTGAGCAAGCAATTGACCGGTTGTTGAATTATTTCTTGATTGTATCTGTTTCTGTTGTCATTTTAACTGTAGTATCTTTTACTACTAAAGTTGTATCCGGTGTAACTATCATAGAAGAATCGGTTGTTGTAACTTCTTCTACTTTTTTGTCGCCTTCGCCGTTTGAGCAAGAAGCAAATGATGCAGCAACAACTGCTAATACTAATAATTTTTTCATTTTTACTTATTTTAATTTGTTATTTATTGATTAATACGAAATGCTAAAAAAGGTAACCCGACTTTTTTTAAAAAAATTTTTTTCGTTGTTTTGGGTTACTATTACACCTTATAACGTATTAATATCAGACTGGTGAATACAAGCGAACATGAACAAATATTGCTGAAAGGACTGGCTCAGAATGACAAAAATGCAATTGAAAATATTTATCGTGAAAATTATACCACTATCCAGGCATTTGTAGTTAATAATAATGGTTCGGCAGATGAAGCAAAGGATATTTTCCAGGAAGCGATGATCGTTTTATTTGAAAAATCAAAGTTGGCTACTTTTTCTTTAAACTGCCAGATCAAGACTTACTTATATTCAATATGCAGGCGTTTATGGCTTAAACGGCTCCAACAACTAGGTAAATTCAATACCCAGTTGGAAAGCCTGGAAGAAGTAATACCGGTAGAAGAAGAAATGGAGGATCAGGAGAAGAAGAATGACAATTATATCCTCATGGAGCAGGCTATGGCTAAAATTGGTGAGCCTTGCAAAAGTTTGCTGGATGCATATTATATACAAAAGAAGAATATGCAGGATATAGCGGGTGAATTTGGCTACACCAATGCAGATAATGCCAAAACACAGAAATATAAATGCCTGATCCGCTTAAAAAAGATATTTTTTGCACAATACAAAAATGGTTGAAATGGATGAAATTTTATTAATGGAAAGGGTGGAGCGTTATTTAAGGGATGAAATGACTCCCGACGAAAAAGTGGCTTTCGAAAGTCTTCGTAAGAAAGACCCAGAAGTGGACCAGTTGGTGGTTGAACATACATATTTCTTACAGGGTCTGGAAACATTTAGCGTTAATAAATCCTTTAAACATTCTTTAAACGAAATAGAGATAAAATTGACAGCTGAAGGTGTGATTGGCCTTCCCGCGTTAAAGAGTGCCGGAAAACTGGCATTACTTTGGAAAAAATACCACCGCAATATCGCTGTAGCCGCTTCTATTGCCGGCTTTATATCTTTACTCGCCACAGCAGTGATGGTAAGTTATACAAAAAAGTATGGCGAGGAAAAATACCTGGTACTCGTTGACCAGCTTTCTAAAACCAACAGGCAGGTAAGCAAACTAATATCAAAAGAAACAAATCCCGGGGCAATACCTGAGAAGCAAAAGCCTGATGTTGATTTCCGGGCAACCGGGTTCCTGATTGATGGTAAAGGCTATCTTATTACGAACGCCCATGTGATCAGCAAAATGAAGAATATCTACATTGAAAACAGGAAGGGGGAATTTTACACAGCCGAAGCAGTATATACGGATAAGCTGGTAGACCTTGCCATTTTAAAGATTACCGATACAGCCTTTAAGACCGTTACCAATTTACCTTATAGCATTAAAAAAAGTAATGCTGACCTGGGAGAACAATTTTTTACCCTGGGATTTCCACGCAATGAAATTGTTTATGGTGAAGGATATTTAAGCGCCAAATCAGGAAATGATGGTGATTCCAGTGCATACCAGTTAACGGTATCTGCCAATCCCGGTAATAGCGGGGGGCCGGTTATCAACCGCAATGGTGAAATTATTGGTGTGATAACGGGGAAAGATTCGAAGGCTGACGGCGTGGTTTATGCGGCAAAATCAACAAATATCCTCCAGTTGTTGGACAAATTAAAAATGACGGACGAAAAATACCAGGTTGTTAAAACACCGGTTAATTCTGATCTTAAAGGACTTGACAGGGTACACCAGGTTAAAAAAATGGAAGAGTTCGTTTTTATGGTTGTCGGAAATTAATTATATCCGGGCTCTTAAACCTGAGGCGGCACCAGTGGCCGCTTTTTTTCATTGTCGTCTTCAAAATATGGGATCACGGCATGGGAAAAACTGAACCGGTAGTTTGCCAATCCCTTTACCCCCATAAAGATGTTGGATATTGCCCGTCGGCGACCAGTTTGTCGATATTTGATTTCACAACCGGGGCATCTTCCTTATAAGTTACGCCAAACCATTGAGCAGAAGTAGGAATTACTTTAATGGTACCCTGTTGATTGTGCACAAAATCGTCGCCGAGCAATGGAATAAAAAATTCAGCTTTGATATTGGTATAATTCTTTCTAACAAAATCCTTAAATAAATTCTCCGTAGCTGAAAACATACCGGGAGGGAAACACCAGAAATTCATAGATACACTTGAATCATAAGGCACCTCATATTTAATATCATTTTCCTCGTAAACGATTTTATCACCTTCGCGGTAAATTTTAACCCTTTCTTTTATACTAACCAGGTTTTTGTTGTCATCTACCTCGCATACTCCCCTGCTTACCGTACCGTGTTCGCTTAAAGTTTTTGCCAGTTCATAGCCTATAATAGAATACGTCTTTTCATCACAATCATTTATTAAAAAAGAAGCTGCCTTTTCAAAAGAATCCCTGCCATAAAAATCATCCGCATTTATTACAGCAAATGGTTCTGTTATTACACTTTTAGCAGATAAAACCGCATGAGCCGTACCCCAGGGCTTGGTTCTGTCGGCAGGTATTGCCACATCAGGTAAAAAAGAATCCTTTTCCTGGAAAACATATTCGGTTGCGATCTTCCCCTTTAGTTTAGGTTCAAAAATAGCTTTGAAATTTTCGGCGAAATCTTCGCGGATAATAAACACTATTTTATCAAAACCAGCGCGGATAGCATCATAGATAGAATAATCCATAATCGTTTCCCCTGATGGACCAAACGATTGTATTTGTTTCATACTTCCATAACGGCTGGCCATTCCGGCGGCTAATATTACTAGTGTTGGCTGCATCTTTTAATGTAGATTGTTGATTATGTTGCAATTTTGTGTACGCGAAAATAATATAATCGGTTAATAGTTTACAAAAATGCTTTTCCCCACTTTAAATATAGCAACAACAATTGTAGAAGGGGAGCTATTCCGACAAAAGGAACTGAGCCTCAGCGTACTGCGATTAGATACGATTCACCCCGTAGTTTCGGGGAATAAATTATTTAAACTGCATTATTTTTTACAGCATGCCATCCGCGAAGCTTATGAAGGTATCACAACCTTTGGCGGGGCATATTCAAATCATTTGGTTGCCACGGCTAGCGCATGCCGCGAGGCCGGCTTGAAATGTACCGGTATCATACGGGGGGAATCTCCATTGGTTTTATCCCCAACATTAAATGCCTGTGTTGAATACGGCATGGTACTAAAATTTATTTCGCGGCAGGAGTATGATAGGAAAGAAAGCCCTGCTTTTTTAAAGGAATTAATGCAGGCAGATCCTCATCACCTCTTGGTACCCGAAGGCGGCTACGATCCAATGGGAGCCTCCGGTGCAGCCTTAATAATGGATTTTATAAATCGGCAGGTTTCACATATTTGTGTGGCTATTGGCACGGCCACAACATTCGCCGGTTTGTTAGGGGTATGTAAAAAAGGCCAGAGAATTATTGGCATACCGGTGTTAAAAAACCTGGACGATATGGAAAAAAGAATGGCGTTTTTAACAAAGCAGCCAATTGCGACGGGCATGTTTGAGATCAAAAATGACTACCATTTTGGAGGATATGCCAAAAAAACGGCGGGTCTCATCCAGTTTATGAACAAGCTTTTTGATGAGCATCAAGTGCCAACTGATTTTGTATACACCGGTAAAATGATGTACGCGGTATTTGATTGCATTGAGAAAGATTTTTTCCCAAAAGGAAGTAAAATTGTTTGCATTCATACCGGGGGTTTACAAGGCAATTTATCTTTGCCTCCCGGTACGTTAGTTTTTTAATTTCATTTTACATTGTCGTTATCTTTGCAGCCATAATTTTTAATTTAATTTGGGGTTAATTTTTTATGATGAGATTTATTTTCGTCCTGTTCATTTGTTGTGTCTCCTTTAGCGTGAATATTTTTGGACAGGATACACTTCCTTCAATTTCTGTAAAAAGTGTTGGAGGAAAAGTGATCATCAGTTGGAAGAATGGCTATGGTGCCCTGATAAACAATATTAATATTCAACGATCTTCCGACAGCATCAAAAGATTTTCCACCATCGGTAGTGTATTGAATCCATTGAATAAAGAGAATGGATATGTGGATAATAAACCACCTGCGGGAACAGCCTTTTACAGGGTATTTGTTGCATTTGAAGGAGGCAGTTACATTTTCACGCGCTCACACAGGCCGGTGCTGGATACAACCAAAGAAGCCATCATTGCAATAATTGAAGAACAGAAGGAAAGAGAAAAGGAAGGTGGTAAAACGCTGGCTAATGCCTTCGTACCCAGCAAATTTGTTTTCACAGGCAAAGATAATAATGTGATCATTAACTTGCCCAACGCGAACACTCAAAAGTTTTCCATAAAATTTTTTAACGAAAATGACGTCCTGCTTTTTGAAATACGGTCTATAAAGGATCCCTATCTAATCCTGGAAAAAGTAAATTTCCTCCATGCAGGATGGTTTAAATATCATTTATACGACAACGAAATACTTTTGGAAAAATATAAATTTTATATTCCTAAAGACGGCAAACATGTGGCTAATGGCCGGGCTCAAAACTAAGTTTTACATTAAATACTTTTTCAAAATTGCGCTGGATGCTTTCTTTTACGCCCAGCATATCTACCTCCCGGTTAAGTTCCTTCCTCATTGAAGTGACTGTTTTATTTTCAATACCACAGGGAATTATATTATTAAAATAGTTAAGATCCGTATTCACATTTAATGCAAATCCATGCATGGTAACCCACCGGCTGCACCTTACACCCATGGCACAGATCTTTCTCTCTTTTCCGGCAATATCCGGATCGATCCAGACACCTGTTTCACCCTTGCTGCGTTTACCGGCAATGCCATATTCAGCGAGGGTATGAATAACCACTTCCTCCAGCTCTCTGAGGTACCTGCCGATATCGGTGTAGAATTTTTCAAGATCGATGATGGGGTAGCCCACAACCTGCCCGGGGCCATGAAAAGTAATATCTCCACCCCTGTTGATTTTAAAAATTGTATTCCTTTCACCAGCATCTCCGTTTCACTTATGAGGATATTTTCCATATGGCCACTTTTGCCAAGCGTGTACACCGGGGGATGTTCACAAAGGAGCAGATGGTGAGTGGTAGTTAATGGATAATCGATGGGAGTACTCTCGTTAAGGAATGCTGCTTTTTCACCAGGGGCTTCAGTATTCATCAGCAAAGCCGCAGCAAGGGCCGACTTCCGTTGCACCTTCTCCTGTAAGAGATTCTCCTGGTAGTCCCATGCCATTTTATAATCAACAATGCCTAAATCTATATAAGTAACTAACTGCTTATCCAATGTAATTGGTTTATTTTGCAAAGATAAATGAAAAGGCAAAGTCAGCGGTAGATGGCGGTGCAGACCATTAAGGCTATTCCAATTTTATTACCTGATTACAGGTTGCCATCCCGGCCGCCGATACGCCTAAATAATAAATGACCGATCATGAATAATGAAATAATAACCGAGGATGACCTGCAGGAAAGCGAAGAAATGTATGAACGGTTAGTGATTGAAATATCAAAAGGCCAGGAACCGCTTCGTATTGATAAATTTCTGATGAGCCGGGTCGAAGGAGCCACCAGGAACAAAATCCAACAGGGTATAGAGAATGAGATGGTGCTGGTAAACGATCGGCCTGTAAAACCAAATTATAAAGTAAGACCGTATGACAGGCTGGTAGTTTTTAGTAACCGCCACCCGGAATCAAATGATATTATTCCGGAGAATATCCCTCTTAATATCGCTTACGAAGACGACGACGTATTGCTGATCAATAAGCCCGCCGGTATGGTTGTACATCCCGGCAGTGGCAACCATAGCGGCACGTTGATCAATGGGGTTGCCTACTACTTAAAACAACAAAATCCCGTTATCGAAGAAACAGAATTAGCAAGGTTTGGCATGGTGCACAGGATCGACAAGAATACGACCGGCCTGCTGGTTATTGCTAAAACTCCAAAGGCCATGACCGATCTTGCCAAACAGTTCTTTAACCATACGGTGCACCGGCGTTATATCGCACTGGTATGGGGCGACTTTGAAGAGAATGAAGGCACCATCACCGGGCACGTGGGAAGGCACCAGCGGTTCAGGAAATTATTTACTACGTATCCCGAAGGGGAGCATGGTAAAGACGCCATTACACACTATAAAGTGCTGGAAAGGTATAACTATGTAACCCTTGTTGAATGCCGGCTCGAAACGGGCCGCACGCACCAGATACGAGTGCACATGCAATATATCGGGCACCCATTATTTAACGATGATTTTTATGGGGGCGATAAAATCGTTAAGGGGACCGTCTTTACAAAATACAAACAGTTTGTAGACAATTGCTTTGCCATATGCAAACGCCAGGCACTGCATGCGAAAGAGCTTGGTTTTATTCATCCCACCACGCGGCAGCCAATACTTTTTGAAAGCGATATGCCCGAAGACATGACAGCGGTGATCAATAAATGGAAGCGATACAGTGCGGATAAAAATGATACCGGGTAATTTTTTAATTACCAAAATATTATTACAACCCTAAGAAAAATAATAATTAAGTTTTATACTATGCTCAACAATTCTTTGTCCAGGTTCAGACTGGTAGCCTTTTTAGAAGGTTGTTCCTATTTATTGTTTGCTATCACGATGCCGTTGAAATACATGATGGGCATACTGAAACCGAATTATGTCATCGGCATGATACATGGCATCTTATTCATGTTGTACGTGGTTCTATTGGTACAGGTATCCATCACCTACAAATGGCCGTTAAGAAAAATATTCCTGGCTTTTGTTGCCTCACTTGTACCGTTTGGAACCTTTTATGCAAATAAAAAACTATATCCTGCACTGGATCATTAAGCAATATGATATGGCCAGGAGTGGTAGGGGTAACACACCAGGATCGTTTGAGATGTTATAATAATCGTTCCCATTGGATATAAATATCAGGATTAAAAACAGGCAGGATTATATGGCTAATTGGTAAAATATATTTCAGTAGCTCCATAACCGTAAGAGGGATGGTATTGATGTATAAAAGATTTCACTTCTTTTTTCAGTCGTAATAGCTCATGTACCTCGTCTCTCAGTTTACCCGCACCAACGCCGTGAATGACGGTGAGTGAAGGCTGGTGGTGCGCAACCGCCAGGTCATAAAATTTTTCAAATTCTTTTAATTGTAAGGAGAGGATCTCAAAATTGCTAAGGTGTTTCCAGCTATCTGTGAGCTTTTCGATATGAAGGTCTACCACTGTTCGGGCAGGCGGTAAATTTTCTTTCACTTTGCTTACATCATAGATCCGGAAGCCGGAATTGCCTAACCGGCTGAGGTCGACTTTTTCTTCATCGGGCTTATCCGGATAAGTTTCAAAAAGCGGGAACGAAAAAGTAGGTTCATTTTTAAGTTGTAATTCTTCAATCTTTTTAAAAATTTGTTTTGCTTTTAGCTTTAACGAAGTTTCGTAATAAGGGGCTTTCTTTTTGTCAGGATTGGCCAGGGTGAACTCAATATCAAAGCGCGGATTATCACTAAGGTCCTCAAATGCTACATTGTGCATGTAAAAATCACTGAACGGCCCAATGGCATTTTTTAACTCAAAATTACTTTCCGTATTGAAGAATAAATTATAGGTAAAATTATAAGCGGTCGCCGTTAGATTAATGAGGTAAATCTTTAATTTTTCCACAACGTCATCATCAAAAATATCCTTATCGAAAACAGGCATAAATGCAAGGAATACACCTTTGTCAACATTTATCTTTGGCTTAGTCTTTTCCTGTTTAACATCATCAATAAAGATCTTCTTTTTTTCAGCCACCCTTTTTTCGGAGAACATTTTAAAATAGGGAAAATCGATCTGGTCCATATATGCCGGGAACCGTACACCTTTCACCTCTATCATTACCATTTTTTCATTCAGTATCTCTACCACTGTCCCGTCTTCATTGGTCATCAACACAATTATTTTATCCCCTTGCTGGTATTTCATTTGTATTTTATGTTTAACAATCAGCTAAACAAAGTTACAATAGTAAAGTTGGTCGGCATTCCAATATTTGCTGAGATGGTAAATAGTGATTAATCTTTTGCCGGCATCAATTAAACCACCAGGCAAGGTGGCATCAAATATGGATGCCGCCATGAAAGCTTTTATCTTATCCTATTTCGTTTTGCTAACAAATTGACGCCCGTACCAGGCTGAAATCATTCAGCAATACCGGCTGATACGTTTGGTTCAAGGGTACTGATCCTACTATTTACTGAAGCTGTAAAAAGGCAATACTGGTAGTTGTAAAATTATTTAAGGCAAGCCCCAATTAGCGATGGTTTCCTGTTAATCAAATTTATAATAAAGGTCTGGAACAAAACCCTAAGAAGCGAGCTTACTCTTTTTGTACCCATATAAAAAGTAAATAATCAGGCCAATAGCAAGCCAGCCAAGAAACCAGGCCCAGTTACTTTTTGTCATGCCCGTAAGAAGGTACATGCAGGTAATCAGGCCCATTAATGGTATCAGGGAATATTTTTTTACGAAGGTGATGCACGCAAGCACAACGGCGCATATCCAAAAAATCACCAAACTAATATTGGGGGTGGCCGCATCCATATAGCTGATCTTGCCGGATACATATTGATCATTGTTGCTGAAATCAAAATTAAATATGTCCGCAAAATAATTTCTGGATAAGCTGGTAGCCAGCACAATCGATCCAATTATAAATAGTGGAAAAATAAACTGCCCGTTTATATAGGGGAGGTGGAATTTCCCTGCTTGTTTTTCCTTTGTCGGAATCAATAATACTCCTCCGCATACCAAAACGAATGCAAACAAAGTAGCAATACTCGTAAAATCGAGTACAAATGTTTTATCGGTAAATAAAATCGGAACACCTACTACCAGCCCGGTAATGATTGTAGAAAAGGAGGGCGTTTTATATTTTTGATGTATCCGCTGGAAGATGGGCGGCATCAGGCCGTCCCTGCTCATGCTCATCCAAATGCGTGGCTGTCCCATTTGAAAAACCAATAACACACTCGTCATGGCAATCACAGCCGCAATGGCTACAAAAAATTGCATCCAGCCTACATCCAGGTTTTGTTTCTCAAAGATAAAAGCCAGCGGATCGCCCACACCTTCAAAATCCCGGTAATTGACCGCGCCTGTTAAAACCAGCGTTAACAGGATATAAACAATCGTGCAAATCACCAGGGAAAGAATCATACCCCTGGGGAGGTCGCTCTGGGGGTTTTTGCTTTCTTCTGCGAGTACGCTCACTGCGTCAAAACCAATGTAGGCAAAAAACACACCACTCACTGCAGCCATAACCCCGCCGAAGCCATTGGGCATAAAAGATCTTACATTTTCGTTATTGGCGGGCGTCCAGTTGAAGGTAAGCCCTTTGGAAAACACGATGTACCCGCCTACTAATATGACAAGGAAGACAACAATCAGTTTGAGAATGACCATCACGTTGCTGAAGTTCCGGCTCTCCCTTATGCCCCGGTAAACGAGCATCGTGATCAGGATATTGATGATGAAGGCGGGGAGGTCGAAGATGATGCGGAGGCTGCCGACCATTGGCGCGTTGCTCCATGCATCCAGTACATCCTTATTCGTACTTCCTTTGGCGAGTGCATCTTTTACTTCCATATAGCTGGTAGAAAGGTATTGAGGCACATGCAAGTTTATTTTTTCCAGAAAGGAAGTAAAATAATCGCTCCAGCTGTACGCAACATAAATATTGCCGATAGAATATTCCATGATGAGCGCCCACCCGATGACCCAGGCAAACAACTCGCCAAAAGAGGCATAGGCATAAGTATATGCACTACCGGCTACGGGTATGCGACTTGCGAATTCGGAATAACAAAGTGCGGTAAAAGCGCAGGCAATAGCGGTAATGGCAAACAATACCACTACGCCGGGGCCGCCATGAAAAACTGCGCCACCCAAACTGCTAAAGCTTCCCGCTCCCAGGATGGCAGCTATACCAAAAAAGGTAAGGTCGCGAAGGGACAATACCCGTTTTAATCCTCCGCCACCATGTGGATCATCGCTTCCTTCGGCTAATATATTGGCGATCTTCTTTGTCCTGAATAAAGATTTTGACATGCGGGCATTTGATTTAAGAAAAGGAAATTAAGGAAAATTTTTTACCGTTGATCAAATGAGCTGAAAGAAGGAGGTCATGCACCAACACCGCATACCTTAGGGATGCAGCAGGAAAAAGCAATTTATAAAATTAACCGATAAAATGCAGGAATTAAAAATGCACGGAAGGCAAGTGCGCTTTATAAAGGTCAGCTCTCGCGTTGGAGTAAATATGTAGCAAGATCCATCAACGGCCGTTTGCGCGCAGAAAGCACGGCGGTATCAGCCAGTTGTTGCAAAGCAGTTTGTAAATATTTGTCTTTTAGCTTACGCGCCCAATCATCCACTTTGCAATCCCTGAATATTGTCAATATCCTATTTACTTTTTCATCTTTATGGACGGCTTCATTATTCATCAGCGCGGCCATTTCCTTCTTTTGGCTATCAGAGGCCACTTCCATTGCGTGTATGAGTAAAAATGTCTTTTTATTGGAAATAATATCACCTCCCACCTGCTTGCCAAATTTTCCAGGGTCGCCAAATGCATCCAGGTAATCATCCTGCACCTGGAAGGCGATTCCAAGGTTTTTGCCGAAGCCATATAAATATTGCTGGTTGCCTTGCCCGGCACCACCCAGTATAGCCCCGAGTTGCAAACTTGCCGCTAACAGCAGCGAGGTTTTTAAGGTGATCATATTAACATATTCATCGAGGCTGACGGCTGTTCTCTTTTCAAAGTCCATATCCAGTTGCTGTCCTTCACAAACGGCCTTTGCCGTTTGGTTAAAAAGATGGATGATCCGCTGGGAGTATTCACGTTTTATTTTGTTAAGGTATTCGTACGATTGTACCAGCATTACATCCCCAGCCAGCAAGGCAGTTGATTCGCCATACCTGGTGTGCACCGTTTCCATGCCGCGGCGTAAAGGAGCTTTATCCATTATGTCATCATGAATCAGGCTAAAATTAGAAACAGCTCGATAGCTGTTGCGTTCAGGTGGGTTAATTTCATCAAACAACTCGCTTCCCATCAATACACAGACCGGCCTGATTCTTTTACCTCCCATTTCCAGGATATATTGTGCAGGGTCATACAGCGATACCGTATGAATAGGAAAGTGACGGGTATTGAATTTTTGTTCAAATATTTGTGAAAGTTCTGTAAACGAGTGCATAAAGTTGCGGCTATTGCAAAGGGCCCGGGCTTACCGGAATATTATAGATTATTTAATTTTTTCTTTTTTGTAACCGTCCTGGCTTTGGCCGGGCCTGGTGTGGGTTTGCCATCATCCTGAACCCAATGATAATCCAGCTGGCGCTTTTCGAGGTTGGCAGCAACTACCTTTATTTTTACGGCATCTCCCATCCTGAATTTTTTGCCCGTGCGCATACCAACCAATGCATAGTCGGCATCATCCAATTTAAATTCATCGTAGTCACTCAGTTCTCGTACGGTAACCATGCCTTCACATTTATGCAAAACCGTTTCAACAAAAAATCCGAAACCAGCTACGCCACTGATGATGCCATCAAATTCCTCGCCCAGGTAATCCTGCATGAATTCTACCTGTTTGTATTTGTTACCGGCTCTTTCAGCTTCCATCGCCTTACGTTCCCTGTTACTGCAATGCCTGCATTTATCTTCCATCTTCTTATCAATCTTCAACTCCTTATCGAGGCATTCCTGTAGTATCCGGTGCACCATTACATCCGGGTAGCGGCGTATGGGGGATGTAAAATGGCAATAATGCTCAAAACCTAATCCATAATGACCGATATTTTCAGAAGTATAAATGGCTTTTGCCATAGTGCGTATGCCTAACTGCTCCAATACATGTTGCTCCGGCTTTTCGCTTACTTCTTTTAACAGGTTATTGAACGACCTTGCAACGGCCGCTTCATCGTGGATGTCGAAAGTGTATCCGAATTTTTTCGCAAATGCCGCGAAGGGTTTTAATTTTTCATCATCCGGTGTATCATGGATGCGGTACGGAAAGGGTACGGGCTCTTTGTCGATTTTGATACGGGAAACATACTCGGCAATGGTGCGGTTGGCAAGCAGCATAAATTCTTCAACCAGTTTATGGGCATCCTTGCTTTCTTTGATAACAATACCTGTGGGTTTGCCTTTTTCGTCCAGGGTAAACCGCACTTCCTGTGAGGAGAAATTGATTGCTCCGTTGTCGAACCGCTCATTCCTGAATTGCTTGGCCAGATCATCCAGCAATAAAATCGCTTTATGGTGCAGGCCGTCTTTGCTTTCGATGATATCCTGTACATCCTCGTAGGTAAACCGGTGATTACTGTGAATGATGGTTCTACCGATCCATTTGTGTTTTATTTCTCCCCTGTTGGTAATCTGAAAAATTACCGAGAAGGTATATTTATCTTCTGCTGGCCTTAGCGAACAAAGTTCATTACTGATCCGTTCTGGCAGCATAGGATTCACCCTGTCCGGCAAATATACACTGGTAGCGCGCTCATAAGCTGATTTGTCCAGCACGCTATCCGGCTTTACAAAATGACTGACATCGGCAATATGGACACCAATCTCGTAATTTCCATTGTCTAAATTCCGGATGGAAAGGGCATCATCAAAATCCTTTGCGTCTACCGGATCGATGGTAAATGTGAGGATGTCCCTGCAATCCTTCCTTTTTTTCAACTCCTCGCGGGTAATCGTTTCGGATAGTTCCATTGCAGCCTGCTGTACGTCTTCCTCAAATACGAGGGGGAAGCCAGATTCCAGCAGGATCTCCTTCATTGCCATATCATTTACATCTTCTGCTTTCAATATGCTTACCACTTCGCCTTCTGGTTTTTTATCGGTCTTTCCCCACTTAACAAGACGGGCCACTACCCTGTCGCCATCAACAGCACCATTGAGTTTTTCAACAGGAATATAGAAATCCGGTATCGGCTTTTCAGATGCCGCAACAAAAAATGCTACGTTTTTATTTACCTGCATATTGCCGATAAATGTAGTCCGTGCACGCTCGGCCACATCCGTTATTTTTCCTTCTGTACGCCTGCCCCGTCCTGAGTCATCGCTTATCTGTACGGTCACCGTATCGCCGTGAAAGGCATGATTAAAATCGTTGGGTCTTACCACAATATCCCGCTCTGTTCCTTCAACGATCACATAACCCATACCACTACGGGAGATGTCTAATTTACCTTTAACGCTAATGGTCTGTGATGACTTTTTTTCCTTTCTGTTCTTGTCTTTACTCATGTTATTAGTATTCAATTCCTATATTCCGGATAAATTTTTTAATTGCTTGATATAAATTGTCCAATATCTACATTATTTAAATGATAAAGCCTTAAAGGAGAATCCCTGTTACCCTTTTACCATCACTTTTGCCATGGCCCTTACAGGAAAAGTTCCGACTCCTTTAAATTTGGGTGGAACGGCACTAAATATAAAACCATCGGAAGGTAACCGCAACAAGTTAC
>JBBJMD010000189.1:0-7271 GCA_037719925.1 Ferruginibacter sp.
GTAACTATTCAGTATCCTAAAAATAGTCGTTTTTAAATCTTAAAAAATAATTTCGGTAGTTTATCCACATTTTGTTTCTTGATTTTAGAATTTCGGTTTTTTGCCCTCTTTTTTTGTGTATAACAAAATGATTTTGTTAGTTAAAACCCTTGCTGTTATTGGGTTTTATGTATTTTAAGATCGTCCTTTGTATTCTAAAAAAGATACTTGTTTGGACACTAAAATTCTTCTTGAAATACTTCTTGAAAAAACTCAAGCTCAGCAAAAGCTCATAGAAACACTTCTTGACAAAGACCAAACTCAGGAAAAGCTCATTGCAGCATTGATGTCCAGGATTACTGTTTTAGAAGAAGAACTTTCCATTTACAAAAATAAAAAGAACAGTAACAACTCTCATACACCACCATCAAAGGATGAAAACCGCTCGATGAAAAACCAAAGCCTTCGTGAAAAAACGGACAAAAATGTAGGTGGCCAACAAGGGCACGAAGGTAAAACGCTGGAGTGTTCCAGCATCATTGATCAAGTAGTTGAACACATTCCGAACTATTGCACCTGCTGCGGGGAAGATTTAGCCAATGTGCAGGAAACATTAATAGATACTCGCCAGGTAATAGATATTCCAGTCATTAAGCCCGTATGCGTAGAGCATCGCATCTTCCGTAAAGTCTGCAGTTGCGGCCATAGCATAGACAGTGATTTTCCAACTCAACTAACAGCTAAAGTTCAATATGGTGCTAATGTAGAGTCGTTGGTCGGTTACTTACATGCCAGGCAGTACGTGCCTTATCACAGAATGAAAGAATTTTTTACAGATGTTATGGGTTTGCCTGTAAGCGTGGGTGGCATCAATAATATTTTAAAGCGGCTTACCCAAAAAGCATTACGACATTATGAACAAATAAGAGAACGTTTGAATCAATCTACCTTCATAGGCACTGATGAAACGGGTGTAAAAGTAAATGGGCAAAAAAACTGGATGTGGACCTGGCAAAATAATGATCTTACCTTTATTGTCCACTCCGATAATCGCGGTTTTAAAACTATTGAAGATAATTTTAGGTACGGATTACCAAAGGCGGCTTTGCAACATGATAGATTGGCCTGCCATTTTAATTGCAAAGCCAGGCATCATCAGATTTGCATGGCTCATTTACTTCGTGATCTAAAGTATTTGTGTGAGCTTTATCCTCAATGCGCCTGGGTTACAGAGATGATGATATTGATTGTTGAAGCACTTCTGTTAAAAAAAGAACTTACTACCTGTCAATATTTTGGTGAAAGCAAAGAGCGCAACAGATTGATGATAAAATTGGATGAAGTGCTTCAACTTACACTTGATCAAAATCATGGTAAAGCTAAAACCCTCCAAAAGAGTTTACGTAAACATCAACAATACATTCTCTATTTCTTATTTGACCCAAAAGTGCCTCCAGATAATAATGGCGCTGAAAGAGCAATAAGAAATGTCAAGGTGAAACAAAAGATATCCGGTCAGTTTAAATCCGATCAGGGAGCAGATGGCTTCGCCATTTTGAGGTCAATTATTGATACCACTATTAAATCCGGACAAAATGTTTTGAATGCCTTATCCCTTATTGCTAAATTGGGGTACTGAATAGTTACAAAATGCGCTTACAGGCCCGCGTACAGCAAAAAATATTTTTAAAAATTTCGGCTATTTGATTATAGAAGGGTGTTTTTAAAAAATCTGTTTTTTCGGGCTTTTTTTTGTGTATAACAATGTTGATTTGTGCATTAAAATCCTTGGTAGTATTAGGTTTCAGCCATTTTTAAGTTTCATCTTTGCACCAATAAATACAGGCATTGGTGGATACAGCAATTTTAATAGAAACACTTTTTAAACAGGTAAAAGAACTTACCGCCACCGTTGCAAAACTGGTGAAGGATAATGATTCATTAAAGCAGGAACTGGCTGGTTATAAAAACAAAAAGAACAGTGGCAACAGCCATATACCACCATCCCAAGATCAAAACCGCCCTAAGAAAAATCAAAGCCTCAGAACAAAATCCGGTAAAAAATCGGGCGGACAATCAGGCCATGAAGGTAGTACGCTTGCTTGCAGTGCCACCCCCGATGAAGTGATAGACTACCAACCCGACTGCTGCAATAATTGTGGCAACGATTTATCCAATGTAACAGCAACAATGATTGAAAGCCGCCAGGTGATTGATCGTCCCGTCATAAGAACTACTTGTGTAGAGCATCGTATATATCAAAAAAAATGTAGCTATGGGCACTGCATGCAAAGCAAATTTCCTGACCATGTAGCGGCTAATATACAGTATGGCCCTGTTGCGGAATCACTGATGGGTTATTTGCATGCAAGGCAATATATGCCCTACAAGCGCATGAAAGAATTTTTTACTGATGCCTTTAACCTGCCCATAAGTGAAGGTAGTATTACCAACATACTACAACGTTTTGTAAAAAAAGCATTGCCACATTATGATATAATAAAGCAACGAATTGAGACAGCCAGCTATATTGGTAGCGATGAAACAAGTATGGTTGTTAATGGCACAAAATACTGGGCATGGACATGGCAAAACAGTAAGCTTACTTTTATTGCCTGCACCGATAACAGAGGCTTTAAAACAATTGAACAACATTTTCCCGCAGGCTTGCCCAACAGTATTGTAGGACACGACAGATACGCCGCTCATTTTAATTGCGAAGCAAAAAAACATCAAATCTGTACCGCACATTTGCTCAGAGATTTACAATACCTCACAGAACTTTACGACAACAAATGTGATTGGGCAGTGCAGATGAAAGACTTGATAATAAAGGCACTCAACTTAAAGAAAGGGCTGGCTATGCCAGACTATTATGGCCCCAATAAAAAACGAAATGCCCTAGAAAAAAATATAGCAACTCTTTTGCAAACCAACATAGACCAAACACATAGCAAAGCAAAAACACTACAGAAAAATTTATGGAAGCATCAACAACATATCCTCACCTTTTTATGGCATGCCGATGTGCCGCCTGATAATAACGGAAGCGAAAGAGCTATCCGAAACATAAAAGTCAAACAAAAAATCTCTGGTCAGTTTAAATCTCAAAACGGAGCAAATGGTTTTGCAGTGATACGATCTATCATGGATACTGCTATAAAATCAGGACAAAATGTATTGGCTACTTTAGCTCTTATCGCTAAATTAGGGGCTGAGTAGTTACCATTTATTTTATATCCTCCAGGAAAGATAAACAGGAAATCTGCTGATACTAAAATCAGGCGCGTAGCTAAAAAAGACTATTCTAAATTAAGTGCAAAAAAATGCCCTTCGCGTGCGTTACAATTGTTAATCGGCACTCAACATTTGTAACCTTATCCGTTAATATGCAAAAGAAAAAAACCCCATCAACTTGCGCTGAAGGGGTCTAAATCAACCAATCCAAAATCATTTAATTTTTAGCAATGTCGAATTTTCTAAAAATACTTTTTACACTTCCCTGGATTTCTTTACGGGTAAGATTTTTACTGCTTACCTCCTCTGTTGACCAACCCTGCCAAACTACTTTATCTGATTTGGCATCGATCATGGAAATGGTCAAGGTACCTTCCCTGGTAGAATAGCGGTTGTTATCATAACCGACAAACTGTGAAGGATAGTAGATGTAACTGATCCGGCGGCTATAAGGATTAAAAAACCTCCTTGTAAATGGCTGCGAGTACACCGGATTGGAATTATCCTTTACAGTCCTCTCAACCAACACATCGTGTTTTAAGATCACGTCCGGATTTGTCTTATCCTCCCTCCAGTTAGCCTTCGCTAATTCGGCATTCACCGCCTGCCTTACGCTGGTTTCCTGGAGGCTGTTTTTCTTAATCTTGCCGGAATCATCGTTGTCATTCCAGGCAAATGTTTTATACTCATCGAAATTGACAGCTTCATCTTTTTCAATATGAGCTGTGGATGCACACCCCGACAATAGTAAGCCAAAGGTTGCAAAGACTACAAGTGCTCTTATACTTTTCATTTTGTTACTCCTTTTTTGTTTTATATATAAACGCAAAAAAGGAGCTGAAGATTAAGAGCAAAATGTTAAATGTGATAAAATAAAAACGTGAGGATAATATTTAAATAATAACATATCCAAAACATTAAATCATCCTACTTTTTATAAAGAATAAATGTAAAATTTTAACAACCAATTTCTCCTGTGAAAAAGGAATGCTGCCAATTTGTTTGTCAACCTGACGGGGGCTTTTCACCGACACTTAAAATTCATTCGATATTCTCAATAATGCCTGCAATACCCTGCCCGCCTCCCACACATGCTGTAACGATGCCATACTTTTTATTTAGCCGCTTCATATCGTTTACTAACTGAATGGTTAATTTACATCCTGTACAACCGAGCGGGTGGCCCAGCGCAATCGCTCCGCCATTTATATTCACGATCGAAGGATCCAGGTCCAACAGCCGTATTACTGCCAGCGACTGTGAGGCAAAGGCCTCGTTCAATTCAAGCAAACCAATATCACCTAAATTCATTCCTGCCTGCTTCAACACTTTTGGAACTGCTTCCACCGGGCCCATGCCCATCACACGCGGGTGAACTCCTGCACTTGCACAATTTACCAGTCGCGCGATCGGTTTGAGTCCAAGCTCATTGATCATGTTTTCACTCATTACAATTACAAACGCCGCCCCGTCACTTGTTTGTGAACTGTTGCCTGCAGTAACACTTCCACCTAAGGCGAATGCAGGTTTTAACTTCGAAAGTCCTTCTAATGACGTGTCTGCCCTGACCCCTTCGTCTGTTTCAACTGTAAAATTTCGTGTCTGTTTTTTGCCATTAGGATCCAGGTAAACTTCCTCCACATTTATCGGAAGTATACCGGATTTAAAATATCCCTCTTTAATAGCATTCCCTGCCTTCATATGACTCTGATAACTAAAGGCATCCTGGTCTTCCCGGCTTACATTGTATTCCTTTGCTACAGCTTCGGCGGTAAGCCCCATGCTCAAATAAAAATCAGGTGTGTCTTTGGCTATTGAATAAGCTGGTGAAGTTTTCCATCCTGCCGTTGGCACCATCGTCATACTCTCTGTGCCACCCGCAATGATACATTCAGCCATGCCTGTCCGGATTTTGGCGGTTGCCATGGCGATACTCTCGAGCCCGCTGGCACAATACCGGTTTATGGTAATACCGGGTGCATGGATTCCAACGGCCCGTGCAGCGATCATTCGCCCAACCTGGAGGCCTTGTTCGGCCTCCGGGACGGCATTGCCTACTATTACATCATCTACCCTGCTTACATCCAGTTGTGGCACACTGGCAAGTAATCCCCTGATCACATCGATGGCGAGGTCATCCGGGCGGGTAAACCGGAAGCCCCCTTTTTTACTTTTTGTGATAGCCGTCCTGTAGCCAGCAACTATGTACGCTTCCTGCATATGGGTATATTTTAAACATTATGAATCATTTTTGCCCGTTAAAAAATAACTGAAAGGAAAGAGGGTAGCACAAGATCTGCCTCGGTAATAGCAAATAACCCCTATTCTTTCTGTTAAATGTATTGGAGGTACCATTGACTATTTCCGTGAATTAGTTGTTTATGCAACTTTCGTGTATCAAAGTTATATTTTCTGCCGGAAACAAAAAACTGTATCCTATTTTTGCGCCAGAATGTACAAAATTCTTCGCACTGTTTTATTTGCCTTTGACCCTGAATGGGTGCATTATTTCTCAATGAACTGTTTAAGACTTATTTGTAAGATCCCGCCGGGTAAAAGATTATTAACTAAACTGTTCAGGCCGGCAGGAACCGGCCTTTCACGGGTTTTTTCAGGCCTGAACTTTAGCAATCCTGTGGGCCTGGGTGCGGGATTCGACAAAAATGCCCTGTACCTTGAAGAACTGGAAACCCTCGGATTTGGTTTTGTAGAGATAGGTACGGTAACACCCCTGCCCCAGGGAGGTAATGACAAACCCCGGTTATTTCGTTTACCGAAAGATAAGGCGCTTATCAACAGGATGGGATTTAATAATGATGGCATGGTAATGGTTTTGAACCGGTTGAAAAGCTGGAAGAAAAGATCAGAACTCCAACGGAAAAAATTAAACACAAAAATAATAATCGGGGGAAATATAGGTAAAAATAAAAAAACCCCAAATGAAGATGCGTGGCAGGATTATATGGCATGTTTTAATGCCTTGCACGATTATGTTGACTATTTCGTAGTAAATGTAAGTTCGCCTAATACGCCGGGTTTGAGAGAACTCCAGGAGAAAGCATCCCTTCGGAAAATCCTGACACAATTGCAGGAACAAAATAAGACCTTTGGAACCCAAAAACCGATCCTTCTTAAAATAGCTCCCGACCTGGCTCCAGGCCAGCTTGATGATGTGATAGATCTTGCCATGGAGATAAATTTAGACGGCCTGGTGGCGGCCAATACCACCCTCAGCCGGGAAGGATTGACTACCCCAACACGCGTCGTAAAAGATATTGGGGCCGGGGGAGTGAGCGGGTTACCCTTGAAAACAAGGAGCACCGAATTAATCCGGTATATCCATCAAAAAACAAATGGAACAATACCAATCATTGGAAGCGGGGGAATATTCTCGGCCGACGATGCTAAAGAAAAATTGGCCGCGGGTGCAGCATTGATACAGGTTTGGACAGGATTCATTTACCAGGGCCCGGGTATCGTGAAAAAAATATGTTCATGTATCTCATCGTGATACCGCAGGGTGTTCGAACGTATCCTGAAAGCCACGGAATGGTCAAATATTATTTCAGCCCTATAATAAAAAATTGAATTATAATCGACCCATAAAGGGTAACCCATAAACGCTAAATCTTTATTTTTACACCATGGAGCACTTACTGACATCAGAAAGTTTAATAAGCTTTTTTATTCTGGTTATTTTAGAAGTTGTATTAGGCATCGATAATGTAATATTTGTAAGCATCATCATGAACCGCCTGCAACAAAAACAAGACCAGACAAAGGCGCGGCGGATATGGATGATCACCGGTATTATTTCCAGGAGCTTGCTATTGATGGCGCTTGGGTGGTTGCTTTCACAGAAAGGCAAGTCGGTATTTACAATTTTCGGAAAAGGATTCGACCTGGCAAGCATTGTCATGCTACTTGGCGGCCTGTTCCTCATCTATAAATCAGTAAAAGAGATTCACGCTAAACTCGAAGGCGAAGATCCTAATGAGAATCTGAAAGAAAAGAAAGGCATTACCCTGGGACAGGCCATCGGTCAAATTATATTG
>JBBJMD010000049.1:0-22251 GCA_037719925.1 Ferruginibacter sp.
GGTACCTGTAAAATAAAAACGCCCTGGAATTTAACGGGGGCGTTTTTATTTTATATCCTATGATTAGAATTTAGGGCAAAAAACCTGGCGGGAATCGCTATTATTTTCGGCGTAGAAACCCTTCTTTATGATACTGAACTCATTGGCTCCGCGGAAATTATTAAAATTGCGCAGGGAAGATGTTGTAGCATCATAACTAAAAGTAAACCTGATATTTTTTATTTCAAATCCCACCATCGGGATAAAAGCATCTCCTGCACGATAATAGATACCCGCGAGTAATTGTTTCTCCCCGCCTTCACCTGATAAATTATAATTCGCATTTAAGCCTACTACCAATTCACTTGACTTAGCCTGGTTGGTGTAGTAAATATTGGGGTTAATAATCACGCGATCGTTGACCTTAAGCAAAGCATTCAAAAAGCCAATGTGGCGAATCGGCACCCTGCTGCTATCAGGTGCCCCGCTGAAAAAAGTTTCCTGTGGCCCATTAACATGGTGAATTGAATAACCCCCGTTTAAATAAATATCCTCTGTAGGAAAATATGCGTAATTCATCCCTGCCTGTATATCAAGATAGCTTACGCTATTGGCCGTGAGCACCACCGAAGAAGGGAGGGTATTATCAAAGAACTTGCCGTCAAACTGGTCGGGGAAACTTAACTTGCTCACATCGATGCGCTTGTTGGCCCAGCCTACATTGAAGCCCGCACTTAACAAACTGCTATTGCCCAGTTGCTGGTGATAAGCCAGTGATCCATAGATTTTGGTGGAACGCAAACCCCCGCTACCGGCAACATCGCTTAAGATCAGCCCGCCAATGCCCAGCCAGCCATTCTCGATCTTGTTACGGAGTATCTGTGCATCCCCGAAAACGCTGATTGTTTTATAAGGGGAGGCAAGAATCGAAGAGTACTGGTTGCGGTAATGTGCACCAAGCCGGTAATCGGCATCCGGTATAAACCCCGTATTTGCAGGATTGGTGGTTAGCGGCGACTTGAAAAATTGTGAAAAAGGAAGGTCCTGGGAATGCAAACAGGCTGCAACCTGTAAACTCATCGCAACCAGGAATACTATTTTCCTATATATTTTCATTGTGAGTTATCCTTTTTAATTACCTGCCTGTTAATAAAAAATACTATGTAAAAGTTCTATCTTAGAAGTGAGATATCACCCGTTTTCCTGATCTTTTTACCATCTGTGAATTCCACATCCAGCGAATAAGTATATACATCAATTGGTTGTATACTTCCTTTGAAACTGCCATCCCAGCCGGAAGCCTGGCTCGTGCTCCAAAATACACGCTGCCCCCAGCGATTGTATATTTTCCAGTCCATTTTCCCAATGCCAAAACCTACCACTTTTACTACGCTGTTAACCCCAAACTTTCCAGGTGTAAATGCATTTGGAACATCCAGTAATGGTATTACGAGGGCTTGTACTTCGAGACAAAAAGTGTCCCGGCAACCGGCTACATTGATGGCAACCAGACACGCATTGTATGTACCCGTTGCATTATACTGGTAGCGTGGATTAACCTCCGTGGAAGAAGACCCATCACCAAAGTCCCATTCATATGTGATGGCACCACTGGAGAAATTAGCAAAGTTTGTAGGCCTGTTCTCTTCTGCCGGATTCGGTGAAAAGCTGAAACCCGCCGTGGGTATAGAAAAAACCGTAATACTAAAATTATAGGTGTCTGTTCGGTTACAGGTGGTAGTATCGATTGCCGTCAATCGAACGGTGTAAGTACCCGTATTAGCATAAACATGGCTCGGATTTACTTCGGTTGAAGTAGTGCCATCGCCAAAATTCCATAAAAATTCCAGTCCTCCTAGAGAGGTATTGTTGAAGACGGCGGTATAGGGGACACAGCCCTTATCCGGCGTTTCAAAACGCGCTTGTACATTTACCGCCAGGCGGACTGTCTTTTTTACACTATCAGGAGCATTACAAAAAGCAGAGTCATCCACGACCAGTTTTACCACATAGGTTCCAGGAGCGGCGTAAGTATGGGAGGTGGGCCCAAAGCCAGTGCGCTGGGGAGTTGTATTGTCACCATAATCCCATAAAAATGCGGTTGGAGAATAACTTGGTATTACGGCTGTCGTAGTATTTTGGAACTCGAACGTCAGGCTCTGACAACCGCCTATTTTGGACGCAATAAAATTTGGCGTCACGATGTTATTCCCTACCCTGATCTGTGTATATGCTGTATCGGCAATATTGCAGGTAGCAGAGTCAATAGAAACCAGCCTCACGCGGTAAGTGCCTACTAAATTAAAGGTATGGTTAATGGTGTTGGTGGTTTGGGAAACTTCAGGACTACCATCTCCAAAATTCCATATATACTTTTTACCTTTTGCGAGTGTATCCGTTAGGGTAACAGTTAAAGGAACGCATCCAATCGTATCCAGCACCCCATTGATGGTGGCTTTTATACTTGCACCAACCCCACCAAAATTCATTTCGATCTTTACAGCCGCTTCATTACAATTATTGGACCCGTTCCTGGGAGCCCACACACCGGGGGTTGTCGGAAATATAACCGACGGGTTACTACGGCCGCCACAATTGGCACAGATTGCTTCATAGATTATGCCGTTCGCGTCAAACCGGCTGGTGCCCCCATCAACATGGTCGTCAAACCCGCCACGCTGCCCGTAAAAACTACCGAATAACTGGCTGGCCGCATTTTTTTCCAAAACGAAAAAATAAAAATCATTCCCATCGGTGGTAGATTGAATAGCATCACCGGTGATCGGCAGGCCGTTTGTTCCGGCATTGGGATATCCCCGATCATCATTGAATTTTCCGCCCCATCCGGAAACGTATACGTTCTGGCAGCGGTCTACCAAAAAAGCAGTGATCGAAATATTGGGAATAATAGAATTAGTTCCAAAGACGGTGGAATACACAAATTTTGAAAGGTCGGGCTGCAGTTTACTGATATACTGTTTACCTCCCTGGTTACTGAAAGTAGCGTTGATAACCGGCCAGCTCCCTGTAGTAGTACCTGTTACATAAGGAAAACCAAATTTATCGAATTGGATGCCATAAACGAGGTCGTTACCTATGGTGCCCATATAAGTTGTTTTAATGATGCCTGAACCATCCGGGCTCACCTGTGTCACAAATCCGTCCACATCCCCTCCCTGGAAACCAGCGTAAATAGAGCCGGTTTTGTTTCCGGGCAAGTCAGTACTGCTGGTACCGCCAGCCACAAAAACATTGCTCGTAGTGGGATTAATCGACAATACAAAACATGCATCAGTGCCTGAGCCGCCAAAGAAACTACTAAAAATCCTGGAGGAAAGGTCGCTGCTGAATTTTAAGATGACCCCATCCTGCTTTCCACCTCCAAATGTATTCTGTATAGCGGAGCCGGCCACCGGGAAATCGGATGATTGTGTACAGGATGCTACCAGGATATTATTGGCACCATCCAGCAGCACCTCGCTTCGGGCATCATCCCCATAATTTCTTCGCGTGGTTTCAGCGCCATCAGGGGTATCAAATTTCTTCCTGATATTCACCCCATCTGCCCCGCTGCCGCCAATAGCGACAGAACCGATTGGCAGAGCCGGCATTAAATTTCGTAACGATAATATCATAATCTCCCGCAGGTCCGATCCTGGGCAAAATAGTTGGAAAATTTTTCGATGCGTCTGCGTCGGAAAATGAGTTGGAGCGGCCGGCGATAACCAGGTTGCCTGCTGCATCGGACATCATGCTGTGTGGCTGTTCGTTGCCACTGCCACCAATGTAAGTTGCATAGACCCTGTTTACACCATCAGGTGAAAGTTTAATGATAGCAATATCGTAAGGGCCATTTGAATCTTCATCAATTCCCCCGTTAAACGTTTGGTCAAAGGCACCGGCTGATACAGGGTAACCGCTGCCAAAGGAAATCCCGCCCGCGAAAAAACTCCCAGAAGGGCCGGGAGTAGCCGTATATCCCCAGTTGTCGGTAGTACTGCCTGTAAAAGATGCAAAGATCAGTGTGGGATCAATCACAATAGTTTGGTTCGGAAGGTAATCCTTGATTTTAAACCTCACGGTATTTCCAGTCACCACATACTTGCAGTCGAGGATTTTTCGGGCACCGTTCTGTAGCTGGTAGGAATAGGGATAGAGTTCGCGCACTTCACCCACTGAAGTGCCGATCACCAGTTCCTTGTTCTTTACCTCCAGCTTGTCTACACCCTCATAATTTAACGCGATATCATTTATATTACCTCCAGGCCGCACAATAATATCATATTTTAAAGTGCCCGCATCTGTGTAATACCTTACGTCAATATTCGGGTACATATTTGTATAAGTTACCCCCTGGTATATTTTACAATCCCCTTGCCATTTGGATTTATCATTTCCTATAAAATAATTGTTATAAGTAGCCAAAGGCTTGTCAGGAGTAATTATTGCACTTTTGGGAGCATCCACAAAACTAACGCGGTAGGCATGGGAGCGTAGCTTAAAGCTTTGGTTTGAAGGTGCCGTCTTTTTTGCGGCGTTAGTTACAGATGAGGCGGAAGGGGAATGCCCATGCGTCATGGAAGCAAGTTTTTCCAGGTCTTCCGTATTATGTTGCAAAACAGTAAAGCCTTTTCGTTCAACAAAAAATGCCCCTGTCTGGATATCCGCCCTGAAGTTCACTTTACTGTCCCACTGGCCTTTGTTTTCAACAAATTGCAGCTGCGCTAAAGCCGGGGTTATAATGGCAGAAACCAACACAACAAAGAAGCAAGCTGTGAATAATTTAAGAATTTTCAACGAGGATTATTTTTTACAATTTACTAAATGATAACCAATAAAACAATGTAAAGTTCACACATAATGTACTATAATGTAATTACGAAATTATGCGCTGTATTGTTTGCTCATTCGCAGTTGAAGGTGATGATAACGGGCAAATTATTTGCCAGGATAAATATAGCATTAGTACTGATGATCAAGATATCAATATCTTTTGCACATACCGGTTTAATTACTGCACTATTACAGTTGAAGAGGATAATACCTGTTCAGTTCTTTGCCGATGCCGTTTTGCCTGGAAGTAATACATTCCGTTGATCAGCGATCAAGTGTCAGGATTGGTAATATGCAATGTTCATTATTGGTTTATTTGAACAGAACATTCAAACATATTTGTTGGGTAATCATAATGGCTAACAAAAGTCTAAACCAAACCAGTGAAAATGGATGAAAGTGATACAACAAATAGATTAGCAAAAATATACAGAAAGAATTTGCCCGTAATAGAAGAAGATGTTAAATCATTAACCAGCAACAAAATGGAAATTGGTAATGTTGCAGCCAGGGTCAGGAAATTTTACTCCAGGCGGTTTTTCCCTGCTGCAATTGAAGGTGATTTTTTACAGGTAAATTTTCTTCCAATTGCAGATCAGGATCAGAATCAATTATCGAGGACGTAATGGTTTTCGCAACATCAAGCATCGCCCGGTCCCGGATAATATCTGCCAGTTTGAAATTTAAAAGCCCGCTTTGCCGGGTCCCTTCAATATCTCCGGGCCCCCGTATCTCAAGGTCTTTTTCTGCGACTTTAAATCCATCGTTGGTAGCACATAAAATTTTGAGTCTTTCCCGGGCATCGTGCGAAACCTTATTCCCGGTTAATAATATACAAAAACTTTGTTCACTGCCCCGGCCAACCCGCCCACGTAACTGGTGCAATTGCGATAACCCAAACTTTTCCGCACTTTCAATAACCATCACGGATGCATTCGGGACATTTACGCCAACTTCGATAACCGTTGTGCTCACCATTATTTGTGTATCACCTGTAACGAACCGTTGCATATTGGTTTCTTTCTGGATGGCCTTTTGCCTTCCATGTACCATACTGATCCAGTATTTTGGTTCCGGAAAAAAAGATTTGACCTCTTCAAAGCCTTTCATGAGGTTCTCATAATCCAAGGTAGCAGACTCTTCAATTAACGGGTAAACCACGTATGCCTGCCGGCCCTTACCAATCTCCTTTTTAATAAAATCCATCACTTGTGGCCGCTTATTTTCAAAACGGTGAATTGTCATTACAGGTTGCCTGCCAGGTGGTAATTCGTCAATTACACTGTAATCAAGATCACCATATGCAGTGAGCGTGAGGGTTCTTGGAATCGGGGTGGCCGTCATAACCAATATATGTGGTGGCAAAGAATTTTTTTTCCACAACTTTGCACGTTGGGCTACCCCGAATTTGTGTTGCTCATCTACGACGGCAAAGCCAAGATTTTTAAATTGCACGGTATCTTCTATAACGGCATGCGTGCCAATCAGAATGGTCAGCGTACCATCTTCAGCGGCAGCCAGTATACCTTTTCTTTTTTTTAAAACGGTTGAACCCGTAAGCAACTTCACCGCAACTGGCATTTGGCCAATCAGCTGACTAATACTATTGAAATGCTGTTGGGCCAAAATTTCGGTCGGGGCCATTAAAACGCTTTGAAAGCCGTTATCAGCTGCTATCAGCATGCTCAGCAAGGCTACAATGGTTTTACCACTTCCTACATCTCCTTGCAGCAACCGGTTCATTTGTTTTCCCGTACCCATATCTTTCCTGATCTCTTTCAATACTGTTTTTTGAGCACCTGTTAGCTCGAAGGGCAGGTATTTATTATAAAATATCTTAAAAAGTTCCCCGACCTTGTCGAACACCCACCCATGACTAAAACGGTTCCTCGTGCTGCGCAGCAAACCCAGCCGCAATTGGGCGAAGAACAATTCTTCAAATTTCAAGCGCCTTACGGCGTGGGTATACATTTCTTCAGACGAAGGGAAATGGATACTGCAAAACGCATCCCAACGTGTTATAAAGCGGTATTGTTTTATGATCGTTTCCGGTAAATTTTCAGGAAAATCCTTCAGCGACAGCAATTGGAATAATGCCAATGTCAATTTGCCCATGGCCCTACCGTTAAGCCCCCTGGCCTTCAATTTCTCAGTGGATGAATAGATTGGCTCAAGGAATTTTTTTCCGGCCGCTTTTTCATGGGTGAATATTTCTATCTCGGGATGAACCATCTGCACCTTGTTCATAAAAAAACCCGGCTTACCAAAAACGAGGTAATCATTACCTGCCTGCAATGTTTTTTCAATCCAGCTGATGCCCTGGAACCAGGTTAATTCAATTACCCCGGTGTCATCCTCCAAATAGCCCACAAGCCGTTTGGCACTTTTTTGCCCGGTAACTTCGAAAGCAGTTAACCTTCCTGCAACCTGGATATATTCTGTGGCGGTATTCAGCGATGCAATCTTATCAACCTTTGTTTTGTCGAGGTGACGAAACGGGTAGTATTCGAGCAGGTCTTTGAATGTAAAAATGCCTAATTCCTTTTTCAACAACTCTCCTTTTAACGGCCCTACTCCTTTAAGGTATTCAATGGGATTAGATAATATGGTATTGCCTGGTGGGATGAAAGATTATTTTTACAAATATATTCGGTACCCGGGTAATGCCGGCTCAAAAGATTTGCAGCAGGAAGTGGGTAATTAATAAGAGGGATTAAGCAAAGCCAATATACAATTGAAGATTTTAATCTTTGAGGTAAGGATAAATTACTTTCTTCGACAATGCCAGCCTGGGTATATTGATATCACCGTATCAGCAGGCCTGTCTAAGAAAGCAGACCAATTGACATTCCTTGTATGATAAGGATACCTCGCGCCTGTTCTAATTGGTGAAGTTTTAATCAATTAGAATCAAAGGAACAATCATTTATACTTTTAAATTTATGCGTAGCGTCGGGTAGGAAATGTATAAACAAAAGCCGGGTGGAGCCCGGACTAAAAAGTGCCGGAAAATTTCATGTTGATTGGTTCAGAAAACCGAAACCGCCTGAGCCGATATTGCTGTAAACCGATGCGATTAATTTACACCTTTCCGGTTGCCCTGGAATCTGCCGGAAAATTTAGGTGGCCTTTTCATATTGCCCTTACCACCTTCCTGCCGGGAAGCACCTGGATTATATACCGGAGCCTCACCGAATTGCTCCGGCACAACAGCTTTGGGTACTGATTTTCCAAGCAACCTTTCTATGGTAGCAAATTTTCGTTGTTCTTTTACACTGATGAAGGTGATAGCCGTGCCTTCGGCTGCTGCTCGGGCCGTACGGCCGATTCGGTGTACATAATCTTCACCGTCGTGAGGCACGTCGTAATTAAGCACTAATCCAATATTGTCAATATCGATGCCGCGGCTAAGTATATCTGTGGCCACTAAAATTTGTATCTTCCCGCTTTTGAAATGCATCAGCACTTCTTCTCTTTTATCCTGTTCAAGGTCGCTGTGTATTTCATCTACCTGTAAAGTAGTTCTATTTAAATCACGGGTCAATTGCTTTACACTGATCTTACTGCTGCAAAATATCAGCACTGAAGAAAAGTTCTTCTGGTGCAAAATGTATTTTACCAAAGGGATCTTTTGAGTATCAAACACAACGTAGGCCAGCTGGATGATTTTATCATTCGGCTTGCTCATGGAAATATTAACTTCTTCAGGCTTGTGCAAAATCGTACGTGCCAATTCCCTGATCTTGTGAGGCATGGTTGCTGAAAATAAAAGGTTTTGCCGTTTCGCCGGCAAAGCATGGATAATACGCATGATATCGTCATAAAATCCCATATCAAGCATACGGTCTGCCTCATCTAAAATAAGGTATTTTAATCCCTGGAATTTAACATAACCCATATTAATATGGGCCAGCATTTTGCCGGGTGTACAAATAACCACATCAGCACCTGCACTCAGCGCCTTTTTTTCCTGCACGAAGGCATTACCATCGCCACCTCCGTATACTGCGATAGAACTCACAGAAGTAAAATAAGAAAGACCCTCCATGTGCTGGGCAATTTGAATGGCCAATTCGCGTGTGGGTACTATCACCAGGGCTGTAATGCTATGATGATTTATAGGGGTAGAAATTATATTATTGATCAGCGGCAATAAAAAGGCGGCTGTTTTGCCGGTTCCTGTTTGGGCGGATGCAATCACATCTTTTCCTGCTAACACTAAGGGAATTACTTGTTCCTGTACCGGGGTGGCTTCATCATACCCTGATGCTTCGATGCCTTCAAGCAAGCGTTCATCGAAACTAAAATCTTTAAACTTCAAAATACTTGTTACTGGTTAAATTAAAAATCAAATTTTCTTTTGTAATTATACTTCGGCCGGCACTTCAACCTGCTGTGGTGTTTTATTCTTTATTGTAAGCTGGAATTTCGTATTTAAGATCACCTGGAAATGCCCTGTTTGCAAAACGGCCTTTGTAGCTGCATCTTCAAGCATGGCGGAAGCGAGGTGACTTGCAAGATCTGATCCGCTTATCACATTGCTTACCTTCCCTTCCGTGTATTCGATAATAAATTTGTAGCCTGCCTTTCGTCCGGTTCCGGCGCGTTCAAAATCATCCCTGTTTAAACTTAATAACTGATCGCCACCGGAAGATTTTTTCAATAAAATCCGTATTACCGGCAGGTATTTATTCCAAATATAAGTATACATAGTACTGTTTTTTAAAATTTCTTTGGGGGCAAGGGCATCAGATAAGCTACCAAAAAATGATGTTAAGTAACCTTAAAGGTAAGCATTATTGCCAAAAAGGAAGGTTTTGATTTATTGAGAACTTTTTGTAAACCTTATTATAGAAAACTTGCTATTATTTAACAAATGAATAAAACCCGCAGCACAATATTTGACGTACATCGATATTGATAAATTTCAAGGCACAATCATTATACATTTATTAAAACTGCACTCATGAATATTGAATCAAAAAATACCCCGCTAAAGGCGGTAGTGGAACAAGTAACCAACAATACTACCAGCTGGATTGGTCACCATAGTTTTACCAATAAGAATATAGTGGGTGGCCAAACGTTTATTGCACCATCAGAAGGGCAACTGGAAGCCATAAAAGTTTTTACCAGTATTGTAACCTCCCCGGGCAACGTATTAATGACACTTCACACCTTTGACCCTCAATTAAAAAGCTGGGGACCGGTACTCGGATCAGCAAGTATCGAATGTACCCGGAACGATACGGGAAAATGGAAATCCTTTAATATCCCCGGACTACATTTAAATAAGGGCAAAGCTTATGGATTTCGACTGGAAAGCTCGGATTCATATATTGGGATGGGTGAAGCAGCCTCTCAAACCCCACCATTGATCAACGGGCAGGAGTGGAAATTCGTCAATAAGGACCCGCAAGGCCAGTCCTTTTCCTATTTTAGCCTGGCCTTTAAAGTGGAACTGAGAGCTTAGGCATATCGTAATGACTTAACATAAGGCCCGGTATTGCACATAGCCGCCGCTAACTGTTTATGGAGATCCATGAATAAGGCTCTTTTATCCGGGCATCCGGAACTCATTTTCGTTCTTTAATATCGCTATTTTCGAAAACAGCTCGCAAATAAATTTGTACCATCCCGGTTACCGGGTTATTAGTTCAATTAAAAAATTGCCATCACCAATAAGATTTATTAAAATCTCCAGTTATTTTTTAATCAACTGCATCTTTTCCGGATCCCACAAAATCGCGGTATCCTGGTTATAACTGTCGTTGCATAACAGTGCGGGCGCAGCAGCCCTATATCCAAAAATAGCATCTTCCACAACTTTACCACCCTTCCTGATAGCCTCGAAAAAATTTACAAAATGATCGTATGGCCCTCCCAAGTAACCTTTTTCTGCTTCAAAGGTATATTCCTCGGGAGATAAAATTCTTTTTCGGCTGGAAACAGGCGTACCAGCTTTTTTCATTTGCTCAATAAAAAAGGGATCATCGGATTCCGTGGTTTTATTCCTTTTTAAAGTCACGCTATCCCAGGTGACATCCATAGAGCCTTCGCTTCCAACCAATTTTAAGAAAGTAGTACCACTTGTACCATCAACAAAATTGCACCTTAATGACAGGTTAAACGCCGGATGTGCTTGCGCCTGGGGGTAATCAAAGGTGCCCAGTAATACATCCGGAACTTCCCGGCCGTCTTTCCAATACCGCAGTCCGCCCGCTGAATAAATTTTATTAGGGCCTAACGAATTCGTTATAAAATGCAAACTGGAAAAAAGATGAACGAAGAGATCGCCCGCCATACCTGTTCCATAATCCCTATAATTTCTCCACCTGAAAAAACGGGTAGCATCAAACGGCCGTTTTTTTGTGTTGCTGATAAAAGTTTCCCAGTCTACATTTGCAGGAGAAGCATCTGGCGGAATGGGGTATTGCTGCTCCTGTAGGCGAGTGCCTGGCCCAAAAACCCTCCGCATAATTTAATGAACCGATTGCGCCATCCTTTAATAATTGTTTGGCCTTTTCATTTCCCAGCGAGGATACTCCCTGGCTACCCACCTGGAAGATCTTACCGGTATCTGTTTGGGCCTTGATCACCGCAGGCCCTTCAGTAACACCATGTACCATTGGTTTTTCGCAATATACGTGCTTACCTGCCCGCATTGAATCAATGGATATTTGCTGGTGCCAATGATCAGGTGTACCAATAATAACAGCATCAACATCTTTGCGGGTTAATATTTCCTTATAGCTTCGCGTGGTAAAAAGATTTGCTCCCCACTTTTTTTTCGCTTCCTCCAGCCTGCCATCATACAGGTCGCAAATGGCCACCAGTTTAACTCCTGGAACAGTAAGGGCCGTAAGGGTATCCTGGGTGCCCATACCACCTGCACCGATCAGGGCGATATTGATATTATCGTTGGCATTAAACTGTTTTCTTTTAAGCTGTTCAAAATAAGTGTTCCCGGAACGGGTTGCAAACAGATCCGATCCGATGGTAATAGCTGCTGCGGAGGTAGCAAAGGACCTTAAAAATTTCCTGCGGGATCCATTTTGATTTTTCATGCAAGTTGTTTAAATTATAATTATGTTTAGTCCTTTTAATTAATTGAGTTCTTTTAGGCGAATTTCTTTCCACCGTACTTTGATACCGCCCCCGTCATGTATCTGGAGCGCAATAAAACCCTTCCCTTCTCCTATCTTACTATCCTTTAAATAGACCATTTGTTTTCCGTTGATCCAGGTGGTCACTTCGTCCCCTTTGGCTTCGATCCGCATCAGGTTCCATTCAGTTGCTTTTAAGGCTGTTTCATCCTCAGGCTTTGGTTTTATTAGCCATTCACGCCCGTAAGATTCATAAATACCTCCTGAATGCATATTGGGCGGCGCTACTTCCACCTGCCAGCCACTGATCTTAGTACCTTCGATACCAGAACGGATAAAGACCCCGCTGTTGCCATTCGCTTCGAGCTTGAAATTCAGTGTGAGCACAAAATTCTTGTAAGGTTTGTCGGTAGACAGGTAACCGTACTGCTTATCGGGACCGCTTTCACAAACCAGCTCACCGTTTTCCACATACCATTTTTCGGTTCCATGTATGGTCCAGCCCTGGAGATCTTTTCCATTGAACAGGCTTTTGAAATCATCCGTAGAGGTCTTTGCGGAAATCAGGGAGATACAACAAAGTATCAACAGGTATTTTTTCATGGCAATAATTTATTTTTTGATTCAGAATTATTTAAAGTTTTTAAGCTTTTGATTAAGGAGGTCATCCCGCTTAAAAGTACCAAGTTACAAATTAGTTACATTATTTCAGCCAGCATTGATACAAGTAATTAATAAGATTTTTCATGGAAACAGGAATAATAATTGCGCATACCCGTGGTGGTAATGCCACAGTCAATTATTGCTTTCCCAATTCCCTGAGCCAGATATTGCGGTAACTGATGGGTTCACTTTTATCACCATGTGACTGTAATTTTATAGGTGCAGCTCCGTGCTTACGATAACCTGGCTGTCCTTCATAAGGAGTATCCCCCTTGAGTTCTGTGTCATTTTGCACTAATATCCCATTGTGCAAAACTGTAATACGTGCGGGTGATTTCAAAGAGCCATCATCATTGAAACGTGGGGCTTTCCATACAACATCATAGGTTTGCCATTCTCCCGGTTTGCGGCAGGCATTCACCAACGGAGGGCTCTGCTTATAGATACTTCCAGCCTGCCCGTTCACATAAGTTTTATTGTTATAATTATCTAATACCTGCAACTCGTAGCCACCAGGTCCCCATGGCAGGGCAGCGAGAAAGATGCCGCTGTTGCCCCGAGCCTGGTCTTTCCCGGTTATGTTAGAAGGAATGAGGTATTCTATATGCAATTGAAAATCTGTGAAAGAGTTTTTGGTACGAATGTCCCCATTGGCTTTATTTACCATCATTACCCCATCCTTAACGTCCCATTTATTTGGTGAGGTGCTATCCTTTTCGGCAACCCAATTATCAAGGCTTGTGCCATCAAATAACACGATTGCATCTGAGGGCGGCTTACCCGCTGCTTCACCTGGAGTTACTACAGTGGGTACCGGAGAATAGTACTCCGTATCTTCATGTTTTGCTGTTTGTGCATTTGCAGTTATAACAATCCCCGCTAGTATTGCTGTAAATAATAAGTGCTGTCTCATTGCTGATTATTGGTTTATGTTGATTGTAAATTTTCAATTCTAATTATCACGCTATAATGGTAGGAACCTGGAATTTAATTCTTTTCCCGGTTAATTATTCTAATTACCTGATGCGAAATTATTTTAACAAAGAACCTCAATAAAATCAATATTTCCCTCTATTTTCTATAACCGCCGTACCACCATCGCGGGGGCAAATTTCTTCTGATACACCGGGCAAATTGAAAAATTGCCTGGTGTATCAAATCTTTAAAAAGTTGGTAATGTTTATTTACGACGGTTTGCAAAGTTGACCTTTACTGCGGGAGTGCAGCCAATTATTTAATGTAATTTGGAGATTCACATTCCTGCCAGTAATCTACGATTATCCTGATAGTACGCTTCAGCTTTTCGAAGGAATGAGGCTTTGCAAAAAATCCTTGCACTGATTTGGAGTATGCATCTATCACATGTTTCTGTTCAGCGGTAGTAGTGAAAAATAAATAGGGAATACATTTGATTCTCAGATCTTCGTTGGTATGAATCTTTTCTCTTAATTCGAGTCCGTTTAATTTGGGCATATTAATATCTGAAAGAATTAAAAAGGGTTCAGTTGAAGAATTAATCAAATAGTTAAGCGCCAGCTCGCCATCCCCGAAAAAAATAATCTCATTTACAAACTTAAGATTTGTAAAAATTTCTTGTAATATCAACTGATCGTCCTGATCGTCTTCAATTACTATTATCGGACCCGTTTTATTCATATCAGCAATATTATGGTTTAAAATTATGGAACTTTACCTGTTTACTTCAAATATCGGCCCGAATTAAGAGTGGGCCATACGTGGCGTCGATTGCAATATCGAAGTTAAAGGAAATAAAAAAGAGAAGGTGAAAAGCATTATCAAATTGGAAAAGTGATTATTGGATTTTTAATAATGCCAGCAATTAAGTTATAACCCTGTTGATCATAGCGGAAACTGGCAATTCTTTCCTAACCTTAGGTGAATTTGTGATTAAGGTAACAAATTAACATTTTATTTAATAAAAATTACAGGATAAAGCATTTAGTTCGTAAAGGCTATGTGTAATTGCAAGTCTCTGTTTAATTTTTTGCCTTGATTCAAAAAAATTAAGGCTGCATAAAAAAGACTAAAAAATATAAATACATTGCTAAAATGAAATTAGCTCAAACTTCAGAATATGTCCAAACTTTATTGCGACTTACGGGCAAATTGCAAAGCAAGATATTTAACCGTTAATTTCATTTCTTAACCCATACATTCTTAACGTACTTTTTATGAGGCCGGAAGAGCATTTGCGAAGTTATCTACCTAATCCTAAAAATCAATTGCCTTACCAAACATTTAAATTTTTGTTTCAAAACTTTCGCAGATCAGGGCTGATAATCTTACAGTAGTCGAAATAATCAGTACTCACCTATCCTGTTTTCAATTTATCAGACATTTGCATGCCGAATATACAAGAAAAGATAAAAGGGCAAAGATGGAAATCTTACCCCGTTTAAATCCAATATCCTATGAAAACCGAAAAAAGCTACGAAAAAAACAGCCCAATGGTTTTATGAAAATCAAATTTTATTTTGAGGGAGGTATTAGAGTATCTGTAATGATTTAATAACCATTCCTAAGCATATCAGCATATTCATCAGGCAAAGGACTTTCCTCAATTGCTTTTGCGGCTTTTTCTACATCATATTCAAATCTTATAAAATCAACTTGCACCGTATCCCTGTCTGAGATGGAACTCCCTGCAATGATCGTAAGCATTACATAACACCCTTTTGGATTACCGTCTTTAGGCTTACCTACTGAACCTATGTTGATGGCATGCCGGTAATGGGTATTTTTAGCAGCTTGTGTTGGTAATACCCTGTGGTAGGGTTTATGCGTGTGACCGAAGCACATGATATCTGCACCAGCATTTTCCATAATTCTCAACAGACTCTTTTCTTCCCTGTCTTCGAATAAGTATTCATTTATCTTCCTTGGACTGCCATGCACAAATAAAAGATTTAACTTATTTTCATTTAGTTGGAATTCTACCCTGATATGTGTAGGCAAGGTTCTTAGATAGCCTCTTTCGTCAGGCTGTATAATTGAGTTGGTATAAGCTATTGAAATTTTCCCCATATCTCTTTCTGATTCTGTCTTGTATGCACACCCGCACTCATCAATCATTAAACCAATTCCCTGGTCATAATTTCCTGCAATAGTTGGGATACCTCTACGCCTTACTTCATTAATTACTTCATTTGGCCAAATGTTGTAACCTACCAAATCACCAAGGCAATAGATTGCGTCAGGTTTCCGTTCCTCAATACGCTTAAGACAGCTTTCCAGGGCTGGCAGGTTTGCATGGATGTCACTAAACAATGCAATTTTCATGAGATTGTATTTAAAAGTTTTGTTGTTTTAAATAGTATTTTTTGCAACCAATAGGCAACATTGACCAATCCTATGAGAGCCGGCACTTCAACCAAAGGGCCAATGACACCCGCAAATGCCTGTCCGCTGTTGATACCAAAGACACCTATTGCTACTGCCATCGCTCATTTAAAATTATTCTCAGCGGCCGTGAATGCTATGGAGGCATTGGTGGAGTAATCGGCTCCTATTTTCCTACCGATAAAAAAACTGACCAGGAACATGATAGCAAAGTATATGACCAAAGGAATGGCGATTCGAACCACATCAAGTGACACTTGAACAATAGTTTCACCTTTAAGACTAAACATGACAATGATTGTAAAGAGTATGCAATCAAGGTTATGGGAGAAATGAAAGGAATGAATTTGTTTTGATACCATTCTTCACCATTGGTTTTTCTTAGTAAATAACGTGAAAGCAGTCCCGCTGCACATGGAATACCTAAGTAGATGGCAACACTTTTTGCAATCTGACCAATTGTAATTTTACCTCCTAACCACTGATGCCAAATAAAGGTGGTAACACCGTAACAAACAAGTAAGCATACACACTATAAAACAACACCTGGGATATGCTATTTAAAGTAACCAAACCGGCGGCATATTCACGGCTTCCTCCTGCCAATTCATTCCATACGATTACCATCGCAATGCACCAAGCCAAACCAATAAGAATTAACCCAGCGAAATATTCGGGGTAGTTATGTAAAAACCCAATAGCCAAATTGATCATCAGTACCGGGCTTATCACCCAGTTAAGCAACAAGGACATCAGCAAAACTTTTGTATTCTTAAACACTTCCTTCAGTTTTTCATATTTTACTTTTGCAAAAGGCGGATACATCATTAGTATTAAACCTATCGCTAAAGGAACGATCGTTGTTCCTGAGGAAAATGAATTTATAAATAGGGAAGCTGATGGATAAAAATATCCCATCCCTACTTCAGTCGCCATTGCTAAAATATCCATAAGGTTAAATACCTGTCTAAAAAAGTTAATGTTTTCTTTCGGATAAAGGAACCCGATTGACAGCTGACATAATAAATGTTAAGTAAAAGATATTAATTGCAACAATCAGGACCGCAACAAGCAGCCTTATCTGATACAGGCTTTTCGGCATATACTGTTATGCTCCTGATACCTGTTCCCGATTTTTTGAATGCTGCAATTTGTTCTGCCGATAAGTAGTTGCTTAATATATCGTCAGGTATTATGATTAGCTTATCATTCTGAACTGTAATGCTTTTAAATCCGTTAGCCTTTATTAGTTCTAAATACACTTCCTTTTGTATGGCACCTGCCACACAACCGGCATACATTTCAGCAGCTTCCTTCAACTGGGCGGGCAACTGACCTTCCAGAACAATATCAGAAATAGAGAAGTGACCGCCAGGCTTAATCACTCTGTAAATTTCCTTAATCACAGCATCTTTATCAGGTACCAGGTTTAGTACACAATTGCTTACAATAACATCTGCCATATCCTTTGCCAGCGGCATCATTTCTATATCCCCCAGCCTGAACTCAACGTTATTAAAACCTCTGACTTCATTATTCTGTCTGGCTTTCTGGATCATAGCCGGTGTAAAATCGATACCTATAACTTTTCCGGTTTCTCCTGTTTCATTTCTTGCTATGAACGCATCAATACCTGCACCGCTGCCTAAGTCAATCACTACATCGCCTTTTTTTATTTTTGCAAATTGGGTAGGTAAACCACAGCCAAGTCCCAAATCAGCATCAGGGTTATATCCCTCCAGTTTTGTATAATCATCAGCCATGATGCTATAAACTTCCGTGCTGCATCCACCAGCACCACAACATGACGCGGTATTTGCGTCTTTGTCCTGTAAAGCGATCTCTGAATACTTCTGCCTTACGATTTCTTTTACTTGTTCCTGAGTTTGCATGATATATATAATTAAAAGTTATCGAAATATTACGATGAGTATAGTTAAAAAAAATGTTAGCAGCATTTGCTGTTACCCTTGTAGGTTTCAAACATCTGATTTAATGCAGCCTGGGCAGATTTCCATTCTTTTGCATCAATACAGTAACAAACTTTTGCACCTTCAATTTCCCCGGTAATTAAACCTGCTTCCTTCAATTCCTTTAGGTGTTGTGAAACCGTACTTTGTGAAAGTGGCAATTCGTCTACTATGTCACCGCAAACGCAAGCCTGTTGTTTTGCCAAAAGATTTAGAATCGCTATTCTTGCGGGGTGTGCCAAAGCCTTTGCAATTTTTGCCAACTTGTTCTCTTTTACGCTGAACTCATATGATTTAGTTGCTCCCATAATCTTATATCGCAAAATTACGATAAATATTCAGACTTCAAAATTTATTTATTTCAGTGTTTAATAATTTATCAATTATGATTTTTAATATCTCGATTCCACTCACCAATTAATTAATCCATAGGACGCTTACTAACTAAGGGGATGGTGGAAGTTCAGGGGTACAAATAGGTAGAGCAATACAAATACCTGATCATATTCGCCTATTCACAGAAGAACTGTTCAGGAAAATTACATCTTCCATTTCCATAATTGTGAAATACGGCAAAAGCCACCAGGCATAAAAGAGCGCGTGCCAACTGGTAAAAAACGTAAGAAAAATGAAGGAACAAAACCCAGACAGGTATAAAGAAAGATCAACCTTTAAAATAACCAGTCCTGCCTTGTTGAAAAATGGTATCATGAATTTATTAAAAAAGCCTTAAAAAAAAACCATCTTACCTCTTTGTTACCTACCATTTCCTTTCGGGTGGTTATCGCGAAATCCCGTTTTCAATTGTTGAATCGGCATAAAACTGCCACACAAAGGAAGGCGTGTTATGAATATTACCTATCAAATGGTAATAATAATTTACTCGCTTATAAGCCGATCTTAGTAATAACAACCCGTAATACATTTGAAGTCAGGACTGATAAGATTCAGGAAAAGCACCTGCGAGTACGCATGTTTGAAGCAACCACTTGACAAAAACCTAAGCGGGAAACAACGGATAATCCCCTTAATATCTATTAGTAATATAATAAATTATCCACATTTGAGGGGGGCAACCGGTTTTCAGATTATATTCATAAATCAAACACTAATTCACAGATTTCCTCGTTTTAGAAAAAAAAGTATGAAAAAAGCTGCATTATATTATTTGTCGACTGCCATTTTACTTTCCGCCCTATTTAGTTGTTCAAAAAGCGACGTGCCTGTACCCGATCCCCCCGTGCCATCGATGGGAACAGATCAATTCGATTCCAAAATTGCGATGGATTGGATGGAAGTGACCCGCCAGATCGTGCGGGGTGAAAGTAAGAGTCCGCCCCAGGCTTCAAGGATATATGCTTATTCGGGAATAACATTGTATGAAAGTGTAGTTGCGGGTATGCCTGGTAACCGTTCCCTTTCGGGCCAATTAAGCGGTCTTTCCGGCTTACCGGTTTATGATAAAACAGTTGATTATCCCGCAGTGGCCAATGAGGCATTGTTAACCCTTGAAAGGTCCATCTTCGGTAATTTAAAAGCCTCCAGCCAGCAAAGTTTGGATTCGATGTATGCTGTTGTAATAACCCAGCGGAAAACTGAAATTGACCAGGCAACGCTGGATAATTCAACTGAGTACGGAAGGATGATCGCTGAGGTTATTTTGAAATGGGCAGACACGGATAATTTTAAAGAAACCCGTACACTGGTTTATACGGTTCCATCGTATATTACTAACCCTGGGTTTTGGGCACCCACTGATCCAGTAAATTTGACTCCGGCCGAACCTTACTGGGGAAATCTACGTTGCTTTTCTTTGACCAGTTCTGATATGGTTGAGGCCCCTCCCCTGGTATCATTCGACACGATACCGGGTTCAGCCTTTTATACCCAGGCTTTGGAAGTATTGACAATAAATCAAAACCTTACCCAGGGCCAGAAAGATATTGCGCGGTGGTGGTCAGATGGGGCCGGTGCAACTTCAACGCCGTCGGGCCATTGGGTAGGAATTGAAAACTCACTCGCTTATAGCCTGAACCTAGACCTTGCGGCAGCTGCTGAGATGTATGCCCTGGTTGGTATGGTTGAAGGAGATGCATTTATTTCATGCTGGTATACAAAATATAAATACAATTTATTGCGACCCAAAACATATATCCAGAAATATATTGCGGGCAATTCCACCTGGAATTCATTTATCCCCACCCCGCCATTCCCGGAGTATCCTTCGGGGCATTCAGTAGTATCAGGAGCTGTCAGCGAAATATTGACCCAATTGTTGGGGGATGTCTCTTTTACTGATCGGGCAAATACTAATCTTGGCTTGAACCCGCGGTTTTACACCTCTTTCTATGAAGCAGCCAATGAAGCTGCTATCTCAAGATTGTATGGCGGTATTCATTACCGTGAAGCAAATGAAACGGGCATCAAACAAGGAAGGGCATGTGCGCAATATTTAATGCGAAGGGTAAAACTGAAAATATAATGTAGCCTGATATAATTAAAAGAGTTGCTGAAAGTCAAAAAAGCTGAGTAGTTATCAAAGTTAGGTAATCAGTATTACCATATAAGGAAAGCTCATTTCTCAATTTTGGACTAAATTTTCCCGGTCGGTAATCAGGCAGCCATAGCGCTGCAAAACGCTAAATAAAATACTCCCCTACTACCACTATGTTACAGGGTTCGTGGTTTAACATTACAAAAGGAAAGGGTATTGACAATTATACGAGCCACTCAAATGGCAGCAATCACCACGTTATACGTTATTAGACACCCTACACAATTCAAACTTTCTTGATAATTACACCAGAACAGCCGACCCTTCGCAAAATTAAATAAGCTGCAAAGCCAACGCACAAAATCAGCACGCAATTGCAGCAGATTTACATTTTCCCTACGCATTCAAGCCCACCGACCAATCAAAAGCAGGAAAATTTTGAAGGTTCTACTTTATTTCAAATTTGGTGTTTGGGCAAGGCATACCGACAATACAATTATTGCAGACAACAAAAATATTTTCAGCAAACTTTTGACTGACGCTTGATTGCTAACCATTAACCTCAATGAGCATCAAAGCATCGTATTCTTGTTTAGCAATAACCTTCTTGTGATTATTTATTCCTAATCCCACTTTCACCACGTATTGTAAAAACGAACTTGAATTATCTTTTACAGCAACCAACTTGAAACCGTTTCCTGCTACAACTTCGGACAAAGTATTTAAAAATTTAATTCTCAATTCCCTTTTTTATTTGGAATGGGGTCGCCATGTGGGTCAAACTAGGTGTAATTTAAAAAATTATATAATATATCAAACAACTTGACAGATTGGATATGTTCCATTTGTTCTGCAACTTCACGCACCTCATCCCAATTAAAAGCTAACTTGACATAAAGGAATGTTTCCCAAAGGCGGTGCTTTCTTAAAATATCAATAGGTTTTTTTCTGCCTTCGGCAGTCAAAGTAATTAACCATACTTTTCATAATCGACCAAAAAATTTTTCTTTCAACTTTTTTACCATGTCGCAAACTGTAGCCGGTTTTACAACCAAAAGCACTGCTAATTCATTGGTGCCGGCTTCTTCTGTACCACTTTCAAAAGTGAGTTTGAGTAAGGCTTTTATATAATTTTCCGCTGTATATGACATCATTTTTTTTATTTGGACCAAGGATAGCGCAAAACATAACTATGACAAACTTATTTGTTAGGCTTGTCTAACTTTATTACTTTTGTCATCATAACCAATTACAAGCAATGAAGGCAAAAATTAAAACAACCATAATAACTGCAATAACTGCCATTACAGTTCAGCTATCAATGTCTCAAACAGCCGTTATTTCGGGCAAAATTATTTCCGAGGGTAAGCCCGTTGAAAATGCAAGTATTACTTTACTACAAACTTCGGAAGGAAGCGTTTCTGATACATTTGGACTGTACAGGATTAATAATCTTTCAACAGGAATTTACAAGGTAGAGGTTACTTGTGTAGGGTTTAATAAAATGGAAAAAACCGTTTCAGTAAAGGAGAATAACATATCAACAGTAAATTTTGACCTAACCAATCTTCAAAATTCCCTTAATGAAGTGGTAGTAACTGGTACATTAAAAGAAGTACGGCGATTAGAAAGCCCTGTGGCAGTAGAAGTGTATACCCCAACTTATTTTAAGAAAAATCCCACACCTAATATATATGAAGCATTACAAAATGTAAATGGTGTACGACCGCAATTAAATTGTAACGTTTGTAATACAGGAGACATTCATATAAATGGATTGGAAGGTCCTTACACAATGGTACTTATAGACGGTATGCCAATCGTAAGTTCCCTTTCTACAGTTTAT
>JBBJMD010000190.1:0-7231 GCA_037719925.1 Ferruginibacter sp.
CTCCACCATCGGTACTTATCCATAACTCGCCATCGCTATCCTCGGAAATGGACATGACCCTATTATTTGACAGACCCCGTGGTTTTTTTGCATTATGCCGGTAGTGAGTAAACGTTTCCTGGTCTGGATTGAGCATCTCGAGCCCGCCGCCAAACGTACCTACCCATATATTTTTCTGCCGGTCTTCAAAAATTTTCCAGGCGTTATTACTCTGCAGGCTGGCAGGGTTTTCAGGTACATTTTTATAGTGTTTAAAGTTTTTAGTTATAGGATTGAATACTGATATTCCAGCCGCCCAGGTGCCAATCCAGATATTACCCTTGCTATCCTCACACACTGTTAACACGTAATTGCCACAAATACTTTGACTATTATTCTTTTGATGTACAAAATGACTAAAACTGCGGGTCACGGGATCAAACAGGTTTAAGCCCCCTCCGTCGGTTCCGATCCATATTTTTTTATTCCGGTCTTCCAGGATACATAGCACCTGGTTATTGCTAAGGCTGTTCTTCGACATCCTGTGTTTATAGAGCGCAAAGTTCCGTTTATCACTGTTCGAAAGGTCAACTCCGCTGGAAAAGGTGCCCAGCCACATATTATCCTTCGCATCCCTGGCAATCGAATAGATGGAATTATTTCCGATACTTTGGTCATCAATTTCATCGTTTTTATAATTTGTAAATAAGCCCGTTATAAAATTGAGAATAGCAAGCCCCCCGTTTTCAGTGCCTAACCATAGATTTTTTTCAGCGTCTTCTTTTATAGCATATACTACATTGCCAGGTAATGTATTCGCGCTGTTTTCATCATAACTGTAATGCCTGAATATTCCCTGCCGGCGGTCGAAGAAATCCAGCCCGAACCCCTCAGTTCCAATCCACAGGCGTTGTTTACTGTCTTCAAATATGGTATATAGTTTATTACCTGCAATTGACCTGCTATCATTTTTATTGTGTTGGAACCTGGTGAATTTTTTGCTTGCACGGTCAAACGAATTGAGTCCGCCTTCTAGTGTGCCCACCCAGATATTGCGGCTGGCGTCTTCATATATGCATCTAATATGAGAATCAGAAATGCTTCCTGTATCCGCGGGATCATTTGTAAAGTGCGTAAACGTATTTTTACCCGGATCCAGGACATCGAGCCCTGCTTCTGTTCCGATCCAAAGCATTCCGTGCTTATCTTCCATAATGCTATTGACGATATTGCCAGAGATACTGTTGGTATTTCGGGGGTCATGTTTATAGCGTGTAAAACAATCAGCATTCCGGTTGTAGCGACACACGCCGCCACCTGTAGTGGCTATCCACAAATCGCCGTTCTTACTTTCCACGATACACCGTATAAAATTATTACTGAGGCTAGTGGGATTCAGTGGCTCATTTTTGTATACTTTGAACTGGTAACCGTCATACTTATTTAAGCCATCCCTCGTTCCAAACCACATAAAACCCCGGCTGTCGCTCAGTATACAAAGCACGTTTGCCTGCGAAAGGCCTTCACTGGTTCCAATGTGATCAAATTGAACCTGTTGCTCCTGGGGGTATGCAAACTTGCCGATAAGCAATAAAAACATACAGCAGAACAGTCGGAATTTTTTCATGATATCGCCCTTTCCTGATTTCCAGGTTACATTGAACCCTCGTTTACGTATTATAAGTATTTGATCTTACCTTTTAAAAGAAACCCTGCATTTTTGAGTATAGAAAAAGAACAGCTGAATAGTATGGCTACCTATCCAGTTATCCTTAAAGTGACCTGTTGATTTTTCCTTGTTAATCAAGTAAAGCAAAGATGAAAAGATACCTAGACATAAGATGTAGACATACCGGCTGGTGTACTGTAGTTAATTGTCCATGAATGGGGATAAACAGGCAATATTTCTATTTCACTGGTACTAAATTTTTGCGGAGCACTGTGGGGTGATGCCTGGCGGAAATATTGCCAAGAGGCTGTCCCAATTAGTAGCGCAGGCTGAGCACCCCGGCCTGGTTGGGGGGAAACGCGTTAAAAAAATTCTTCCGCTAGTTGTTTCTCATGGTCTAGGCAAACTTGGGCAGAGCGGGAAGCATGGAGCACCGGTGATAAGGTTATAATATATTTGTATCAAACTTTTTTAAATGGATGCCGAAAAGGAAAATATCCTCACTGAAGCCAAACCACGTCCTCAATCCGCCACTTCTTCTATTATGCGGACCGTCATAAGCCTCGCCCTTTTTATTGCCGTTGATTACCTGATTTTTAAAAGCTGGAGCGCCGTATTTCTTTTGGTAACTGTTATATTCCTGCATGAGTGCGGTCATTTTATTGCAATGAAAATTTTTGGTTACAAAGGCATAAACATGACTTTTGTTCCTTTTATGGGCGCATATGTGTCCGGGGAAGCTACACATTTTTCTAAAAGTAAAAAGATCATTATGCTGCTCGCCGGCCCGGTACCAGGTATCATCATTGGGATGTTGCTGTTCTTTATCTACCAGCACAATCTGAATGAATATTATTATTTGGCGGCACTTGCCTTTTTATTATTGAACGTATTTAATCTTTTACCTGTTAGCCCGCTCGATGGCGGCCAGGTCATTGAGACATTATTTTTCAGCGGCAATGAAATCATCCAGATCGGCTTTCTATATTTTTCATTAATTGTTATACTGGGGTTATTATATGCATATCAATACTGGCTGTTAATAATAATCGGCTGGTTTATTTATATGCGTATCAGATCACTGCATTTAACATACAGGGTCCGAAGGGAACTTGATAAGAAAAATATTTCATATCACCTCAGTTATGATGACCTTGCCAATGAACATTACGCGCAGATACGAGACGTGCTCGTTACATTTAGCAAAACGCTGGGCAGGCGATTTATACCAGGAGAGTTTTCATACAGGGAAGGCGAGCTGGTAAATTACGTAGAAAAAATCCTGGCTCCCGCATATCATTATAACTTAAGCCGGGCTGAAAAAATCATATTCAGCCTAGTTTATTTACTGGCTTTCCTATTGCCCCTAATCCAATGGGGATACCTGAAAGATTGGTATTAAGATAAAATTTTATGGCGGATGTTTCCGCCATTGTTCCCTTTTATTGATAAGATCAACTCTTTAAAAACCAAATATTATTAATTCACCCCCGCAGTGTATCCATGCTATGACAGGATGGAATTAGCAGTAAGGGCAACACAATTTTTTTCAATTTTAAAACAGGAAATGTTAAATAAGGTTAATGATAACCGTGTTAAGGCTCTTTGCGGCAAACGCTTTTTTCATTTATAACTATTTATATTTTAAGAAGTAAAGTGGTTGCCTATTTCTTCAAAAGTTGTGATATGATTAAAAAATAAATTATGGCACGGTTTTGGAAATCTTGTCGGCGGGCGCCAAAATTTAATATTTCAACAACTAATTCTAAAACTTAATATTATGAATACTACAGATAATTTTCCGGTTACGGAATCACATAACGCTCCGGCCCGCAATAATTACAAGAATGCTGTAATCGGTATTTTAGCAGCTGGTATTGTAGGCTTAGGTGGTTATTTAATCTACGATAAAAACAAGACGAGTGAAGTTATTCACCTGCAGGAAACTAAAATCGCAACCGTATCCGAAGAAAAAAGTGATGTACAGAAAAGCTTTGATGCATCCCTTGCCAGGCTTGATTCTATGTCAACCGCTAACAAAGGCTTAGAAAGCAAGCTGACTGCAAAGAATAGCGAGATCGCTAAAGTAAAATCAGAAATCCGGAGTATCCTTAATAAGAAAAATGCCACGGCAGCAGAGTTGACAAGAGCAAAAGATCTTATTGCATCTTTAAATGGAAAAATAGAAAACATGCAGGTAGAAGTTGCACGTTTAACCCAGGAAAACCAAACCTTATCCAACGACAAAATAGTATTGTCCCAGGAAAAACAACAGCTTGATTCCAACCTTACCGCTACAACAGTTGTTAAAGAAGAGCTTACAAAAAAGGTAGATATCGCTTCTACTTTAAATGCCTATAACATTACCATTACCCCCATCAATGTTAAAAATAATGGAAAGGAAAAAGTGTCTTCCGTGGCGAAAAGAGTAGATAAGCTGGTTGTTAGCTTTGACGTTGATAACCGCATTGCCCAGTCAGGGATGACCGATGTTTATGTATTGGTTATTGGCCCCGATGGCAAGCCATTATCAGCAGACGCCTTAGGCTCAGGCACATTTACGACAAGGGATGAAGGAGATAAATCTTTTACAGCGAAAGTTCCGGTTGATGTGGAAACGGCTAAAAAGAAGAATGTGGAATTCGCTTTTAAACCAGGTTCAAATTTTCAACAAGGAAATTATATAATTCAAATTTATCAGAATGGATTTAAGATTGGCGAAGGAACTCGTTCATTAAAGAAGGGCGGTTTATTTAGTTAATCAAACTGATCCGTACCTTCTATATATATATCAATAAAAAAGCTGCCTGTTTTCAGGTGGCTTTTTTTATTGATTAAAAAATAGTTCAATGTTGAATGGTCAAATTGCCTTGTATGATAAAACGCTTCGTAGGCGATACGGTAAGCTTTGTACCAGGTGATACGGTGTAAGGCACATCCAATATACAGTTGCCTGTTCCCAAGGGATCAATGATAATTTCGCCCGCCGGGAAAATGGTCGCAGGAGGTGCAATATTGTTTTTCCAGTTGGCGGCATTACTCCAGTCTCCCATTCCATTAAAAACATAGGCGGCAGTAATATTGGAAACAAAGCCGGAAATATCAAAAGACCGGAGCTTTTGTGTAACTGTAATTACAGGAGTTGCGCCGATATAGCGAATAAACTTTTCATTGCTTATATAACCATAAGTACCGGTTCTCAGGCATATTCCTTCTGCCTGGCCCATTTGTAAAACATCCGGCAAATTGATTTGCCTTTTATTTCCACTAAAATAATTGGTGCCATTGTAGTCCGTCAACAGGTGCATAAAGTGGATCCCTGTACCGCTGTTCCTGTAACCAAGTAAGGTTATAATTTTTTGGCCGGTTGCTTTATCTGCTGCTGTAACCAGGTAAGTTGTATTAAGTGTTTCAACAGGTGTAGCAGTATACGCTCCGGCAGCCACGCCGTTTATCACGTAGTGGGTTGTTGTAAGATCTATCCAGTTTTTGCTGAAAAGATGAATGCTGCCTTCATCAATGATCATTGCTTCGCAATCAAAGCGTGTATTATTATTGCCCGTTGCCTGTGGCGGTTGCTGCTGGTCGCTGTAGGTGAAGTGAATGATACTTATCTGCCCGGCGGGGATGGTAGCAAGGGGATTAGCCTGGTAGCCTGGTATCGCGCTGAAAGGAAATTTATAAATTTTAAGATCTGTTCTTGCTCCATTGGCATTATTGCCAAAATCCCCTACGTACAAATCCGTGCCATCGAAAGCGATATCTTCCCAATCAATATTTGTTGCCCCTGAAAGGTTAACTTTTTGCAGGAGTGCATTTGTGAGGGTGTCGATCCTATAAATCGCCGGGGCGCCTCCCCCGTCATTAAAAGTCCACAGGAAATTACCTGCCATTTGCAATCCGCTACTCTCGGGTAGCGAATCACTTACCGGATCCTGCTTTACAGGAGGCGTATAGCTTGTAATGTTGTAAGTACAGCTACCGTCGTTTATGGTAGCGTCGGAATTATAGTTATTTGCCAACGAGTCCCTGCAACCGTATACCTGGGCGTAAACCAAATTGCCGCTGAATAAAATAATGATTCCAAGTAAGAGGCTTTTTAAACAACACAGGGACGTGTTTTTGATTATCATAGGATTTATTTATACATTGATTATTCTTGTAACGGATAATAAACATTGTTAGGCAGCACCGGGGTTAAAATTTATCCTGCTACTTAACAAGCATTTTATGGAACCGTCCAATCTCTGATTTTTCAAGAGCGGAAAGGGCTTCATTATTATCAAACTTTAATTTGATAAATAGTACCCTTTTATGGTGTGGGTAGGTGGCCAGAATTTGACCGATCTGTTCTTCAAGCAAATTGTCTTTTACAGACAACGGGGCGATTACAGGCATAGGCGATTTATACCGGGTAGCCTTCTTTTTTATGATGGCTTCAAGGGTAGCTAATTTTCCCTGGGCAACCGTACTAACTGTGGCGGCCTTGTTATACAGCCCTTCCAGTTGTTTTTTGCTAAGACTTCCCCGTTCCTGGTACTGGTATAACAAGCTTTCGATAAATTTAGAAGTTGGGTTAGATGCTTGTGTTTCTTTTAACAAGTCAAGGATGATATCTAAATCCGGCTTGATTCTGTTCATGGTAAAAATTTGTTTACTCGTATAAAAGCCCGGGGGCAGGCAGCCTATTTAATTTCTTTCACTACATTATAAATCACTTTAGCTTTCCCCAAGGTATAATAATGCAGTACAGGCACACCAATGGCCTTTAATTCTTTGGATTGCTGAACCAGCCATTCGGTTCCTATTTCTTCTACCTCCTGTTCAGTTTTAGCCCTGCTTACGGCATCCGACAAATCAGTAGGTATGTCTACATGGAATATTTTTGGAAGGATGGTGAGCTGCTTTTTATTGGTAATGGGCTTCAGGCCCGGAATAATTGGTACGTCAATACCAATGGCACGGCATTCTTTCACGAACTGATAAAATTTATTATTGTCAAAAAACATTTGTGTCATAATATAATCCGCTCCTGCTTCTACTTTAGCTTTTAAATTTAGAAGGTCTGTTTGCAGGTTGGGTGCCTCGAAATGTTTTTCAGGATAGCCTGCTGTGCCGATACAAAAATCCGGCTTTTCACCATTTTTAATATCCTCTTCCTGGTATATACCGTTCTTAAGATCTACTACCTGTTTTAAAAGTCCGACCGCATAGGCATGGCCATCAGGTTCGGGTTCAAAATTTGCCTCATTTTTTGCGGAATCTCCGCGTAATACCAGCACGTTGTCAATACCAAGAAAATTAAGGTCAATCAATGCATCCTCGGTAACCCGTTTGCTAAACCCGCCGCATATTAAATGTGGAACGGTATCGATATTGTAATGATATTTTATAGCAGCGCAAATAGCCACTGTACCCGGGCGTTTTCTTACTTCTACCTTTTCAAAAGTTCCATCTGCTTTTTTCTTAAACATAGTTTCGCTGCGATGGTAAGTAACATTTATAAATGAAGGCTTAAATTCCATTAGCGGGTCCAAATGTTCATATATTGATTGAATGGTCCTGCCTTTTAAGGGGGGCAAA
>JBBJMD010000191.1:0-7182 GCA_037719925.1 Ferruginibacter sp.
GGTACTCAGTTTCTGTAATGAATCACTTAAGGCTTCTACCGAACCGTCCACATCACCTTTTATGATCACATTGAGTTCTTTAAAATTACCCAATGCCAAACGACGGCCGATCTCATCCAAAGTAATATGTTTCTTGGCGCGCATACCCTGCTCTCTCAGGATCTGGCCCCGTTGATACGCTTTCTCCCTTGCCTCACTTTCATCAGCATATACTTTAAAGGTTTCACCGGCCTGCGGCGCGCCGTTTAAGCCTAATATCAGCACAGGCGTTGAAGGAGCAGCCTTTTCGCTTCGTTGGTTCCGCTCATTGTACATTGCCTTAACCTTACCAAAATTTTGGCCCGATACGATCATGTCGCCTAATTTGAGTGATCCGTTTTGTACCAGTATGGTTGCAACGTAACCACGGCCTTTATCCAGTGTAGCTTCTATCACCGTACCATTCGCCACCTTATCAGGATTGGCTTTTAGTCATATCTGCCAGTAAGATCTTCTCCATCGAATATTCAACCCCTGTTTGGCACTTATTTCCTGGCTTTGGTATTTGCCGCCCCAGCTTTCCACCAAAATATTCATTGAAGCCAGTTGTTCCTTTATTTTCTCAGGGTTTGCTCCATCCCTGTCTATCTTATTGATCGCGAAGATCATCGGCACATTGGCAGCCTGCGCATGCGAAATAGCTTCCCGGGTTTGCGGCATTACCGCGTCATCCGCTGCAACAACAATTACGGCAATATCCGTAACTTTTGCACCACGGGCCCTCATCGCGGTAAAAGCTTCGTGACCCGGTGTGTCCAGGAAGGTGATTGCCCTTCCGTCTTTCAGTGTAACTTCATAAGCGCCGATATGCTGTGTGATACCCCCCGCTTCCCCGGCAATGACATTTGTGTTACGGATATGATCCAGCAAGGATGTTTTACCATGATCGACGTGCCCCATAATGGTGACGATCGGCGCTCTTGGTTTCTGATCCTCTTCGTTATCATCCATGTCTTCTTCTTCCAGCTCTGCGGCATCTTCCACGCCGATAAAATCTACTTCAAAGTTAAAATAGCTTGCGACGAGCTCAATTACATCCGCTTCCAAACGCTGGTTGATGGAAACCATGATACCCAGGTTCATACATTTGCTAACATCTGCAAAACTTACTTCCATGGCCCGGCAAGTTCACTTACCGAGATATATTCCGTTACCTGTAATTTATTTCCCTGCTCCCCTTCCGTACCTCTTTGTTCAGCCATTTCATCCCGTTTGGCTTTGCGGTATTTGGCTTTTAAGCTCTTTCCGCGTCCGCCACCTCCTGATAACTTGGCTTGTGTTTCTTTAATTTTATCCTGGATCTCTTTGGCATCAATTTCCCTGTCTTCCCTCCGGGCAGGGGGTGCCGGGTTCCTGTTATTATTGAACCGGCCTCCAGCGCCCTGGCTTTGTCCAACACCACTTTGCGGCCTGTTAACTCCAGGCGCGCCTGTACCGGTATTCGGGCGGTTCCGGTTTTGATCGCTGCCACCCATTGGCCTTTGCTGCTGGCCATAACCTGGCCCCTGCCCCAGTGGGCCACGGTTTTGCGGCGTTGGTCCACCCTGTCCCTGCGGACCGCGGTTTGGCTGCCCGGTTTGGCCCGGTGCGGGCGCTCCGCCCTTTCTTTCAATTGGGATACGCTTGCGTTTTCTCTTATCGTCATTATCCCGCTTGGGCCGGGTATCGTTGTCTACCGGCAACTGGATCTTTCCTAAGATCTTAGGTCCCTCCAGCCTGTCGGCCTTGATATTTTCTATCGTAGCAGGCATGTCGGCCTTTATTTCTTCCGGCCTGGTTTCAGGTAACGGCTTCTCATCAATATTTATAACAGGTTGGTGTGCTATATTTATGTTCTCGGGTGGGGCTATAGTTGCAGTCACTACTTTCTCTTCTGGCTTTTTGGTTGATTTTTTTGGCCGCGTAGAAGAATCGATTGCATCCAGGTCGATCGTTGTAACTACCCTTGGTGCTTCCAGTTCAGGGGCCTCAATTTTTGTAATTTCCACCGCAGGTTTTTCAGCAACTGTTTTTTCGGGTTCCGGGGATACTGCGGCGGGCTTCTCCTCTTTAGGGAACGCTGTTACCGGTTTCTCTTCTGCCGGTTTTTCAATTGGATGCTCTGGTTCCGCAACCTTCACCTCTGCTACAGGTTTTTCCTCTACCTGTTTTCAGCCACAGGAACTGCTGCAGGCGGTGGCGGAGCGGGCACCCCTTCTTTCTTCTTAAAGGAAAGGTCTTCTTCGTCTCTTTTTCTTTTTGGCTCCGAAGATCCGGCGCCTTTTGGCAAATCAATTTGTTCTGCCTTTTGCTTTGCTGCCTTATCCTGCTGAAACTCTGTCTGAAGTACACGGTACATCTGTTCGGTGAGCTTAGCCGTCGGCTTCAGGTCATCGTTATTAAAACCCTTCGACTCCAGGAATTCTATCAAGGTATCCTTACCTATATTAAATTCCTTGGCTGCCGCCATCAATCTTGGTGTATTAGCTGCTAATTCTGACATTCGTGTTTTTTAGTCAATATATTTTGTTCTCAACCTGGTCAGCAACCTGAATTCATACTAAACGCATTTCAGCATGAACATAGATCTTTTGAACCTGGCTTAATTTATTCCTTCTCAAATTCTTCCTTCAATATCCTCATTACATCTGCAATGGTTTCTTTTTCAAGGTCCGTGCGGCGTTCCAGTTCTTCGGCCGTCAAAGCTAACACAGATCGTGCAGTATCGCACCCTACTTTTTTTAGGGCTTCAATAACCCATGCTTCTATTTCATCACTGAATTCTTCCAGGTCGATATCAAATTCATCTACCTCGCCTTCATTATCCCTGAACACGTCGATCTCGTAGCCTGTAAGTTCGCAGGCTAATTTAATATTAACCCCGCGCCGCCCAATAGCAAGCGATACCTGGTCAGGTTTTAAATAGACCGTTGCATGTTTTTTTTCTTCATCAAGATCGATACTGGTAATTTTCGCGGGGGTTAGTGAACGCTGGATCAGCAACTGGATATTATTGGTCCAGTTGATCACATCAATATTCTCGTTTTTTAATTCTCTTACGATCCCATGGATACGGCTGCCTTTCATACCAACACAGGCCCCTACCGGGTCGATCCTGTCATCAAAACTCTCTACTGCTATCTTAGCCCTTTCGCCCGGATCCCGCACAATCTTTTTTACAACAATTAAGCCATCGAGCCGCTCAATTTCAAGTAATTTCTCAAGAAAAATAGAACTCGTTCTTGATACAATGATCACGGCCTGGCTGTTCTTAAGCTCTACCTTTCTTACTACTCCTCTTACATTTTCTCCTTTCTTAAAATAATCGGATGGAATTTGTTCCGACTTCGGCAGGATCATTTCATTCCCTTCTTCATCCAGTAACAACACCTCTTTTTTCCAAACCTGGTATACTTCCCCACTTACAATATCACCCACCCTATCCTCATATTTCTTTATCAGTAAATTTTTCTTCAGGTCATTGATACGGCTTGCGAGCGTTTGCTTGCCTGCAAGTATCGCCCTGCGGCCAAACTCTTTTTGAATATCAACTTCCTCGTACAATTCTTCTCCTACCGCGTAATCGGGTTCTATTTTAATAGCATCGCTATATTCAATTTCAGTTAAGGTATTGTAAATATCCCCGTCATCAACGATCATGCGTCGCCTGAAAATTTCAAGGTCACCCTTCTGGTCATTTACAATTACATCAAACTGATCATCACTGCCATACTTTTTACGGATCAATGTTTTAAAAACATCTTCCATTACTTTCATCAACGTTGGACGATCAATGTTTTCCGCCTCTTTAAATTCCTGAAAGGAATCAATCAAATTAATACGTGCCATAGACCTAACCAGCCTCCCTTTGGTACCCCGCTGGCAGGGGATTTTTGTTTATTAATTAAAATGCAATCTGTACGGTTGTTTGTTTTATCTGGTCAAAAGGAATTTCTTTTAGTGTCGTAATGGCTTTTTTATTCTTGCCTTCCGTGTATTCAAGTGTAAGCAGGTCTTCAGTCGCTTCCAGTAATTTACCCTCCTGCCTGGTATCGTCCTTTAAGACCACTTCTACGTTTCTGCCGATATTTTTTTTGTATTGGCGAAGCATTTTTAAGGGTTCTTCCAAACCGGGGCTGGACACTTCCAAGGAGAAATTACCATCGGGATACCACCCATTCTCCTCATTGTCCTGTACATTGTGGTTGATCTTTACGCATTTATCAATGCTTAATCCTGAATCGGCATCTAAAAAAACCTTTATGTTATTTGGGTTTAATCTGTACCGAAACAACAAAAATATCGGGCGTTTCAGCTAGCAATTGACCCATCAAAATTTCTATTGCCTGTATAGATGTTGTATCGGTCATAGTAAAGAAGAGACGGTACCGTTCCCTTTTGGTCTTTTCCGTTGCAAATATAGTAACAATTGGAAACTCCTAGAAATTGGTTAAACAGGCCCGTCAATTAACAATTTTAACAGGATTATTTTATGGTGAAATGCCCCTTTACTAAATTTGATTTATACCTTTACAAGATGAACATTTTCAGACTCGCTTTTGAGCTTTTCGCGCTCTACCTCCTATATAAATTGATTTTTGACCTCATAATTCCGATGATCAGGACAACCCAGCAGGTAAAAAAACAATTCGGTGATATGAGTGCAAGGATGCAGGAAAAAATAAACGAGCAGCAACGGCAAACGCAAACTTCTCCCCTTAATACCAACGGCAAAGATGCCGCCCCCCAGGGAACAAAAAATGAGGATTACATTGAATTTGAGGATGTTAAATAAAATAGCGCCCGCAAATAATCAAGTATATGCGCAACCAGTTAGAACCGGGTAATATTATTCTTCAAAAAGTATCAGTGAATTAATCAGTCTTTGGCTTTACAGACCAAGGTCAGCCAACTTTTCAGTTGGTAATAAAAGATGGGTCTTTATTCCTACCTCATCTGCCCCATTGATATTGATTATAGAATCATCAACAAACAGGGTTTCACCGGCAACCATATTTCCATCATTTAATACCCATTGATAAGTAGCTGCATAAGGCTTGCGCATCCGGATAAGATGCGAGTAATAGCTTTTGGTAAAATAAACGTCAAGCGATCGCTTTCCGGTATCTTCAAGTAATATGCGGTTAAAGGCCGTATGATGTATGCTATTGGTATTACTTAATAAAAACAGGTTGTATTTCCCTTTCAATGATTCAAGCACCTGCAGGCTTTCGTTCCTGAAATCCAGCAATATGGCATTCCAGGCTGCCTGAATTTGTTCCTGTGTTGTCCCCTCCCTGCAATAGGGCTGCATCGATTCAAAGAAGCTTTCTTCCGAAATATCCCCGGTCTCCAATGCCTCAAACAGGTGGTTGGCTGTTGACTGTGAATATAATTCGTCAAACTGGTGCACACCCAGTTCATTAAAGGCGCGGGCTGTTTTTTGGTAGTCGATATTCAATATTACACCCCCCAGATCGAAAATGACATTTTTTATTGCTTTCATAAATTTAAAAAAAGCGAAAGTAAGCCGGAATTCCCGGATGCAGCCACGAGCAATCATAAACTTGATTATTAATGCAGGAGTTTTTTTTCTAAAAGCCCAAATTATAAGAAAAATTATCCATTAGCTTTAAAGTTGATTTTACGGGGACAAACCATGTAACGCCGATGATCATCAGGAGTACAACCCCTTGAGTTGAGTTATTTTTTTCCGCCACCAGGATTTTCTAACCCTGCAGGGTATTTTTATTCTTTCAATAATTACTTTAATAAAAAGCTGGTAACTTTGTATCCTGCATGAAAAAACCTGCTACAATATTGTTACTTTCTTTTCTGTTGTTGGTATCACAGTTTACGGTTGATGCCCAATGCTCACTCTGTACTAAAACGGCTCAGCAAATGGGGGAAAAGCCCGCCCAGGGTTTAAATAGCGGCATATTATACCTTATGATCATGCCCTTCGCTATAGTCGGGTTTATTGGCTTCCGTTGGTGGAAAAACAATAAAGAAGTAGAGCAGCAGAAATAATTCAATTACGCTGCCAGTATCTGCAAAAATGAGGGTCTAATGGACTATCCTCATCCTTCGAAGGTTAAATTCCACGGACGCGGTATACCTTTTAAATACCTATGACCGTAAGGTCGGTGAGTGGGATAAACTGGAGATCAGCGGGGATTGTGCATCTTACTGCAGTTAAACCGGTCTTTATCATGACCTTGCAACGGATGAAAGAACCGGAGAAGGCCAGTCCGGACCTTCACAAACAGAAGCCACCAGGAGCCCCGTTCGGATGTGAATAGAGGGGGCAACCATGAGGTTGTTCTCCAATTCCAAAGAGGTGGGAGGGGACGCTTTAAAATTTTTGTATAAAATGGTACAAATTAAAGTCCTTCCCTGCAGCTTCTATATTATTTTTTATTTCATTTTTAGTAAGACCCTGCATTCTTTTTTGCTGGATCAGGAAAAAGGCTTTTTCTGCCAGCAGCCACGACCGTTTGTCATTCAAAGCAGGGTGATTGATATGAAAACTGATCGCTTCAAATAATTCTATCACCCCTGTTTTTTGTGATGCAACGGTCTTCATAACGGGTATGGGTAGGTCTTTTTTGTGAAAGGCAGGTGCCAGCATGAGTCTTAAATTTTTTACAAAAAGATCCGCACCCGGACGGTCGGCTTTATTTACCACGAATATGTCGGCAATTTCCATCAGGCCTGCTTTCATGGTCTGCACTTCATCGCCTGCTTCGGGCACCACTACCACAATGGTGGTGTCTGCCAGGCCTGCTATTTCAATTTCGCTTTGACCTACACCAACCGTTTCAATAATGATATAATCGAACGGGGCAGCTTTCAGCAGATCGCTTATTTCAATAATTTTCGGATGTAATCCCCCGAGCGAACCCCGGGTCGCCAATGAACGAATAAAAACATCCGGGTGATTATACCAGTCGCTCATTCGTATCCTGTCTCCCAGTAAGGCCCCCAGATTAAATGGTGAAGAGGGGTCGACACAAAGTACGCCCACTTTTTTCTTGTTTTCAGTTAAGGTGCCGATCAATGCATCCGTAAGTGTGCTTTTGCCGGAGCCAGGCGGTCCCGTAATGCCGATGATTGGCGTATCAGAAGTCGTCAACAATATAAGCAATTCCTCATACACATGAA
>JBBJMD010000050.1:0-22013 GCA_037719925.1 Ferruginibacter sp.
ATATTATCTATTATTAAAACCATTTCAAAAAATGGTGGCTATTAAAAATGCATGAGTTAAGCACCCGGTAACCGGATTAGTACAGGCATTAATTGTAATATAACGGGCACTATAAAGAATTTCTCAATGTCAGGTAAAACCTTGCCTCAATATGATCCTTTGAGCCGGACAATATCAGCTCGGCCGCCTTTTCCCCCATCATTTTAAAATCAGTAGAAATGGTCGTAATGCCATTAAGTATTATCTTTTTCAGAACGGTTTCATTGTAAGAAATTACCCCGATTTCTTTACCTAATTCAAACCCCTGATCCACTACTTTTTCGATAAGTGTTACAAGATCATCTTCCATTAAACTGACATACACTTCGCCTCTATTGATGGTTTCTTTTTTAATATCATGTACAATTTTATAATTAAATGCATATTCCTGGCAGAATTTACAAAAGCCGGTCGTGATTTCAATGGGGTGATAGGTGTATTCCGGAAGTATGATATTTAAAGTACTATACTTCCCCATGTAAGGACGCGCCTCTTCGAGCGCATTGTAGATATCTTTTTCAAAATTTTCGTACACAGCCCCATAATCGCCGGTAACACCGGGGACGAGTTTATCGAGGAGGATTAATTTGTCCTTCGGAATACTATTAATTATCTTGGCAGCATGTTCTCCACCGTCCATAAAATGTGGTATGATGACAAAATAGTTATAATCCTCGTTTGAATTAAGCAGTAACTTTTTAAAAAGAGAGAAGTTGTTGTTGTAGATATAAAAATCAATCGTAGCTGCATCTCCCAACGTGCTTACAAATGCATCATAAATGATCTTTTTATGCGCACTTAATTTATTGAATAAAAGGAAGACCTTTATCTTACTTTCTACATTATTTCGCTTAATAAAATATCCTTTACCCGGAACTGAACCGATAATTCCGGTTTTCTTCAAATATTTATATCCTTTTTCAGCGGTATCCCTCGAAATCTCAAATTCAAAGCTTAATTCATTGATGGAAGGCAGGAGGTCATCCGGTTGCAGCTTATTTGATTCTATTGCCTTAATAATACAATTCGCAAGCTGTTGATATTTCGGCGTTGCAGAAAATTCATCAATATAAATAAGTTTGTTAAAAGGAGCTATCATATGATCATCTGGACATCGAAGGGTCCAATAACATCAAAACTAACTTTTTATAATTAATATTCAGCATTCCATACAGGTCTCACTGCTACTTGTTTAATATCGACGAATATTAATACTGCCGGAATCAACAAAGAAGTACGTTGACGGCACTTATAGAAGGAGGATAAAATAAATAAATAGGATACTACCTGTTAGTTAACAAATAGTATCCTATAAGCCGTAAATGGCAATTGGTTTCTCTTTTTGACAATGGGTTAAAACGGAGCGTAACAACAAAAATCAAACCCTGGTAGAATATGTTTACCAAAAAATAACCTTTGTGTATAATTTTGGTCTTCCTGATTTACTATTAAAGATCGCCTGAATTAAGTAAAATATAGTAAGAAGAAGAAGTATTTAATTTGAGAAAAAAGAATTTAGTCTCTTTGGCAAAAAGCTGGCATAAGCTAATTCTTTTTGCAGGGCAACTTCATTGACTTTATCTCTTTCAGCTATCAATGTATAACCAAGGGATGGCAATACGATTTTTAACGATTGAAACCTTACCGAAGCGGAATTTTCATTTATAGAAATCACAGGCTCGTCAATAACACGAACTGGGTCCGTAACATTAACATTTGATTTTTCCAGCCTGATATTATGATAGGCTGAAGTCAATTGCTTAACAGCTTCTATTTCTTCCCAACTGATTACAGCGGGCTTCGCTAACCAGTAAAGAAAATTTTGCAGACCGGAAATTTCTTTTACTACGCCGATCTCAGATTCAGTAATGTAGACAAATACATAGGAGCTAAATAACGCTTCTTTCAGGGGCTTCTTATTATTAGCACCATCGCTAACAATTTTATTTACGGGGAGATAATTTTTAATACCCCTTTTAGTTAGAAGTGAAGCTACTTTTCGTTCCCGTTGGGGGAGTGTGTAAACTGCATACCAATTGCGTGTCATTCTTGTGGTGTTTTGGTTGTGAAAAATGCAGTTCTTCACAATATCAGATTATTGCTTTTCTACGGAAAGTTGGGGTATGTAATAATTGGAGGTGCGGTAAACGAAGGGATATTTGAGATTTCTTATTGTGGAGGTACAAATATACATTTCATTAATTAAAAACAAGAAAAAAAGATAATTTAGTTATCCACCATATTTTTTAACCAAATTGAATGTCCTTAAGATAGGTACTACTTATACGTTTTGTTGAAAATAAAATATTACTAAACGAAACAAAATATAAGAATATGTCTGTAAAAAAATTACGGAAATTTAAATTTGGGCTAGAACCGATTATGCTGTTTTTATTTTACGCTTGAAATAAAAGAATTCAATGACTAGCTCCCAGTAATAACAACTACAGGTTATAATATCATTGAGCGGGAATATTCCTTCTTATTTACTCATTTATAAAATCTAATATGTTTGGTATATTATATAAATGTGCGGGTACCCGAAAAATTCACCCGGAATTCTTTGGGGGTACAACCTTTCTTCTTTTTAAAGAGCCGGTTAAAATTAGAGATATTATTGTAACCACAACTATAGGATATTTCCGCAATTGAATTGGTAGTGTCAATCAATATTCGGGAGGCATGCCCAAGTCTTATCTCATTTAAACTATCAATGAAGGTAATTCCTGTTCGCTTTTTAATAAACCTGCTGAACGAGACCTCCGTCATATTTACAAGCTTTGCGATATCTCCTAAAGTAATTTGCTTGTCATAATTCTTATTCATGTATTCAAACGCCTTTTCAATCCGCCTGCTGTTGAAATTAAGTACGAAATCACTGTTGAAGCTAGTCTCTGACAAAGTCCGCATGTTGCGGGAGGTAGAAAGGTCGTGAAAAATATCAATGAGCGACATCACAGAATCGAAGCCACTTTCCTTATCAAGTGAAAGTATGCGTGGGTAAATTTTTTGAATGGTTTCCTGGGAAAATAAAATACCTCTCAAAGAAAGATCGAACATCTTACGGATAAAGCTCAATTGATTTCTCCGCAATAATTTTTCATCCAGCAAATCTTTGTGCCATTGAATGGTTACTTCTTTGATAACGTTTGTTTTACATTGATGCGTAAACCAGGCATGCGATAAGTTAGGCCCAATTAAGACTAACTCCAGGTCATCGATCTGGTCTATATGATCACCTATAATACGTTTGGCACCACTTGCATTAAGGATCAGGTTCAATTCAAATTCCTCATGATAATGTAAGGGAAAATTGAATTCTTTTTTTATCCTGGAGAAAATAGTAAAACAATCATTTTGAGTTAAAGGGGTAATCTCCCTTACAATATTCTTATTCGTCATAAAACTGTTTATGCATTCTACTCTATAGATGTGAAAATACTAACTAATAACTAAAAAAGTATTACAAGTGTTTGGTATTTTCAATCCGAGATTTTCAGCATTCAACATTAGATCTGGCAAATATTTGGTTTAATGTTTCAAAGTGGAAAATTTATATAAAACAAATAAGAGATAAATAAGTATTACCTGACCATTAATTCTACACGATTAATTCTTTATTCATTCATCAGTGCAAAACCGATGTACAAGAATGTCAATGAATAAAAAAGTTAACATACGCTTAATTTATTTTAGTTGAAGTTTTATGCCGCTGAAGCAACCCAACAATTGTAAAACTATTGCCGACATAGGGCAGATTTTCTCCAACAGGCCAATGATTTATTTCGGGGAATGTAAAATACCTGCGTTCATTAATCATCAGATTTGATGTGAAAAAAAATGTCATGGGTTTACCAGGACTATTATAAAGGATATCTGCAAAAGGGAAAAAGACCCCGCAATACCCGCTTCTTCAAGAATGGGAATTGCAAGAAAACCGAAGAAAAAATACCAGGCCTATCTAACCAATGGAAGAAACGCTTACTTTTTCCCATTAAAGCTGAAAGTAAAATGTATAAATATATACGATGAAAAATAAAAGAATGTGAAATTGAAATACAGAATCTTACCTGAACAGATCAACAAAAATGGTGATAGTAAACAGCTCTTAATTCCAAGAGGGTTATAAAAGAATAAATAAGAATACAAAAAAACAAGAGATTAACCTGATGACGTGGCTGTATTTTAGCGGTATAGATTTGTTCGCAGGTGGTCACCTCAAACTCTGCTTGATTAGCTAAGTTCCTCCAATTACCTATTGGATTCCTTAATGGGCATTCAAATAGAACAAACATGAGATAAATGAGTATTAGTAAACAGGCAAGGCAACCGTTTAATTTTGCCTGATTGCCTGAATCTTCAATTCAGTTAAACAGCGCTACTAAAAAATCGATTATGTTAAACCAAGGGACAAAAAATATAACTGGTCCCGGGACTATTCAAAGAGAGTTTGCGTTTTTGCATCCAATCGGGTAATTTCAACGATCAACGCATATCAAAACATGGCAAGCCTGCTCAATGCATATGAAAGTACACCTGATTGACGTCCTGATCCTGGTAACCTATCTTGGTACAATGATCTTTATCGGGTTTTGGATGAGGAAAAAAGCAAGACAGAATAAAGACAGCTATCTCATGGGTGGAAAAACACTGCCATGGTATATGCTCGGTCTAAGTGATGCTTCGGACATGTTCGACATTAGTGGCACCATGTGGATGGTAGCGTTATGTTTTGTTTACGGCCTTAAAAGTATCTGGATCCCCTGGCTATGGCCCGTATTTAACCAGGTTTTTATGATGATGTTCCTTAGCAAATGGTTGCGCAGGAGCAATGCCAACACAGGTGCCGAGTGGTTACACACAAGGTTTGGATTAACCGGCCAGGGAGTTAAAGGTTCGCATATCATAGTGATAGCTTTCGCATTAATCAGTTGTCTTGGATTTTTAGCCTATGGATTTGTCGGATTGGGAAAATTCATGCAGATATTTATTCCATGGGATGTGGTGAAAGCATATGTTCCCTTCGAAGTCGCTGATAAATATGTACCTCATTTTTATGGTATCGTTTTTACGCTGTTCGCGATGTTTTATTCCATACTGGGAGGTATGTACAGTATTGTATTGGGCGATGTGATCAAATACGCGATCATGACGGTGGGATGTATAGCAATAGCGGTGATCGCGATGCAACACCTCGATGGGCACAAACTACGCGTTCCGGAAGGTTGGAGCGACCCTTTCTTCAGTTGGCGCCTCAATCTTGACTGGAGCCGGATTGCAGCTGCTGCCAATAAAAAAATTGCAGATGATGGTTATAGCCTGTTTGGCTTATTCTTCATGATGATGTTATTAAAAGGAGTGTTTGCATCTTTGGCAGGCCCGGCACCCAACTATGATATGCAGAAAGTGTTAAGTACCCGCAGTCCAAAAGAGGCAAGCAAAATGACCGGATTCGTTAGTATTATATTATTGCCCGTTCGTTATTCCATGATCACCGGACTTACTGTCCTGGCACTTTTATACTATGATCAATTGTATTTAAAAGGCCCCGATGGGGTTACTGACTTTGAACGCATCCTGCCCGCTACTGTTAATAATTTTTTACCGGTAGGGATTATGGGGATCGTATTAACAGGGTTATTAGGGGCATTTATGGGCACCTTCAGTGGAACGCTCAATGCCGCGCAGGCTTATATTACGAATGATATCTATCTCAAATACGTAAACCCGAATGCCAGTACCGGCAGACTGATTATCCTCAATTATATTGTTGGGGTGATCGTAGTAGCCGTAGGTATTTTTTTTGGATTCCTGGCAAACGATGTAAATGAGATCCTGCAGTGGATCGTAGGGGGATTATATGGCGGTTACGTAGCGGCTAACTGCCTGAAATGGTACTGGTGGCGGTTTAATGCCAATGGCTTTTTCTGGGGTATGGCAGTAGGTGTAGCAGGAGCTCTACTGATGCCGGGCGCAATTGAATGGGGCATCCGGCACAATTATATAACAGAGTCATTGCCGCTTTACTGGTGGCCACTGTTATTCCTGCTCTCACTGGCGGGGTGTTTTATAGGCACCGTATCTGCTCCGCCAACCAATGAAGCGGTACTGGTGTCATTTTATAAAAATGTAAGGCCATGGGGATTTTGGAAACCTGTGCATGAAAAGGTAGTAATGGAGGATCCTGCATTTGTAGGAAATAGAAGGTTTAAACTGGATATGTTCAACGTCGTAATAGGTATCATCGGTCAATTATGTTTTACCCTCCTGCCTATGTATTTTATTTTAAGAATGCAAACACCATTATGGATCACCATTGGAGCTATAATCGTAATCATTTTTATTTTGAAAAGAACATGGTGGAACAAACTGGAAGACTAATATAATTTTTTATGGAAGAAAATTTTAAAAAAAGGCTGGCATTCCTGGGGGAACAGCACCAGGCGCTTTCGATTAAAAAAAATGAAAAGGCGCCGGAAAGCAATGGCGTATACACCCGATACCGCAACGCTGTACTAACGGCAATGCATACCCCCTTAACATGGCGCTACGACCTCGACCCGGCGAGGAACCCATTTTTAATGGAAAGGTTCGGCATCAATGCCACCCTGAATGCAGGAGCCATTAAATGGAACGGGAAATATGCACTGGTAGCAAGAGTGGAAGGCGTTGACCGCAAAAGCTTTTTTGCAGTGGCGGATAGTTATAACGGTATTGACAATTTTCAATTCTGGGAATATCCATTATTAATGCCCGAAACCGCGGTTCCCGATACCAACATTTATGATATGCGGTTGACCCGCCATGAGGATGGCTGGATCTACGGGCTATTTTGTACAGAAAGAAAAGATCCTCATGCCCTTCCCGGTGATCATTCTTCGGCCATAGCGCAATGCGGTATTGCCAGAACAAAGAATATGCTGGACTGGGAGCGCCTGCCTGATTTAAAAACACCCTCTGCGCAGCAAAGGAACGTGGTATTGCATCCGGAATTTGTAAACGGGCACTATGCTTTTTATACCAGGCCGCAGGACAGTTTTATAGAAGCGGGAAAAGGTGGGGGGATTGGCTTTGGTTTGGCGAAAGATATTACCAATGCTGTAATTGAAAAAGAGATGGTCATTGATAACCGTGTGTACCATACAATTTACGAAATGAAAAATGGTTTGGGGCCGGCGCCTCTTAAAACGAAGCACGGCTGGCTCCACCTCGCACATGGCGTTAGGAATACTGCGGCAGGGCTGCGTTACACCTTATACCTTTTTATGACCGATCTCAATGATATTACCAGGGTCACAAATAAACCCGGTGGGTATTTTCTGGCTCCTGAAGGTGAAGAAAGGATAGGTGACGTGTCTAATGTTGTATTCAGTAATGGATGGATCGCCGATGATGATGGTACCGTATTTATATATTATGCATCTTCAGATACAAGGTTGCATGTAGCCACCAGTTCCATTGAAAAGTTGACAGACTATGTGATCAATACCCCCCAGGATGGCTTGCGTTCTGCTTCGTCTGTTCAGACAATTTTTCAAATGGTGCGGCAAAACGAAGATCACCTGCTGAAAAGGCAAACCGTCCGGGAGGAAAGAATTATCAATACATAATAATCCATAACTTTTTCGATCGCGTGAAAAGTATAAACCACCAGGAAGAGGCAGTAACGCTGCACAATACCACTTTACTAACGGTATATCATAACGAAGTCCACACCGCATTAGGCGAAATCCTGGATTATTGGATGCACAACACCCACGACCCTGTTCACGGGGGATTTGTAGGGCGTATTGATGAAAATAATGTACCGGACATTTCAGCCCCAAAAGGCGCTGTCCTCAATGCAAGGATATTGTGGTCGTTTTCTGCCGCTTATAAAAAAACCAATAAGCCCGATCACCTTCATCTTGCAAGAATTGCGTTCAACTATTTTGTATCCAATTTTATTGATAAAGAATATGGTGGCGTTTATTGGTCCCTCACTGCCCAGGGAAAGCCCCTTGAAACAAAAAAGCAGATCTACGCACTGGCATTTGCTATTTACGGATGCAGCGCCTACTTCGAAATAAGCAATAACGAAAGAGCAAAAAGCGTCGCGCAGGATCTCTTCCGACAGATCGAAACACATAGTTTCGATGCTGCAAATACAGGTTACCTGGAAGCCTTCACCCGGGAATGGAAACCACTTGAAGACCAGCGGTTAAGTGACAAGGACGTAAATGCAAAGAAAACGATGAATACGCATTTGCACATTTTGGAAGCTTATACAGCGCTTTATCGTATCTGGCCCGATAATAAATTAAAAACGCAGATTAAAAACCTGCTCAAAAATTTTAAGGATCATTTTGTGGATCCTGACACCGGGCACCTGGTACTTTTTTTTGATGAATATTGGAATGGCAAACCGGGTATTATTTCTTATGGCCATGATATTGAAGCAGCCTGGTTATTACCCGAAGCCGCCGAAGCAGTAAACGCTCCGTCATTAATTATTGATGTTAACAAACTTTCGGTTAAATTAGCTGTTGCAACAAAAGGGCTCGACGTAGATGGAGCTTTATGGTACGAGTATGACCCAGCCAATCAACACGTGGTTAAAGAAAAGCATTGGTGGGTACAGGCGGAAGCAATGGTTGGCTTTTTTAATCATTGGCAGTTAACAAAAGATGAGTCATACCTGCACCGTTCCATTGAATCGTGGCAGTTCATCAGGGAATTCATACAAGATAAAACTCACGGTGAATGGCATTGGGGAATAAGCGGGGACGGTACTGCAATGAAGGGACAGGATAAGGTAGGTTTTTGGAAATGTCCTTATCACAATACCAGGGCATGCCTTGAAATAATAAAGCGGATAGAAACTATCGGGAATTACGATAGTCAATGATATTTGACCAAAGTAAATGAACAGTATGCGGCTATATAGTAAACAATATTCCATAAGCAGTGTTTGGCTCCCTCTGCTTTAGAGAGGGTGGGGGAGTGAGGTCCGGAAGCCTCTCAAAAAACATATTCAGAAAAAAGACACTTACAATATTTCAACATAAAGCAATGAAAAACATACTAATTTTTCTTTTGATCCCTTTCACCATACCAGCGTTTTTATTTTCCCAGGATAGCCCCCGGCTGATCGATGCAAAGGCAACTACTGAAACGCATGCCTTGTACCGCAATCTTTACAACCTTTCCAAAAAGCAAATACTTTTCGGACACCAGCATGCAACGGAATACGGGCACGGCTGGTCCGGGGATAAGGACAGGTCTGATGTGAAATCAGTTACGGGCTCGCATCCAGCCGTGATTGGTGTAGATTTCAGTGGACTTTCAGGTCGGCCAGATAGCATGATCGAAAAAGAAAAAATCGCTTTAAGACAAAACATTTCCGCTACTTATAACAGGGGAGGCGTTATTACGGTTGCCTGGCATTTTTCCAACCCTGTTTCCCCCGGGGGCTTTTACTGGAAGGATTCTGTCTCATTACCTGCCGTAAAATATATTGTTCCCGGCGGGATTCAGCATCAAAAGTATAAGGATATTCTCGGAACAATTGGCGGTTTTGTAAAAACGATCAAAGGGAATGATGGTAAAATGGTGCCCATGATATTCAGGCCCTATCATGAATTTGATGGCGATTGGTTCTGGTGGGGCAAATCCCACTGCACAACGGAAGAGTTTATGTCGCTTTGGAAATTTACGGTAGCTTACCTGAGGGATAGCCTGCAGGTACATAATTTGATTTATGCTTTTTCACCGGATTGCATATTCAATTCTGAAGCCCAGTACCTTGAACGGTTTCCTGGTAATGAGTGGGTAGATATTGTGGGCATGGATGACTATGCCGACTTTGGGAGGGATGGAAGATACAATCTTGAAGCGGGAACAAGGAAGTTGAAGATCGTTTCAGACTATGCTGTAAAAACTAATAAAGTTGCGGCATTTACTGAAACGGGATTAGAATCAATACCCAATACGGAATGGTGGACGGGCACTTTATTAAAGACCCTTCAGTCCCAAAACCTGAGGCTCTCTTATGTACTGGTATGGCGGAACGATGCCAGGAGTGCAACGCACTATTATGCGCCGTATCCTGGCCACGTAAGTGAAGCGGACTTTTTAAAGTTTTATCAAAATAAATTTACGCTATTTGAAAATGACCTGAAAAATATATACCAGTAATTATCTGCGCATACAGGATCACGTCTCCTTAAGGGAGTTTTTTCAAATTGTTAATTTCTTTTAAAATACTTGTAATAAAAATATTTTTGTCCAAATTCAGTGATTATTGGGGGATATTGAGTGATTGGTATTTTTTATGGGACCAGTGTTTTGCAACCATCGGCTCTAAAAACAATAACCGCTCAAGCAAGTAATTTTTAAAATCATTCTAATGAAAATATTTTCTATCGTTATTGTCTTTTTTTATGCCTTTTATTACGGTAAGGCACAGCCCGTAAAATTACACGGCGCCCTGAAAGTTCAGGGAACACAGTTAACTGATCAAAATAACAAGCCTGTTGTTTTGAATGGAATGAGTTTTGGATGGAGTAATTTTCATCCCCGGTTTTATACGGCTGCTGCTGTAAGGTGGCTGCACAAAGACTGGAAGTGCAATGTGGTAAGGGCCGCGCTGGGAGTAGAACCGGAGATGGGCTACCTAAAGGATTCTGCCAAAAGTATGACATTGATCAGAACCGTTGTGGAAACAGCCATTGATGAAGGTATTTACGTTATCATTGACTGGCATAGCCACAATATCAACCTCGATGAAGCTAAATTATTTTTCAAACAAATGGCGGCTGAATACGGTAAACATCCCAACATAATTTACGAGATATTTAATGAGCCTGATTATGAAACATGGGAGGAAGTAAAAAGTTATTCCACTGAAATTATAGCAACTATCCGAGCTATAGATTCTACCAATTTAATTTTAGTGGGCAGCCCGCATTGGGACCAGGATATAAATTTGCCGGCAGAAGATCCTATTACGGGTTATAGTAATCTAATGTACACTGTACATTTCTATGCGGCCACACACAAGCAATTGTTAAGGGATAAAACCGATGCAGCAATAGCAAAGGGGCTTCCGATCTTTATTTCAGAATCTGCAGGAATGCAGGCTACCGGTAATGGCGCCATTGATTACCCGGAATGGAATAAATGGATCAGCTGGATGGAGGCGAATAAACTGAGCTGGATCACCTGGTCGGTTTCGGATAAGGATGAAACTTGTTCGGTACTGAACAAATCAGCATCCGATTACGGCGGTTGGAAACCAGCAGACCTCAAAGAGTCCGGGATTAAGACAAGGGAAATATTGAGGGCTAAAGCAAAAAATAAATAGGGATAAAGTAATTATCGAAATTGTAATTAATAAGCGTTAAATCGGGTTTGCGTTATCGTTTGTGATTCCATAACTTCAATTCTACATTCAAAAGAAATCCTTCGCTAAAACGTTAACAAGCATAGACGCATAAACCTTAGTAATCAATCTTGTTTTTCCGGTATCACATTTTCTATAAACAACATTCTCCATTTAATTAAACATTTCCACCTCTACATTACGTTAATAGATTTCAGCTCCTTCCGACTGCAATAGAATTTTACCTTCCTTTGTGTTGCCCAGCGCTCCGGTATTCACTATCTCACCGTTTAAATGATGTATTATCTTTCCATCCTTTACAATTACAGATGCTTGGTTCCATTGCCCATTTGGCCTTTCCGCGTTTTTTGTTTTTACGACATTAAAAGCACCTTTCTGAAGCGTTGTTAGTTTGTCATGGTGCATAATAGTAGTGCTGCCGGTCATCCAGAAGTCGCCGCAATCGCCTTCCTGTATCTGGTATTCCAATGATCTTGGCCATATTTTATCACCGTTGTAAAAATCCACATGGTATAATATACCGCCGTCTCTTTTTGCATTTTCCCTTGGGGGAAACTTTTTTTCACCCCATTTAAATTCAAGTGTTAGTTTAAATTCACAGTAGGTTTTTTCAGTTACAATGTAGCCGAAATCCTCGCCAGAAACATGGATACATCTTCTTCAAACTGAAATACTTTTTGGGGATCATTATTCTTACCAGCTCTTGAAGTGTATAGATGCCATTCGTTTTTTTTGTCACGCTTAAAAAGCTCTGTTTTTTGTTGTGTGCTCCCTTCCAGTAAGGAAAAAGCGGCAACGAAACAGGCAAGCCTGATTTTGGAAAAAAAATATACCATTAGTCTAGTTTGAAATCTCAGTTCAAAAGGGCGTGCTTCCAGGATTAATTACGCATCAACAGCATCATACACAACCACTTACGACCACAACTGCGAACATTCTTCAATAAATTTTAAATGGATGGGGTCTGTCTGGTATACGTCCTGGTCTTCATCATTTGCAAAGATCAACATCCACGACACCGCGTAAGAACTGTCGATCACTTCCCGGCTCGTGTTAGCGGGTTTACCGATATGAAATTCTTTAATACTCGAAGCTTTAGAAAGCTTTTGAAGACCCGCTACCAGTTTGTTGCGGTCTTCCATATTCCCGGAATTTTTCAGCCAGAAATAAACATGGTGGATAAAAATTTTATTCATTTGCTTTGTTTTTGAATTGCCCGGAGCAAATATAGCGGTTCCTGCCAAGAACGCTTTAGAACTATTACCTAAAAATCTGCGGCGTGATATTTTGTTCATATTATGACTTTTGCGGTAATATAATGCAGGCTTTCCTTTTATACCCCAATTTAATCACCGATTTATAAAAGGCTTTTTGTTAATAGAAATAAAAATCAGGCATAATAAAAATCCTGGTACTTTTTTAATCGTTTATATTACATTGCTACCTTTATCTTGTGTATTTTTATCTTATCAAAGGCGATGTGCTATATTGAATAAGAAATCATAAGGGAATTGACTACTCACCGGCACGCTAACGAAATTGCACCTTTACTAATTAATAATACTTCTTAAATGATCAGCAAATTTCCCGGATGCAGGCAATATTTATTTTTTACGCTGATAATTTTTCTTACTATAACTGTTAATGCACAGGATAGTATTGTGATCCCTTTATGGAAAAATGGAGCCCCGGGATTTGAAAATAAAAAGAATGAACCTGAGCAGTCAAAAGACTGGTGGGTAAATACCATTAACAATCCTTCTGTCACTGTATTTCCCGCTCCCAAAGAAACAGCAACCGGTGCGGCCGTAGTAATTTGTCCGGGTGGTGGTTTTCTGAATATTGTTTTTAACAGCGAAGGCGTGGCTCCGGCAAAATATCTTAACGGTATTGGCGTAACTGCTTTTGTTTTAAAGTACAGGTTGTTCCGCATGAAAAATTCACCTTACGCGCAACAACACCCGGCTCAGGATGTTTTTCGTGCCATGCGGCTTGTCCGCAGTATCGCAAATGATTACGGGGTTGATACCGCAAGGATAGGTGTAATGGGCTTTTCAGCCGGCGGTGAAGTAGCTGGGTGGGTTTCCTATAAATACCACGATAAAAATATTAATAATGGGGACGCCATCGATGAGTTAAGCGCAAGACCTGCCTTCCAGGTATTGATCTATCCTGGTCCGTTGGCTGTTCCGGACTCCGTGCCTGCGGGGGCTCCGCCCACATTTCTATTAGCGGCCAATGACGACGAATGTTGTTCCGAGCCAATCATTAAACTGGTTCAGATGCACCGGAGCTCAAAAGTGCCCGTTGAAATGCACCTGCTTGCACAAGGCAGCCATGCATTTAATATGGGTACAAAGTCTAAATTAAACAGTGTCAAAACATGGCCCCAAAGAATGACCGATTGGTTAAATGATAATAATTGGCTGCAAAAGAAATAAGAGAAATAAAATAATAGCGGGCAATGTTTGAAACCAGGTTAAATAATTTTTAATAATATTTATGTATACAAGAAGAAATTTTTTAAAAAATACAGGAGCCCTTACCATCGGCTCAGCCCTATTGAGTTCCTTTGATATGGCTGCAAACAATACTGATAATCCCGGTATTCAATTATACACAGTAAGAAAACAAATGCTTGCGGATGCTGCGGGCACTTTAAAAAAACTGGCTGCCCTTGGTATCAAACAAATTGAATCTGCACGCAGCGAAAAAGGACATTACTATGGTTTTAAACCCGCGGAAATGAAAAATATCTGCTCGGGACTTGGCATGACACTCCGCAGCGGCCATGCTCACCTGGATGATAATTGGCAGCAAACAATGGAGGAGGCCGTAATATCCGGACAGGAATACCTGGTTTGTTCCTCGCTACCCACCAATGGGCAAACGGTGGACAATTATAAAAAAGTGGCTGAGGCTTTTAACAAAGCAGGAGAGGCTTGTAAAACATTGAATCTAAAATTCGGCTACCATAACCACGAATACGAATTCGAACAGGAGAGCGGCAAAGTTTTATATGATGTATTATTAGAAAATACAGATCCGAATGTGGTATTTATGGAGATGGATATCGGTTGGGCCATTGTTGCAGGTAAAGGCCCGTTAGATTACTTTTCACGTTATCCGGGGCGTTTTCTCCTGTGGCACCTAAAGGATATGGACATGGTAAAAAAACAAAGTACTGAGTTTGGGAAAGGCGGGCTTGATATTAAAAAAATGTTCGATAACAGCGGTACATCCGGGTTGAAATATTATTTTATCGAACAGGAAGAATATAGCAGCAGCCCATTCGAAAGTATGAAGCATAATATGGAATATCTTAAAAAAATAAAATAGCCAGGAATTATATCGCTGGCTATTAATTGCCCGCTTTTATTTAAATTCACATATAAAAGGTTAACATGAACAGGCGAAACGCGATTAATAGTATGGTGATCCTCTCGATAGGCGCTGCCGTGTTTCCTGGCTGCAGCGGCAAGGATGATACGGTAATAAAATTAAAAAACTTTTCTCTTGCTGGCTGTGAGGGAAATATGCTCAGCCAGTTAACAGAGACCATCATACCCAAAACGAATTTTATTGGCGCAGCCGATGTAAATGCTCATGAATTCACCCTGCTCATGGTAGATGATTGTTATGAACCTGAACGTCAAAAAAAATTTACAAATGGGTTGAAAGAATTTGACAAACAGGTCAAAAACAAATACGGCAACTCTTTTATATCCTGTTCTCCTGTTCAGAAAAAAGAATGGCTGACAGCACTAGAAAGCAAAAAAGATATCCCGGAAGAAGTAATTTTCTTTTACGAAACGGCCAAAAGGCACACCGTCCAGGCCTTTACTTCATCCCGGGAATATATGACAGGTATCCTTAAATATAATATCATTCCCGGAGGAGATTTTAAAGGCTGTGTACCCGTAAAGAAGGCCTAGATCAACAGCCTAAAGAATTACGTTGAAACCGGGGCGAATGATACATCCTGTTCAACTTCATGCAATCCCGGGTAGCGTTTGGCGCCGGTAAAATAAAATTTCTATAGAAATATTTTTGCTGATAAGGGTTTTGAATGGCCAGGTACTTTTACATTAGTTCAAAAAAAATTATATGGGCGACAATAATAATACTTTCGATGCTATCGTGATCGGAAGCGGTATGAGCGGCGGATGGGCAGCAAAGGAATTTTGTGAAAAAGGATTGAAGACCTTATTGCTAGAGCGTGGCCGGGATGTAAAACATAATATAGATTATCCCACCACCAACATGCTTCCGTGGGAATTCAAACACCGCGGCCAGGTGCCATATGAAATAACAAAAGAAAACCCCATCATCAGCCGTTGTTATGCTTTCAGGGAAGATGCCATGCATTTTTTTGTAAAGGATAAGGAACATCCTTATATCCAGGAAAAGCCTTACGACTGGATCCGGGGCTACCAGGTAGGGGGCAAAAGTATCATGTGGGCCCGGCAAACCCAGCGGTGGAGCAACTTTGATTTCGAAGGCCCCGCACGTGACGGCTATGCGGTTGACTGGCCGATACGTTACAAGGATCTTGCGCCCTGGTACAGTTACGTAGAAAAATTTGCTGGCATCAGCGGTAATAAAGATGGATTGGAGGAGCTGCCGGACGGTGAATTTTTACCGCCCTGGGAACTAACATGCGTAGAGAACCATTTCAAGAAAACGGTTGCTTCAAATTACAAAGACCGGCATGTTATTTTTGCACGCTGCGCGCACCTCACAAAACCTGAACCCATTCATATACAACAGGGGAGGGGGTTATGCCAGGCAAGGAACCTTTGCCAGCGAGGTTGTCCATTGGGCGGGTATTTCAACGCTAATTCCACTACCATTCCCTGGGCAGCAAAAACAGGCAACCTCACGCTCCGCCCACATTCGGTTGTTCATTCCATTATTTACGACGACAAGAAGGGTAAAGTAACCGGTGTTAAGGTGATCGATGCCAATACCAAACAAGCCACAGAATTTTTTGCATCGGTGATATTTGTTAACGCCGGCAATCTGAATTCAAACCTTATCCTTCTAAATTCCACATCAAAACGTTTTCCGAACGGGTTAGGTAATGATAACGGCCTGCTGGGAAAATATGCGGCATTCCATAACTACCGGGCAAGGATACGTGCAAAGTATGATGGCATGCTGGATTCCACCACCGAAAAAGACCGGGCTTCCGGGGCATACATTCCACGTTTTAGAAATGTGCGTAAACAGGAAACAGATTTCCTTCGTGGCTATGCGACGACTTTTGATGCAGGCCGCTATTCTTATAATAAAGAAGAAGGTTTTGGCGAAGGCCTTAAGAATATGCTGTTAGCGCCGCCTCAATTAACTCCATGGCAGATTGGTTCACAATTCATGGGCGAAACCATTCCAAAAGAAACAAATTACGTTGCACTTGATAAAGATCAAAAAGATGAATGGGGGATACCGCTGTTAAAGATCAACATTGGCTATGATGACAATGATGAAAAAATGATCCACGATTTTTTTGAGCAATACACCGAAATGTACACAAAAGCAGGGTTTACCGATATTGAGACCTCCGACAGTAAGCAAGCACCTGGCCTAGATATTCACGAAATGGGCGGAGTAAGGATGGGGAAAGATCCAAAAACGTCTTTGTTAAATGCATGGAACCAGTTGCACCTCTGTAAAAATGTCTTTGTGTCCGATGGCTCCTGCATGACGTCGACTTCAACACAAAATCCCTCACTTACCTACATGGCCTTAACTGCACGAGCGGCCAATCATGCGGTGGAGATGCTTAAAAAAATGCAATTGTAATTTTTATTCGTAAAAATTGATACTGATCTTTTAACCCATAATCCAGCCTTATTCAAAAATTCATTTTGAAAATTTATTTCATTCTATAACCTTCCTTTCTTGATCAGCAGGCCTTAACCCCCACTTCACTGGTACAATCAACATTCTTGGTGGCTGAAGCACGAACTTTCAATTCTTATAGTTTGAAATAATAATTTATGTTTGATATTTATTGTAATTGCCTACCTCAATCCTGCGCTGCCAGTATTATAAATTTCTGCCTGTTTCAATTTTATCGTAAACACTTAGATGAGTATCTTTAGGGAGGAAGCTAATTGAATTAGTGGTAAGCCGGTTACAGATAATCCGTACCAATTCCTGATCTTAGTGTATTTCCTATAAATTATGGCTCAAAAAATCATTGTGCAAAATTCTGCTGCATCAACTCAACTCAAAAAGACACTTGGGCCAGTGATGCTATGGGGCCTCGGCGTGGGTTATGTAATATCAGGAATGTATTTCGGCTGGAACCTTGGACTTCCAGAAGGGGGTACCCTGGGCCTGGCGATCGCAACATTCTTTATCATTATTCTTTATATAACTTTTACATTTTCCTACACAGAACTGGCCTGCGCAATACCAAAAGCTGGTGGCGTATTTGATTATGCTACAAGGGCGATCGGGAAAGACGTTGGCTTTATCGCAGGAATGGCACAGATCATTGAATTCGTCTTTGCGCCTCCCGCCATAGCCGCAGCGATTGGTGCTTATTTTCATATTTTTTTCCCCCAATTCTCCGTTACCGCAATAGCCATAACTGCCTATGTGCTTTTTACCGCATTGAATATTTCCGGTGTAAAAGCGGCCGCCACGTTCGAACTGGTCATCACCGCTTTTGCTGTATTCGAACTCTTTTTCAGCGCCGTCACTCTGCCGCATTTTCAATGGAGCAATATGACACAGAACGCGTTTCCCCATGGCTGGAAGGGCGTATGGGCAGCCACTCCTTTTGCCATCTGGTTTTTCCTTGGTTTGGAAGGCGTGGCCAATGTAGCGGAAGAAACAATAAATCCCCAGCGAAACGTACTCCGGGGTTTCGGTTCAGCCTTACTCACGCTGGTCATTTTATGTGCATTGGTTTTTATTTCCTCAGTCGGTGTCGGCGGCTGGGAAAAAGTTGTTTACCCTACACCCGGTGCTGCCGCTTCAGATTCACCACTGCCACTTGCCCTTTCCCAGATCACCGGCAGTAACGGATGGTTGTACCATTTGCTCATAACGATTGGTTTAATGGGTTTGGTGGCTTCTTTTCATGGGCTGATACTGGCGGCCAGCCGGGCAACATACGAGTTTGGCAACACAGGTTGTATTCCGGTGATCTTTGGCAGGATACACCCGCGTTTTAACACGCCCGTTAATGCGCTGTTGCTAAACATGCTTATTGGGGTCATCGCACTTTTCACCGGTAAAACTGGTGATATCATTACGATCGCCTGCTTTGGCGCGATCATGCTGTATATTTTTGCAATGATTTCTGTATTGGTTTTAAGAAAAAAAGAACCGGGTTTGATACGTCCTTTTCGTGTACCCTTCTTTCCGTTCTTTCCAATAATTGCACTGCTGATCGCAATTGTTTCAATGGTTGCAATGATCACACTCAATATTAAATTGGCAATCATCTTTTTTGCTATACTGGCACTTGCTTATATTTGGTTTCATTTTATTGTAAAACGTAAAAGAAATGCCGGGCCAACAAAAATCACGCGATAAAATATTGCAGCAGCTCACAGAGCAAAATACGGAAAAGGTTAAGCTGGCAGTTACGGATATAGATGGCATTCTCCGCGGAAAAATAATCAGTTTCGAGAAATTTACTTCGATCGTTGAAAAAGGCTTTGGCTTTTGTAACGTATTGTTTGGATGGGATGCAGGTGATATAGCTTACGATAATAATCAATATACAGGTTGGCATACTGGCTATCCAGATGCTAACGCGGTGATCGATTTGAATACTTTCAGGCAGGTGCCCTGGGATAACAACATACCTTTTTTTCTCGCCGATTTCAGGGATACCAACGGCAACGACCTGGTGGTTTGCCCGCGTAGCCTGTTAAGGAAAATAATCGGGCAGGCCACAGAAAGCGGCTACTCAGCCTACTTTTCGCAGGAATTTGAATGGTTCAACCTTATAGATAATACGGCTGAATTATATGCGGGCAAATTCCGTGATATCAAGCCAATAACACAGGGCATGTTCGGGTACTCCCTGCAGCGTTCCGGGGAAAGAAAAGATTATTTTAATGACCTTTACGATCTGCTCAATCGCTTTGGTGTTCCTTTGGAAGGCCTCCATACAGAAACCGGGCCGGGCGTTTATGAAGCGGCTATTGCTTATTCAGAAATACTTGAAGCTGCCGACAGAGCCGTTTTATTTAAATCGGGCGTAAAGCAAATAGCCCACAACCATGGTGTCATTGCCACCTTCATGGCCAAGCCAAATGAGCATTTACCAGGGTGCAGCGGGCACGTGCACCAGAGCCTATGGTCAACGGACAAAAAGCGAAACCTTTTTTACGATAAAAACAAGGCAACCGGTATGAGCGCTTTAATGGAAAGTTATATGGCCGGGCAATTGGCCTGCCTGCCATTTATTCTGCCAATGTTTGCGCCTACCGTAAATAGTTACAAACGGCTGGTAGAAGGTGCCTGGGCTCCCACCACACTTACCTGGGCGATCGACAACAGGACTACCGCATTGCGCGCTTTGCCTGGTTGCAGCCAGTCAACCCGGCTGGAGACAAGGGTGATAGGCTCCGACAGTAATCCATACCTGGCAATGGCTGCCTGTCTTGCATCTGGTTTGTATGGCATTAAAAATAAATTGAAATTAAAAACACCCGCCACAATAGGTAACGGCTATGCAGACACGAAAAACGGCACCTTGCCAAAAGACCTGCGGGAGGCTACGATGGCGATGAAAGGATCTTCCATTGCAAATGAATTATTCGGGGCAGGATTTGTTGATCATTTCGCCGCAACCAGGGAGTGGGAGTGGAGGCAATTTTCAAAAGTAGTAACCGATTGGGAATTAAAAAGATACCTGGAAATAATTTAATGCGCAGGTCAGGATGCATCATTGAGGGCTAAGGTGAATTCGTAATTGTAAGCAATGTAAACCAACAAAAAATTCGGGTGCCCGATACCATTCAAACATTAATCAAATCTTAATTATTCCTGGTTTAAAACAATTTCAGGCATTATCGGCCGGTGAAATGGAAGGGGATAACCAGGCAAATTTAAACTCATGACCGATTTTAATTTGATACGACAATTTAATTTTCCAACAACGATCCGATTTGGCGCGGGTGCCGTAAAGGAATTACCCCATCACTTAGTGGCAAATGGTTTAAAAAGGCCTTTGCTGGTCACTGATCCCATCGTAAACGGCCTTGAATTTTTTAAACAAATAAAGCAAAGCCTGTCTGCAGGATCTATGTCGGTTGAAGTCTTTTCAGATATCCATAAAAACCCTGTCAAAAGTGACGTACTGAAAGGCGGCGATGTATATCAGCAAACGGGTACGGACTGTATCATTGGCATCGGCGGTGGGGCCGCAATGGATGTTGGGCGTGCAATTGCATTGCGCATCAATCATCACCGTGATCTTTTCGATTATGATGACCTCACCGGGGGTGATCAGTATGTTACGGAGGAGGTTCCCTATTTTATTACCGTACCAACGACCAGTGGCACAGGAAGTGAAGTTGGGAGGAGTGCTATTATTTCAGATGATGATACGCACAGGAAAAGGATTTTGTTTTCACCGAAACTGCTGGCCAGGATCGTTTTTGCAGATCCTTTACTGACGATGGACCTGCCCCCTTTTGTTACCGCCGCAACAGGTATGGATGCACTGACCCATAACATGGAAGCCTTTATCTCGAAGAACTTTCATCCATTGGCAGCAGGCATCGGTTTGGAAGGTATCTTCCTGATCAATCAATCCATTAGTGATGCTGTAAATAAGCCCGACCTGGAATCAAGGAGCAAAATGATGATCGCTTCGTTAATGGGTGCAGTAGCGTTTCAAAAGGGACTGGGCGTGGTGCACTCCCTTGCACACCCGTTATCTTCACTGTTAGACACACATCATGGCCTGGCAAATGCAGTGAACCTGCCTTATGGAATGCAATGTAATGCTCCCGGGATGGAACTTGAATTCAAGAGGATGGCGCAGGCAATGGAATTAACAGTAACTACAGGGGAGTCTGTTGTCAGTCATTTATTTGATTTGAATCAGCGAATTGGCTTACCCATAAAATTAAGAGATATCGGTGTTAAGGATATACATCTTGAAACCCTGGCCGACCTCGCATTGGCTGATTTTTGTCATCCAAATAATCCAAAGCCGGTCACAAGAAACGATTTCAAACAACTATATTCCGCAGCATTATAATCATGCAAACCCCCATTAAAATCGGTGTCACTCATACAGGCACAGACGAAAAGCATAGCAATTATGTAAACTGGCTTAAAGGCGAAGATCCAATCGAGATCATTGCCTTATCTCCCCGGGAAACTGACCTTGAAACTATACCGGCTTTTGATGGAATTGTTCTTTCCGGTGGCATAGATATGCACCCAAAATATTATGGTAGCAGCATTACAGATTACCCGAATGCGCCGGAAATATTCCACGAAAACAGGGATGAATTTGAGGTGGCTGTATTTGAAATAACGCGGAAAAAAAGCCTTCCCTTATTGGGGGTATGCAGGGGAATGCAACTCGTAAACTGCTTGCTGGGCG
>JBBJMD010000192.1:0-7133 GCA_037719925.1 Ferruginibacter sp.
GTATCTGTGTTGGAAATATAACTTACATCATAGCCTTCTTTTTCCATCCAGAATGACAACGGATATTCCCACAAAAGGAATTCGCCGCCGCCATTGCTCAACGGGTTAAAATCGGACGGAAGGCCGTTGACATATAGGCTGTACGGCCTGTCGAAACTTATACGTGCGCCATTGGTATTTACCCATGGTTGCTGGCCTTCATCGTACAGGCTGTGCCACTGCGGCCAACGGTTATAGGCCTGCCAGGTAAGATCGGAACACTGAAAAAGGAAATCTGTTTTTCGATCGTCTTTTACAATAAAAACGATATAGGCCTGGCTGTTGTCTTTCTTCGCCGTAAGCTTTCCTATATACACGCCACTCAGCCAATCTCCAGGTATCGTTACTGTTAGGGCCGTGTCCCATTTGCATTCTAAAAAATTTGATTTTTTATCCGCTTCCGGCGCTATTTGCGGCCTGCCTTTTAGGTTTTCGTACGATTTCAGTAGCCGGCCGCCCTTGCCGCCATAATAACCCATTCGATAAATGTGCAGGGAATAATCCGATCCCGGATCGGTGCTCACGAACACGCTCAACTGTTCGCCCGCTTTAATACTTGTATGCGAACAGTAGCCTTCTACCTGTTTACGCCGGCAAAACTGGTGGTCGGGATAACTGCAGGTATCAAATGGAACGTTTATCAGCCAGTCTCGTGTGCCTTCCCTTTTGTTTTCTTCTTTAATCAAATTAGAAGGCCGGGAAACCGGAGAAGACTGGGAACAACATGCAAAACATAGCATTGTACTGGCAATGCAGAACAGTGCATGTAAAGCAGGGATTTTATAAATTTTCATGAGATGTGTATTCAATCGTAAAATGCCTGTGAGTCTATTTTAAGTAAGCCTGCCAAACAGAATTTGGGCTGTTGAAATAAGTTGAACTTTCCCAGGATATACGCTTTTGAAAAAGTTTACCTAACCATTGCATCGCAATTTTTTACATCTTAACATATGATACGTGAAATATACAACCTTGTTGATGAATGAATTTGATTTAATAAAAAAAGTTTTGAAAAATTGCTACAAAAATACCAACAGATGAAATTACCTTCAATGCCATTACAAAGTATAGCCACTTAAATAAACATACGCTGAATAGTAAAAAATGTTGACAAAAAAGCCTTATTTATTTATTTCTCTATTGTTAATTTTATGCGCTTTTGCCCATTATAGGGCGTGTGCACAACTAAGGATTGTGTGCATCGGCAATTCAATCACCCAGGGTAAAATCGGGTTGAAAGGAGACAGCAGTTATGAATTCAGCTATCGCCCGTGGCTGTGGGATAAATTAATGAGGGCCGGATTTAAAGTGGATATGGTTGGCTTTCATCCTTATTTTTTTGATGAAAGAGAAGGCAACTTTACCATGAAATTTGAAGTGAATGGTGTATCGTTTGATAGAGATAGCGAAGCTTACTACGGTATTACGAGTGCCGATTTTTTGAACGGCAGTGCTTCATCTGGTTGGACAGGAGCCCCTTTGCCAAAATTTGCAGACAGAATCAATGATGCGGAAAAAGGGTACACACCCGATATTGCACTTATTCATATGGGCACCAATGACAGTTATAGCACAGCAGAGCTGGTTGCTGCCGCACGTAAAAACACTGAGGCAATCATACAGGTGCTTAGAAATAAAAATCCTTCGGTGGTCGTTTTTGTTGCTAAGCTTATAACAGGCTGGAAAAAGATAAACAAACAGGTTGATGACTTATGCATAAAGTTGCAAACCGGGCAATCGCCGGTAATTCCCGTCGACATGGCAACCGGTTTCATCAACGACCCAAAGGTTGAAGGCACCATGACCTACGATTATGTGCATCCAAATAAGAAGGGGCAGCTTTTTATGATGGAACGATGGTATTACGCCCTTGTGCAAAATTTGCATGACATCGAGCCTCCATCCCTGCAAGGTAAGCCGGTTGTGGTTTATAAGCCGGGTAATATTGCAATGCTTTCATGGAATGCTGCAAATGATAATTATGGTATCAAGTGTTATGAAATATCGGTACACGGAAAAGTGGTGGATACTGTAAACCAAAACAACCTTTTTTACAAAGTGAAAACTCTCAGGAAAGGAATAAATTATAATGTTACTATCAGGGCAAAAGACTGATCGGGAAATACGTCCAATGAGATAAGTGCTGCCATTAAGATGAATAAAGCGGTAACGAAAAAATCATTTAACGATCGTTGACGGCAGGGAAAATTTTAGCTCCGGTCGCCCATCAGCCAATGTATATTTAATTTGAAATTGATAATTAGCTTATGAAATATTTCCAGTTTGTTCTTTTACTCGTGCTTCCATTTTTAATGACTGCACAAAAAGCTGCTACACCGCAAAAGTTTACAGCATCCGCCGATGCAGGCACAAAAGGTTTTTCCACAGAACGTTTGAAACGAATTGATCATTGGGTGCAGCAGTTTATTGATTCCGGCAACGTGCCGAATGTGGTAATATTTGTAGCCAAGGGCGGCAACATAGTGTACCATAAAGCCTTTGGCTATAGCAATATTGAAAGAAGAAGGCCATCGAAAACTAGTGACATCTTTCGCATTGCTTCGCAAACAAAAGCGATTGCCTCGGTTGCTTTGATGACCTTTTTTGAGGAAGGAAAGTTTTTACTGGATGAGCCCATAAGCAAGTACATTCCTGCATTTAAAAGCCCGGTGGTTCTTGTAAACTATGATACGCTTCATCCGGCGACGGGTAAATACACCACGAGGGCCGCTGCATCTGAGATTACTATTCGTCACCTGCTGTCTCACACGGCTGGTATTCCCTACGGACATCCCCTTGATGGCCGTCCTGAATTCCATGTACCCTATCTAAACTCAATGAATGCGGATAAACTGGAAGACGTCATTAATAAGTTGGCAAAGCGGCCGTTGATAGCAGACCCGGGAAAGGAATTTATTTATGGTTTAAATACTGATGTTATAGGCCGGCTGGTAGAAGTAATTGCAGGCAAACCATTAGACGCCGTTATACGGGAACGGGTGACGGCACCGTTGGGTATGAACGATACCTATTTCTATTTACCCAATGATAAAAAAGAGCGGTTAGTGGAACTGTATAGCAAAGAAAAAAAGACCGGGCCGATTATCGTTAGCCCAAATGACACATTTAGGTTGTACCCTGTAGCCGGCGCTCAAACGTATTTTACTGCAGGTGCCGGCATGGTAAGTACAGCGTTGGATTATGCAAAGTTTTGCCAGATGTTATTAAATGGAGGCACATTTAACAACAACCGAATTTTGGGAAAGAAAACAATTGAGCTAATGACCCGTAATAATATTGGCAGTTCAGAAGTTTGGGACAGGAAAGACAAGTTTGGTCTTGGGTTTGAAATTATTGGTGAACAATCTACCTATGCTGAGCTGGCCAGTCCGGGTTCGTATGGCTGGGGTGGTGCCTATTGCAGCGACTATTTAATAGATCCCAAAAACGATATTGTACTACAGCTATTTACCAATATTTTACCTTATGCTTTTGGAGGAGAGTTTAACCGGCAGTTAAAAGTTTTAATTTACCAGGCTTTGCAGTAATGGTGATTTTTAATGTAAGATTGTTTCTGTATTGTTTGAAAGCAGGCGTGCTGAATCTATATCATTTGGATCAATTTTATGGGAGATGCTGCCTTCGCCAGTAGATAGTAATAACCGGATTTTTTTGTTGCGCAATATTTATAATAAGCTGCCTGTTTTTATAGTTATAATCTCTTATCCTTCTCCCATTTACTAGAATCTTTGTAGGCTGCTCTGTACTATATGCTTTAAATAATCCGCCTTCTCCTAAGCTAATAGTTATTTTGTTCTTATTCCACACTTCTTTCAAAATGGTGGCAGGTGCATTGTACTTTTCCGTCAATCCTAAAGGGGCAAACCCGTTTTTTATAGCAACAACATAGTACAATTGGTAGCCCATACGATTGAGTTTTACCGGATAACTGCTGCTGCGTTTAGCCGTTTGCAATCTTTGTGAAAAGTGCTCGTACAAAACGAAGCTTTCGCCTTTTATACCCCGCACATCCCCAGGCTTTATATATCCTTCCACAGCATTTGCATCGGCTGCGTTCCAAACACCTAGCAAACCGGCATTAGCCACCATAGATGAGGCTTTGAATAGTTTTGGCTCCTGCACCTGGAACAAACAATCTTCTGTAGGCAACAGGGGTGTGGCACTCTTTATAATTCTGCCATCCGCATACACCAGCGGACGTAATACAGCAAACTTTTGCTCCCCGATATTATCTGTTATATAGATAGGGCCGCAGTTGATAGCCCTGGCAATTGCATGAAAAACAGCATTTGGATTATGCGATTGAAACAGGTCAAAATCAGGATACACCATTTGACCAAAGTAAATCGAATTATAAATAGCCTGTAACACATGGGCTGCCGCATTGCCTCGTTGCAGGTTATATGTTTCACCAGGCTGGTACGGAAAATAGTCTTCGCTTGCGCGGGCCACGGCTGATGATCCAAAGTTTAAATAGGCATCTGCCGTCATGTCCATACAATTGATGACGGCGCCATTAAAGTAGTTGTTTACAGAACGGTAGAAGACCTTATGCATCGAGTCTGACAAGGTAAAAAGCGGGTATGTATGAACGGCCATTTTCTCTGTAACCGACTGGTTATCTACTTTCAAAAAATCAAAGCCCTCTTCTTTGAGATACCGGTGCCAGGTACTATAAAAAACATTTAGTGAATCGCTGTCAGGCTTAATGAAATGATAAGTTTTTATTGCCGCATCGTCTTTATCAGGGCGCTCTTTCTGTTGCCACGAGAATAAGGCTGGTGCAAAATGCTTTCCCAGCGCAGCATTTGGGTCAATGCCATTCCAAAGTCCGTTAAAGGCGTGCCAAACACCCATGTACCTGATGCCGTATTTGCTTTTCAGTTTATCAATCATCGGTTTAAAACCTGAAGGAAATTGTTTTTCACCGGGCAAATACGATTGTAATCTTCTATCGTTCTGTTGAAACCATCCATCATCTACAAGCATCCACCCGATAGGAAACTTGCCATCAGAAAAACTTTTTGCAGCTTGCAGCAGCAGCTTCTCATTCAGCTTATTGCCGTTTTCGGATGCGTTCCAGGTACACCAGCCCATGTAATTAAACGGTTCGGGGAATGTTTTCTTTACACGAAGGTTTTCACCTTTGCCCATTGCCTTTAATGCGGTGCTGTAAATTCTCTCAAATAATTCGAAGGGGTCCTTGCCAAAAGCAATAGCCATAGCAGGAATACTGTCCATAATTTTAGTTGCCGCATAGCTTACGGCTTTGCTGCCCCATTGCAAGCCCTTGCTGCCAAGGGTTGTTCTAAAGCCATTGCCACTTAAAGGCAAAGCAGCACCATATACTCCATCTGCATATTGCCAGTAATAAAATTGCACATCATCTTCAGGCATTTTTGAAGCAGCCTGCATCGCCATGGGTTTGGTCCAGCTGTTCCAGGGCTTATACCGCCATAATGCTACACCTTGTTTATAGCCCGGCATATCATCAAAAAATACGCCTGCAAATTCAGAAGGTGCAATACTTTGATTATTTGGTAACACATATAGCAAGGATACATCGTTGGCAGAACGGTGTACGGCAAGCCTTAGCTTTGTATTTGGCGAAGCGGCTGCACCGTTTAACAGCCGCGGGATATTATGCCATTTGATATTAAGAATGTTGTTATTGTCGAGGGTAGTCACTGTTTGGGCCAATCCGCACAACACTGAAAGCAACAATATGAAACAGAAGAATCCTTTCATTTAAATAATTTGAATTATGGGGCTGTACATTAATGCGAACTTTTTACTACGCAACTTACCTCATACACCACAATTAAAATCTATAGCATGGCTATTGAACATCACGCGATTCAGGTATTGATCTTCGATAAGAGCTCGATGCCAGGTTTTTGACCGGCCAGTTGGCCGCCATCGGCAATCAATACCTGCCCGGTCATAAAACTGCTATCCTCGCTGGCTAAGAACAGAAACAGTGGTGCTATCTCCTCTACTTTTCCAGGCCGGTTCAATGGGATGTATTGTTTTACAAAATTTTCAGTAAACTCCGGCGGATCAATTTCCATGGACATCGGCGTTTGTATATAACCGGGGCAAACGGCATTTACACGTATATTTAGGTGCGCCAGTTCCAGTGCCATCGTTTTCGTAAGCATGATTACGCCTCCTTTCGAAGCATTGTAATGTGCATACCCAAACTCGCCATCCAGCCCGTTTTTGCTGCCCATGTTCACCACCACTCCTTGCTTTCGCGAAGCCATAAGGCGGCAAACAGCTTGCGCTACAAAGAACATCCCCGTAAGGTTAATATCAAGTATGTGTTTCCATTCCTTTTCTTCAATCTTCAAAAAAGGCGTTTCATATGCGATGCCTGCATTATTGATCAAGATATCTATCGGGCTAATGCCATCTGCATTATTAATGGCTTCTATAACGGCTTTTTGAGATGAAACATCGATCGCGTAGGTATACACCAGCACGCCTGCATTCGATAGCTGTTCGGCGACTTTTATTAAATTCTCTTTATGATAATCGATCAGCGACAGCACCGCGCCTTCGGCACCGAATTGTTTCGCGATTTCAAACCCGATGCCACGTGCCGCGCCTGTTATAACCACATGCTTGTTGCCAAACCGTTTGCCGTTGCTCATAAACCATTTCTAATTGAAATATAAAATTAAAAGATTTTACCGGTTATCTAGTTTTTGTAAACGAAAATTTGTTAATATTGTTTACAATAGGGATGTTGTTATTTTGTTTATCTCTCCCATTCTATAAAAATTGGTTAATTATGCTAAAGTACCAACTTAATATTTTTTCAGTTGCGATTCTGTGTTTACTATTTTTTGATCGAACGTATGCACAAAATTTTGTGGTGAACGCTCCGGCCGATGCGTATACTAGTGAGGCCTGGCTTGATCTACGCTACCTTAACGAAGGTGTTGCAGGCGAAAACGGGTTCATTAAATTATCTCCTGACGGTAAAAGCTTTTTAAATGGAAAAGGTGTACCCTTGCGGTTTTGGGCTGTTAATGGTGGAGGGGCCGCTAGTGAATTGAATGATGCCC
>JBBJMD010000193.1:0-7125 GCA_037719925.1 Ferruginibacter sp.
TGGCTTGAACACAACGCCCCGCGGAGACAGTTATGAATACAGGTACAGAAAAACCTCTCCTGTAATCGCAAAGATAGATTACAACTACGCAGATAAGTACCTGTTAAGCGGTTCATTCAGAAGGGATGGTTCTTCCAATGCTTTTGGCCCTGCCAATAAGTATGGTAATTTCTCCTCTGTTAGTGCTGGCTGGCGCATATCCCAGGAATCATTTGTGCGTAATAAGATTAGTTGGCTGAGTGACCTTAAATTACGGGTTGGCTGGGGAACGCTCGGTAATGATAATATCAGGGATTTTGGCTTTCTTACCTCTTATTCCGCGGATTTATTCAATGCAGGTTACCCAATTGATGGCAGCAATACAGGCTTTTCACCCGGTTTAAGGCTTAATTCAATTGGTAATCCGAATATTAAGTGGGAACAGTCAACTACCACCAATGTAGGTTTGGATGCATCCTTATTTAATAACACCATAAATCTGGTGGTGGATGTGTATAATCGTAAAACAACCGATCTTTTGTATGAAAGGCAGTTAGACCCTACAAGTAACGGCAATATAAGCAGGCAGCCGGTAAACATCGGTGAGATGAAAAACAAAGGAGTGGATGTAGCGTTAAGTTACAGGGCTAATTTTAGTAAAGACTTCAGGTTTGACGCAGGCCTAACTTTCTCACTCTATAAAAATCAGTGGGAGAAATAGCGATCCATTTTTTGAAGGAAACAGATCAAGGATTGATCCGTTTAACCGTTCCGTAACCGGAAGGCCTATCTCGAGTTTTTATGGATATATAATTGATGGTTTCTTCCAGACCCAGGCTGAAGTGGATGCATTAGACCAGGCAAATAAGGGTATCGGAAAATGGAGGTATAAGGATTTGACGGGTCCAGGTGGTAAACCAGATGGAAAAATTACACCGGATGACAGAACATTTATGGGTAACCCTCATCCGGATTTCACTACCGGGATTAACCTTAATGCAACTTACAAGAATTTTGATATTTCAACCTTTTTGTATTGGAAAGCCGGGGGGGAACTGGTTAATTACGTTCGTTACTGGACTGATTTTAATACTTTTCAGGGCAACCGGGACAAAAGGGTTTTATATGATAGCTGGACACCTGACAACAAAAATGCAAAGCTCCCGGTATTGGATGCATCGGATGGTGCAAGCGGCCAGGTTCCTGTAAGCTATTATGTGGAACCAGGGGGTTATCTGAGGCTTAAAAATTTATCCATTGGGTATTCTCTTCCTCCAAATGTTCTCAACAGGGTGGGTATAGACCGTTTAAGAATTTACGTACAGGCTCAAAACCTCTTTACCATTACCAAATACACCGGGTTGGATCCTGAAATTACAACCCAGCAGGTGGGAAGAGGCGATTATAGGCAAGCCAGGTCCGATGCCAATAGTTTAGGCGTAGATTATGGAAATTTCCCAACCCCAAGAATAATCACGGGAGGAATAAATCTGACATTCTAATTGTAACAGAATTAAAAATAAACTTTGCATATGAAAATAAATAAATTTCGCTTATCCATCTTGGGCTTTACCCTGTTAGCGGGTGCGCTCATAATGCAAGCTTGTAAAAAAACTTTCCTGGATGCACAGCCCTATGGTCAATACAGTGCTGACCTGATAAAAAATAAGAAAGGGGTAGAAGGCCTGTTGGTGGGAGTTTATGGAGTTATGGACGGGCAGGGTGTAGCAGGCGATTCATGGGAAACATCAGCCGTAAACTGGGCTACTGCCGGCGTTGCCGCAGATGATGCTTACAAAGGAACCGATGCCAATGACCAGCCGCAAATGACGGAGGTTGAACAATATAAATCTCAGCCAACTAACCGCTATTTTTATAATAAATGGCTTGCTGTGTATGAAGGCGTATCCAGGTCAAATGCTGTAATCCGTCTGGTAAATGATCCTGACATTATTTTAACTCCGGAAGAACAGAAAAACATTGCCGGCCAGGCGAGGTTCCTGAGAGGTCATTTTCATTTTGAAGCAAAAAAAATGTGGAATAAGGTTCCTTATATCTCGGATACCACTACCACCTATAGCAATACAACGGATATTTGGCCAAAAATAGAGGAAGACTTTCAATTCGCGTATGATAATTTACCAGCTACCCAGGATTTGGCAGGTAAGGCCAATAAATGGGCTGCAGCCTCTTATCTTGCAAAAGCTTATATGTACCAGAAGAAGTTTACTGAAGCGAAAGCCCTTTTTGATATTATTACCGTAAGTGGTGTAACGGCGCAGGGAAAAGCATACGGCCTTCAGGATGCATACTGGCATAATTTTGATCCTGCTTATGATAACAATAAAGAAGAAGTGTTTGGCATAATATCAGCTGCTTCCGGAAATGTGGATGGCAGTGGCGAACGTTCCTTGGGTCTCGCTTTCCCATACGGTGGTGATTTTGGTTGCTGCGGGTTTTTTCAACCTTCCCAGAACCTGGTAAATGCATATAAAACTGATGCTAACGGGCTGCCTTTATTTACTACTTTTAATGATGTAGATCTTAAAAATGACCAGGGTCTAAAAGATGCTGATCCATTTACAAATGACATAACTACTCCATTGGATCCAAGATTAGACTGGTCGGTGGGAAGAAGGGGTATTCCTTTCTGGGACTGGGGTCCACACCCCGGCTATTCCTGGATCAGGGATCAGAATTATGCCGGCGGCTTTAGCCCTAAAAAACATATATATTCTAAAAAAGAAGCCAATACCCTTACTTCCTCCGGTTGGAGAAATATCACAGCGAAGGATATTTACCTGATCCGGTATGCTGACGTACTGTTAATGGCCGCTGAAGCAGAAATAGAAGTAGGATCCCTTGATAAAGCCCGCACCCTGATAAACCAGGTACGTGCAAGGGCCAAAAACCCTGCTTCCTGGGTGCAGGGCGCACCGGCCAATTATGTTATAAACATTTACAGTACTCCATTCGCCTCGCAGGATATAGCCAGAACAGCAGTACGTTTTGAAAGAAGATTGGAATTGGCCCAGGAAGGTCATCGGTTCTTTGATCTTGTTCGCTGGGGTATTGCCGACCAGGTTTTGAATAAATACCTGCAAAAAGAGAAGTTAAAGCGCCTTTACAAACAAACTGCTGCTTTTATCAAAGGCACGCATGAATATTTCCCCCTTCCCGCAAGTATTATAGAATTAGCTACAAAATACGGGTCTAGCCTTGTCCAGAATCCTGGATATTGATTTTTCAACCCACAAACTATATCAAGAAACTGCCTTAAAGGGCAGTTTCTTTTTTAACTAGAACCTTTAATCATGCTTATTCAATTAGATGGTCAGGCATGTAATAGCCTAATCCAGTTAATAATAGATAATTTTGAAAATGTTGTTGGTGACCTATTTTAATAAATAGTTTCCTCAATTCTATTTGGCAGAGTAAATACCTCTGCCTATTTTTTTTTTAATACACTAATGTTTTAAATGGGTTAATAAAATACCATCAATGAAATTTTTTAGCTTTTTAATGTGCGGCTGTGTTACGCTGTTTATGGTTTCCTGTAATAACAGCACAAGTTTGTTTCTGCTAATACCATCAGATCACTCAAACATTCATTTTAATAACCGTATTGTCGAAAACGATTCTATCAATCCCATCGATGTTACGAATATTTATAACGGTGGCGGGGTAGGGGTAGGGGATTTTAATAATGATGGTTTAGCGGACTTATACTTCACCGGAAACCAGGTTCCCAACAAATTATATATTAATAAAGGCAATTTCCGGTTCAATGATGTAACTGATAGCGCCAAAGTAAATGGCAATGGACAATGGTGCAGGGGCGCATCAGTAGTAGACATCAACAATGACGGTTGGCAGGATATTTATGTGTGTGCTTCTATTTTACCCGATGTAAGCAAAAGAAGAAACCTATTATATGTTAACCAGGGTGCAGGTAAGAATGGGGTACCCCACTTTAAGGAAATGGGCGCTGAATATGGTTTAAACGATACCATTCACTCTACAATGGCGGCTTTTTTTGATTATGATAATGATGGTGATCTCGATGTATACCTGGCTGTTAACCAAATTATAAAAAATGATAATCCTGCATCTTTCCGGCCAAAAATTACTGACGGCTCTCATCCCAGTACAGGGCGTTTATATAAGAATGTTTGGAGTAATACATTGAAGCACCCCGTATTCACCAATGTTAGTAAGGAGGCTGGTATAGTTACAGAAGGTTATGGGCACAGTGTTAGTATCGCGGATTTCAATAAGGATGGATGGAAAGATATTTTTGTTACAAACGATTTTAATTCTAATGACCTGCTTTATATCAATAACCGCGATGCTACTTTTACGGATAAAGCGTCAGAATATTTTAAGCATACTTCTGCAAACGGGATGGGCCAGGACGTTACGGATATTAACAATGATGGCCTGTGTGACGTAGTAGAACTGGACATGAGCCCGGAAGATAACTATCGTAAAAAAATGATGTTAAATGCCAACAGTTACCAGATGTATCAGAATAACGATTATTACGGTTACCAATACCAGTATGTCAGAAACAGTTTGCAATTAAACCAGGGCCCTGTGGTAAAACAAAAAGATTCAGTTGGTGACCCCATATTTAGTGATGTGGGTTTTTTTTCAGGAATTGCGGAAACAGACTGGAGCTGGACCCCTCTCGTAGCGGATTTTGATAATGATGGATTCCGCGATATTGTAATATCTAATGGGTTTCCCCGGGATGTGACTGATCATGATTTTATAGCCTTCCGCTCACAATCCTTTAATGTAGCCTCGCGGGAATATACCTTGTCTCAAATACCCACAGTTAAGCTGCACAACTATGCATTCCGCAATAACGGCGATGTTACCTTCAGCAATCTTACTAATAGCTGGGGCCTAAGAACACCCTCATTTTCCAATGGAGCAGCCTATGTGGATCTCGACAACGATGGCGACCTGGACATGGCACTGAACAATATTAACGATGAGGCATTTATTTATCAGAATACCTTAATGGATTCCAAAAAAAATAAATCACGTTATTTATCAGTAAAACTCGAAGGAGATTCACTAAACCGTAAGGGGCTTGGAACCTGGCTTGAATTGTATTATGAAGGTAAGCAGCAGGTTTATGAGCAAACTCCTTACCGGGGGTATTTATCTTCGATACAAATTGATCCGCATTTTGGTTTAGGGGAGGTTTCCTCCATTGATTCACTGGTTATAAAATGGCCGGATGGTAAAAAGCAGGTTTTAAAAAATATTCAAACAAATCAAATTCTGACTATAAATAAAATAAATGCGAATGAAACGTATAGCTGGGATCAGCCGGTATTCGCCAGAAATACATTATTCAGGGAAGTAACTGGTGCCGTGGGTATACATTACCTGGATAAGCAAAAAGATTTTGTGGATTTTAATATACAAAAGCTATTGCCTCATAAATTTTCCGAATATGGCCCCGCCCTGGCAATTGGAGATTTAAATGGCGACGGATCAGATGATATCGCCATGGGAGGATCTGCTTCCATTATTTCAACAATATTGTTACAAAAAAAGGATGGGTCATTTTTTGAGAAAACCGTTTTATCGCTAAAGCCTGAAATAAAATGGCAAAGTATGGGAATAGCGTTGTTTGATGCAGATAAAGATGGTGATTTAGACATGTACATCGCCGGCGGCGGTTTTGCAAATCCACCGGACAGTGATGCATACCAGGACAAATTGTTTATAAATGATGGCAAAGCTAATTTCACACAGAATACCACGGCGCTGCCAAAAAACTTTACAAGCAAATCCTGTGTGCGGGCGGCAGATTTTGACAAAGACGGCGATCTTGACCTGTTTATTGGCGGCAGAGTGGAACCCTGGAATTACCCGAAGCCCGTATCAAGTTTTATTTATAGAAATGAAACAATAAATGGCGTAGTAAAGTTTACAGATGTTACCAATTTAGTTGCGAAATCTTTAAACAGGGTGGGCTTGGTATGCGATGCGGTGTGGACTGATTTTAACAACGATGGCTGGCAGGATATTATTTTAACCGGGGAATGGATGCCCGTTAGTTTTCTAAAAAATAACAAGGGCAATTTTGAAAATATAACCGCAACAACCGGCGTAGCGGGTAAAATAGGTTGGTGGTCCAGTATTATCCCGGGAGATTTTGACAATGATGGGGATACAGATTATATAGCCGGTAATCTTGGGCTAAATTCATTTTACAAGGCGGATGATGAACACCCTGTAAGAACGTATGCGAAGGATTTTAATAAAGACGGGAACTATGATGCTTTTCCAACACTGTATTTACCCACATCGCAGGAAGATACAACCAGGAAGGAATATCCTGCCCAGGGGCGGGATGATATTACAAAACAAATGATTTCTTTCAAGTCAAAATTTCAAAATTATAAATCATTTGCCAGTGCAACTTTTGATAAAATGTTTACGAACGAAGAATTGAATGGGGCTTTAAAATTGCATGCAAATGATTTCAGCAATAGCTATATCAAAAATTTGGGAAACGGTAAGTTTGAAATGATTGCATTACCTGCGGCTGTTCAATATTCCTGTATCAATGGAATCGTTGCTGAAGACTTTGATGGCGATGGAAATCTTGATGTAGTTATAAATGGCAACGATTTTGGTACGGAAGTTAATGTTGGAAGATATGATGCCTGCAATGGATTGCTTTTGAAGGGCAATGGCACTGGAGGCTTTGTTCCGCAAACAATTTTGCAAAGCGGCATTTTCATACCAGGCAATGGCAAAGCTTTGGTTAAGTTAAGAAGTAGCAATGGAAAGTGGCTGTTAGCTGCAAGTCAAAACAAGGGTGCCCTGAAAGTCTTTGAATGGAAGGCCAATCAAAAAGCTATTCCCTTCAATCCATTTGATGTAAGCGCTATCATTACCTATAAAAACGGGAAGAAACAAAAACGCGAAATTAATTATGGTTCTTCCTTTTTATCCCAGTCTGGTCGCTTCCTGAGTATTGACAGTACTATTGTGTCTGTTCAAATCCAGGACTATAAAGGGGAAGTTCGTATTGCCACTTTACAATAATCATCATTGCCACCTAGCCGATGACCCGGAAGACTGGAACAAGCTGGTTGATAAAGCGCTGGCGATTAT
>JBBJMD010000051.1:0-21899 GCA_037719925.1 Ferruginibacter sp.
TGTTTACGAGCGAACTAAGGTTGTTTTCGAAATACAGGAGGGGTTTTCCACTGACTCTCCTACCGCTTTATATGCGGCAAAATGTATAATACCCTTGATATCTTTATTTTCTTCAAAAATAGCGTTGGTGGCATCCCAGTCACACAGGTCGACCACGTAATTTTTTATTTTTTTGCCAATGATTTCTTCAGCACCCTTGAGAATGGCCACATCACTCCGGGAATTATTATCTACTGAAATTACTTCATAACCGTTTTGCACAAGGTCTACGATAGTATGAACGCCGATATAGCCGCAACCTCCGGTAACCAAAATTTTACTCATAATTTTAAGTCGGGTTTCAGATTTTTTATTTAAAAAGATGATCAGCACAGATAAGCGGAATGCATCATCCTCATGCAATTATTTGAAAAAGGCCCGTAATCGCTTTGGGTAAAAAATTCCGGGTTGATTTTATACTGCTTTGAATCAGACGGTATTTTATGCGCACAAATTTACAGTATGTTTTTTATTTAAATAAAAAATCACTCATATGTGGTGAGTGATAAGGCAAAAGAGTAAGATACGCGCTTATAAATAAGAAGAAATTACATAAGTGATCAGGTAAATAATACCAGCGAGTAACGCGCTCACGGGGATGGTAAGGATCCACGCCCATAACAAATTGACGGTAACCCCCCATCGCACCGCACTCAATCTTTTAGTAACACCAATGACGCACCGGTAATGAGTAGTACGGCTGGTATACCCATTTGTTCCGTCAACAAGTATAGGCCGGATGTTTCTGCCGCCACACCTTCCAGCGGGGTAACCTTCGTTATTTTGGTTCCCATGGTTTTTACGATCTTCCAGCCCCCGCTCATGGTACCTAAACCGATACGTATAACATGCAAGCGGTACCCGTGAGTTGTTTCAGTGCCGATCCTACATCAGGAAATTTTGTGCTGTTATAAGCAACGAAGCCAGCCCCGATATCCCATTACTTTTGCATCATTACCACCATGCCCTATACTAAATGCTCCCGACGAAAATAACTGCAGTTTTTTAAACATATTCGCGATGCGGTAAGCGTTAGGGGTTTTTATCTTTTCAGCATAAATGTAAGCGCATACAAAAATAAACATCATGATCAGAATGCCGTAAATGATAATGCTGTTATCGGCTTTCTCGAACACTTTTGATAATGCAAGGGCATCTACGTTGCTGTTTGTTTCAGCCTTGATCTTTTCTGCAAGCCCCGTAGCGCCGAGGGATTTATATTCTGCGAGCAAAGGCTTTGCCGCATTAAAAGAAGCAACGGCGCTAGTGTATTCAGCCGCTTTGGCCGGGTTATCTGCTGCAGCTGTCTTAAGAATATCTACCTGGTAAAATTTTGAAAGGTTCTCCTCCAATTTATTTTGTTCAAAGTGTGCAAAGAGGAACCAGGTGCCTATACCTGTTAATATGATCAATCCTATTTTGCCCCACACATTGCGCATGATGGTGATGACAGTAATGTAAATAGAGATGACCATACCAATTAGCGGGGCAAGAAAAATAAAAAGTATGATCTCTGTTATCTTCTTTATCTCTACGATATTGGCGATACTGGTAAAGCCCTTGGTTAAAAAAGCATGGGTGATCGCCGCGCCTGCAAAACCGCCGATCAGCGTATGCGAGGAGGAAGAAGGAATACCATACCACCAGGTAAGCAGGTTCCAGCTAATGGCTGCTATAAGTCCGGCCAGGATCACGGGCAGGGTTATAAATTCCTGGTGCACGGTTTTACCGATAGTGTTGGCCACGGCATGATCCTGGAAAATAAAGTAGGCAACAAAATTAAAAAAAGCGGCCCAAACGACGGCCTGGAAGGGTGTCAGTACTTTTGTGGAAACAATGGTTGCAATGGAATTTGCAGCATCATGAAAACCATTGATATAATCGAATATTAAGGCTAAAATAACTATTACTATAAGCAGGGTCATAAACTTAATTTGAAAATTGCAAAATTCGAAAATTGCTCAATTTAAATTCCGAATATTTTCACATTGAGCCATTTCAAATTTTCAAATTTGGCTTTAGGCGTATTTTACAATAATAGATTCTATCACATTACCTGCATCTTCACATTTATCGGTCACGATCTCCATTACCTGGTAAATTTCTTTCTTTTTAATCACCTCTTTAACGTCGGGTTCGGTAGCAAAAAGGTGTTCAACACTCATATCAAAGATGTCGTCGGCCTGGTTTTCAACACTATTGATGGCCACCAGTGCATCAGTGATCTGGCGCATATTCTTCATGTTCCTCAACTCGGTAACAGCCTTGTGTACCTGCACGCAGCCAACCGCAATAAGGTCGGCCATTTTCTTGATACCTGTTTCATTGGGGTTAACCCTATAAAAGTTTATCTTTTTTGCTGAGGCATAAATGTAATCGGCAATATCGTCGAGAGCAGAGGCGAGGTAATGGATATCTTCACGGTCGAACGGTGTTATAAAATTTTTTCCGAGTTCAGTAAAAATATTGTGTGTGTAGTCATCATTCACATGTTCCATGTCTTCAATTTCCTGGATAAGCTGGGCCCTTTTGTCAAAATCAGGCTCGTTTACCACTTCCTTTAATTTTTCCCCCATTTTTACCAATTCCTCCGCAACACTTTCAAATAACTGGAAAAATACCCTGTCCTTTGGCAGGAATATTTTCAATATAGAGTTTAGGCCAGCCATACTTGTTTTTTTTGGGGCAAAGATTAATGATTAAGAACAAAATATCGGGGACCTTTCTAAATGGTAATAATTAGTTAACACAGGGGTAACATTAAATTGTTATTTCTTTGCGCAAATTGATAAATGCTTAGGAAAATCCTGCCACTTTTATTAATGTTGGCAGTCAACCGGCAATAGCTATTTGATGGACGTGGATACCACCACGGAAATGGGTAAAGGCATGCTTGCATTATATAACCGTTTTGATAATATCATACTTAGCGGATACATTCAGCCCCAGTTCCAGGTTGCTGAAAGCAAGGGTAGTAAAAATTATTCCGGCGGTGATTTTTCTTCAAACAGTAACAGCCGCTTTATGTTGCGCCGGGCCCGGTTCCGGGTCGACTATGTTCATTTTCCAAAGGCTTCAACTGGCCCTTCTGTACAATTTGTATTTCAGGTGGATGGCACGGAAAGAGGTGTTAATGTAAGGGATGTATGGGGTAGGTTCTTTGAGAATAAATTCAAATTATTTGCATTTACCACGGGTTTATTTGCACGCCCTTTCAGTTATGAATTGAATGTATCCAGCGGCGACCGTGAAACACCCGAACGGGGCCGCATGAGCCAGATATTAATGCGTACAGAAAGAGACCTGGGAGCAATGGTTACTTTTGAGCCGCGGAATAAAAACCATAAGTTTAAATTCTTAAAAGCGGATATAGGCATATTCAATGGTCCCGGGCTTAGTTCCCCGGCAGACTATGACAGCCATAAAGATATAATTGGCAGGATCGTGATCAAACCCCAGGCATTGGGTAAAAAAATAACATTAGGTGCTGCATTCTCTGTGTTCCATGGAGGATTATCACAAAACACCTCCTATCAATATAACATGCAGGAGGCAGGTGGTGTGAAAAACTTTATGGTTGATTCCGCTGCAGCCAATATTGGCACCACAGCTCCAAGAAGATACCATGGGGCAGATGCCCAATTGAAGATCAGGAATAAAGTTGGTTTTACTGAATTCAGGGCAGAGTTTATTGCCGGCACGCAAACCGGTTCATTAAACAGTACGGAAACACCCGGGGCATTATTTACAGGGAATGATGGATATTATATTAGAAAATTCAACGGAGCATATTTTTATTATTTACAGCACCTGGGAAGTATTCAACATCAAATTGCCATTAAATATGATTGGTACGATCCTAATGGGGGTGTAAGCGGTAAGGATGTGGGTAAAACAGGGAGTAATATTAACGCTTCCAATATCCGGTATTCAACTCTTGGCCTTGGGTATTTTTATTATATCTCTCCAAATGTTAAACTGTTGTTTTGGTTTGATAAAATTACAAACGAAAAAACTTCCCTCCCGGGTTTCACAAGCGATGTAAGAGATAATATATTTACTTGCCGGATGCAATTCAAATTTTGACTTGCCCATAATTCATATTACCAAACTTTACATTTGTTGGATTTGTCATCAAAAATTATATTTTATTAACCTGGGGATCCCTTATCTTCTTTTATTCTTAATTTATTCTTAATTTAGGCTTATAAATCAAATCCCTTTGTATGAAAAAATTCCCCATATATTTTGTTATCGCTTTACTCTACATTAATTCAGTTCTTGCACAGAGTAAAGAAATTACTGGCAAGGTTACTGACGCAAAAGATGGTTCCGGTCTTCCAGGTGTTACCGTGGCAGCAAAAAATTCGGACGCATCGGCGATCACCGGTTCTGATGGCAGTTTTGCAGTCCAGGTGCCGGTTGCAACCAATACTTTAATTTTCAGTTATGTGGGATATCAAAGTAAAGAAGTACCCATTAGCGGCAACCAGGCTAATATTGGGCTAATGCGCGGCGACAACCAGTTGGCTGAAGTAGTTGTAGTAGGGTTTGGCACAAAGACCAGGAGGGACGTGACAGGTTCTATAGCAAAAATTGCTACTAAAGAACTGAACAATACACCAGTCACCAGTTTTGAAAGCGCTATCCAGGGCAGGGCCGCCGGGGTGCTGGTAAGTCAGCAAAATGGAAAATTAGGACAGGGAATAAACACCCGTATCCGCGGATCTGCTTCCGTTACAGCTGGCAACGAACCACTCTATGTAATTGATGGTATCCCTTTACAAAATACTGATCTTTCAGGTAACGGAGCTACTACCAATTCACTTGCGGACATCAACATAAACGATATTGAATCCATAGAAATTTTAAAAGATGCATCTGCTGCCGCCATCTACGGATCAAGGGCTTCCAATGGTGTAGTTTTGATATCTACTAAAAAAGGGAAAGCGGGTAAATCAAAAATTGAGTTCGGCTATTTTACCGGTAGGCAGAGCCCTACCGGTAAACGGGAATTCCTCAATGCAAAGGAATACGTGGATTATTTTACGCAGGCCGCAATCGGGGCCGCAGCACAGGATACAATTGGCAGCAACGGATCCTATTTGTATGAAGACGCACTGATAGATGAAATGGATTACCTGAATAGCAGGCTTACCAGGTATTCCGCAGGCAATGATGACTGGAAAACACAAAAGGTATTCACCGACTGGCAGGAAGAGGCTTTTCAGAAAGCACCGATCTCGCAATATGACCTTAACTTTTCCGGTGGCACGGATAAAACCACTTTTTATATGGGTGGGCAATATCTGGATCAAAGCGGTATAATCCGCAGAAATAGTTTGGAAAGGTATAGCGCAAGGTTAAACCTGGAACACAAAGTAAGAGACTGGCTTTCGATGGGTATCAATATGAGTTTCGCCCGAACCCTTAACCGGCGCGTATCGAACGACAATGCTTTCTCTACCCCTTTGCAACTTACTGCATTATCTCCCATCACGCCGCTGATTGATCCACGAACCGGGTTAACCAGTGGTGCGCTCGATTTGAATACGGGTAATCCGAATACCAATTACCCTGTTTATTATAACCCGTTATTAAGTGTTGAGAACACTAAGTACAATACAACAGTTAACAGGACGATCGGAAATTTATTTGCCAATGTTAATATCGCCAAGGGCTTAACGTTTCGCTCGGAGTTTGGGATGGACCAGCTGAACCAGAATGAAGATAATTTTGCGGGCCGGTTAACTGCCAGGAACTAGGGTGTTCCAAATGGTGCCGGATTAAACTCTTCTGACCAGATATTAAATATCAATACCAATAATTTTTTACGTTATGCCAGCAATTTTGGGGAAGCCCATAATTTTGATGTAGTTGCCGGTACAAGTTTTCAAAAATACCAGCTCACTTCTAACAGCGCTTCGGCTGAAGAATTTCCCAGCGATTCTTATCAAAAATTAACTGCAGGAGCTTCAAAAACAGCTGCTACTTCTTCAGCAACTGATTGGGCGTTGCTTTCGTATTTTGCCAGGGCGAATTACAAGTTTAAAGACCGGTATCTTATTTCTGTGAGCGGAAGATATGACGGCTCCTCCAGGTTTGGCGCCAATAAGCGGTATGGATTTTTCCCCGCGGTATCCGCAGGGTGGATCGTATCAGATGAAAATTTCATGAAAAATTCCAGTTGGTTGAGTTTTCTGAAATTGAAAGCCAGTTATGGTTTAACCGGTAATTCCGAAATAAATAATTATGCTTCAAGAGGCTTATACGGGCCAAATGCCTACGGTGGATTTGGCGGTCAAATACCTATTCAGTTACCTAACCCGGATTTAAAATGGGAATCTACATCAAGCCTTGATGTGGGAGCGGAGGTTAGTTTTGCAGCCAGGAGGATAACGATCGAAGTAGATTATTACCAGCGAAAAACAAGGGATCTTTTATTGAGTGTAAATGTTCCTTCCACTACAGGTTTTTTATCTAAAATTCAAAATATCGGCAACCTTGAAAATAAGGGATTTGAATTCTCCATTAATACAGCGAATGTGGTGGGTAAAAATTTCAGGTGGTCATCCAATATAAATTTTGCGGCTAACAAAAATAAAATCACTAACCTCGGGGGTCAGCAGATAGGAACCCTGAACAGGGCGCAGGAAGGGGAGCCCCTGGGTGTTTTTTATGCAAAAGAATTTGCCGGTGCTGATCCTGCAAACGGTGATGCATTGTATGTAAGAAATTCTTTAAACGCTGATGGCTCAAAAGACCGTTCAACTACCAATGATGTGAACGAGGCAGAAGACGTCAGGATCGGTAACCCCAACCCGGAATTTATTTATGGGTTTGGAAATACCCTATCGTATAAAGGCCTTGAACTCGATATCCTGCTGCAGGGTGTTTATGGTAACGAAATTTTTAATGGTGGCGGCCAGTATATGTCTGCCAGCGGAAGCAATGGCTTTGATAACCAAACCCGCGACCAGTTAGCTGCATGGAATAAACCGGGCGATATCACCATGGTTCCGGAAGCAAGGTTGTTCTACGCCAATGGAACAGATAATTCCAGCAGGTATATTTCCGACGGGTCTTATTTGAGGGTAAAAGCGGTAACGCTAAGTTATAGTTTGCCACCAAAAATTTTATCTAATTTTCATATTGACAGAGCAAGGTTTTATGTGAGGGCGCAAAATTTATTCACGTTTACGAAGTACGAAGGTTGGGATCCGGAAGTAAATTCAGATTACCAGGCCACTAATATTGACCTGGCAGTGGATTTTTATTCAGCTCCCCAAATAAAAACAATTGTGTTTGGTATTAACATCGGCCTTTAATCCTGTCAATTTAATTCAGAAATATGAAAATCAATCTTAAAATAGTTCAATTGTTCTTCCTGTCGGTAACCTTTCTTTTTTATAGTTGCAGCAAGGAATTAGATACAACCCCTTACAATAACATAGACCAGGAGAATGCCTTAAAGACCAGTTCCGATGTGGAGGGACTGTTGGTGGGCGCTTATGGAGACATGGGTGCGGGTGATCTGTATGGCGGTGGCGCTTTTGTTACGGCAGACCTGTTAGCTGACCACAATGAAATTTCCTGGAGCGGTACTTACCAGGGTATGACCCAGATTAAAAATAAAGCCATCCCGGTTGACAATGGTTTTGTACAGGATACCTGGACACAGGCCTATAAAGCGATCAACGATGCAAATAACGTTTTAAGCGCCTTATCAGTCGTTACTGCTGCCAGGAAGGAGAAGGTGGAAGGTGAAGCGAAATTTATCAGGGGTTCTGTTTATTTTGACCTGGTCAGGTTATATGCAAAGGCATGGAACGATGGAAACCCCGCCACTAACGACGGTGTTCCGATAAAGCTGACCCCCACAAAAGAATTAAGCGGCACCGCAGACCAGTTGCCCAGGGACAAAGTAGCAGCCGTTTATGAACAAGTAATTAAAGACCTTACAGAAGCCGAAGCGCTCTTGCCGGAATCAAACGGTTTTTTTGCCACCACTTATTCAGCAGCTGCAATGCTTGCAAGGGTATATTTACAGAAAGGAGATTATGCCAATGCACGTGACGCTGCAGACAGGGTTATAACTTCAGGAAACTTCAAACTAACCCAGGCAAACGCGGATGATATAATTGAAGAGTTTTTGTATACCAGGGCTAAAGCGGAAGACAATACATCGGAAGACGTATTCGCCATACAGGTTACTACTACCGCAGGATTGAATACTTTTCAAATCTTTTATTCTGAATTGGGAAGAAATGATATCAGTATAAAAGATGCGCATTATGACCTGTATGAAAGTGGTGATCTCCGGTTGAATCTTATAAGCAGTGACGGGTATGTTACAAAATTTGATAATGTCTATGGGAATGTTCATATCATTCGGTTGTCCGAGATGTATCTTGTAAGGGCGGAAACTAATTCCAGGCTAAACTCAACTGTAGGGGCCGATCCTGTTGATGACATCAACATTGTGCGCGAACGGGCGGGCCTCGACCTCCTTACCTCGGTAACACTGGAGGATATTTTAAAAGAAAGAAAAATTGAACTGGCTTTTGAAGGTTTTAACCTTCATGATATTAAAAGACTTGGCGTTACAACCGGCTATTTCACCGGGGGCGGGGGTTTGGCATTTAATTCACCCAAACTTATCTTTCCGATACCAAAGCGGGATATCATCGTGAATCCCCAATTGACACAGAATGAAGGTTACTAAACATTTATAATTTAAATATTTATTAAGGGCCGGCTATATGTCGGTCTTTTTGTTTAAAACGTTGGGATATCTTTCATTTGAAGCAAGTACCTTCGGCATGAGGAGGCACGTGAATTTGAAATTTTTTTAATTAGTAAGGTATAACAGTAACTATTACACCCCGAAACCATTTTCCCAAATAATGGACCAATAAACGGGAATAGAACGTACGGCCTTTGAGGGTGCGTTTCTCATTCTTTAATCGTTTTCTTTTTCCTCTCCCGGGAGAGGTGCCCTATGCGACCTTGTTGCATTCCTTCTAAAACTAAAATGCAGGGTCCAAAATCAATATAAATTTTAAATATTTTAATAAATTTTACATATTTATGTTATATCTCGTATTTGCTGCAATGTTTTAATAAAATTGTTAATTTTCTGCTTGTACTTTCAATTTTTTTTAACAAATTTTCAGATTCTATGAAGAAATTCATTGTGAAATGAATTGTCGTGTATCGCAAAATATTAGAAAATATGATAATTATTAACAAAAACTTTGTGGATTAAGCAGCAAATCTTTCCTTTAGGGGGTCATTATTAATCAATTGTTAATTTTAAGCTTCTTCTTTATTATTATTAACAATTACTTGAAGCAAAAAATTTATCACAAAAATCAATTCACATGAGAAAATTATTGGCCATGATGGCAGTAGCATTGCTGTCATTTGGGGTTATAACCGCTCAAACTCGTTTAATATCGGGAAGGGTTACTGATTCCAAAGGAGTTCCTGTTCCAGGAGCAACAGTTAAACTGAAAAATGGTGCTGCTGTTGCAGCGGATGAAAGAGGTAATTTTCAGATCAATGCACAAACGGGCGATGAGTTAACGATCACTTCAATTGATTTTGAATCTTCAAGGGCCAAAGTTGGAACGGAATCTTCCGTTGCAGTTTCGTTGGTAGCGAGTAATAACCAATTATCTGAAGTGGTAGTAACGGCGCTTGGTATCAGGAGAAATAAGAACCAATTGCCTTATGCTGCACAACAGGTAAGCGGCGATGATGTGAGTCGCACACGTGGAAACAATGCTGCTGCTGCACTTTCCGGTAAGATTGCCGGCTTGCAGGTAATTCAGGGTAATGGTATCGGTGGTTCTACCAACGTAGTAATTCGTGGAGTGAAATCATTAACTGGTAACAACCAGGCTTTATTTGTTGTGGATGGCGTTCCCATCGACAACTCCAATACCAATACCACTAACCAAAGGACAGGTAGAGGTGGATATGATTACGGTAATGCAGCCGCTGACATTAATCCGGACGACATTGAATCTGTGAACGTATTGAAAGGGGCAGCAGCTACCGCGCTTTACGGATCGCGTGCAGCGAATGGCGTTATAATGATAACAAGCAAGAGAGCAAAAAAAGGTTTAGGCATCACTATTAATACAGGTGTTGTAGTAGGTTCAATTGACAAAACAACTTTTCCTACCTATCAAAATCAATACGGAGCAGGATATTCTGATCCATACCAGAAAGACGGATTTTTGTTCTTTGATGTAAATGGTGACGGGGTAGACGATTATGTTACACCTACAACTGAAGATGCATCTTACGGTGCCAAGTTTGATCCAAATTTAATGGTATACCAGTGGGATGCTTTTGAAAAAGGCGGTCCCAATTACCACAAAGCACGGCCATGGGTTGCTGCTCAAAATAATCCTTCTTCTTTTTATATAAACCCCGTATCAAACAATAATAGCATTCAGCTTGACGGAGCTTCTGACAAAGGCAGCTTCAAATTGGGATACACCAGAAATGAAGAATACGGCGTTTTACCTAACAGTAAAGTGATCAAAAACATTGTCAATTTTGGCTCCGCATATAATATTACAGATAAGCTAACCGCTTCTGCTACCATAAACTACTCGAAAGTAGATGGCCGGGGAAGGTACGGTACAGGTTATAGCGGTCAGAATGTAAACCAGAATTTTCGTCAATGGTACCAGGCCAATGTTGATTTGAAAGAGCAGAAAGCAGCTTATGAAAGAAATTATCAAAACGTTACCTGGAACTGGTCTGATCCGTCAGATGAGGCAAACGGGTTAGTGCCTATTTACACAGATAACTACTATTGGATGGTATACCAGCAGTACGAAACAGATACGCGTAATCGTATATTTGGTAATGTTTCTTTGAACTACAAATTAAATAGCTGGTTAAATTTCCTCGGCCGTATTTCACTGGATACATACAACGAATTCCAGGAAGAAAGAATTGCTGTGGGCAGCCAGTCTGTAGCCAATTATTCCAGGTTTGACCGGAGTTTCCGCGAAACCAATTACGATTTCATAGCAAATTTTGATAAAAATATTACCGAAGACTTTAACTTAAAAGCATTGGCCGGTGTCAATTTACGCCGCAGTGCAATTAATTCAGTTTTTGGTACAACTGTAGGAGGTCTCATCGTACCGGGCTTATATTCCCTGGCAAATTCAAAAAATCCGATTGCCTCTCCTACAGAAATATACGCTCCGAGAGCGGTAGATGGATATTTTGGAGGAGTTACGCTGGGGTATAAAGAATTCTTAACCCTGGATGGAACAATCCGCAGAGACCGGTCATCCACTTTACCAGTTGATGTAAATGCATATAATTATTATGCCATATCTGGCAGCTGGTTATTTTCTAAAAATCTGAATGCTTCCTGGCTTTCCTCAGGAAAACTTAGGGTCAATTATGCTACAGTTGGTAATGATGCCCCTTGGGGAAGTCTTAAAGATGTATATGACCAGCCAACACCTTTTGGCGGCGCAATTTTATTTTCCCTTCCACCTACAAAAAATAACGGTGCTCTAAAGCCTGAGAACACTACCAGCCAGGAAATTGGATTGGAAATGGCCTTTGCTAAAAACCGGGTTGGTTTTGACATTTCTTACTATCATACGAATACAGTAAACCAGATTATCCCCGTTGCAGTATCAACCGCCACCGGATATAACAGCAAGTTCGTAAATGCGGGCGATATTGAAAACAAAGGTATTGAGCTTTCAGTTTTTGGTTCTCCGATTAAAAACCCTTCCTTTAGCTGGGAAATAAACCTGAACTTCACCAGGAACCGCAATAAAGTATTGAAACTTTACTCAGAAAGCAAAAATCTTCAGTTAGGAGGCTTCCAGGGAGGAGTAAGTGTTAATGCTTCATTAGGCGAACCTTATGGCACAATACAAGGGCAAACCTGGCAAATGATTGATCCTAGTGATCCTACCAAAACTGTTGCCTGGGATGGAACAGGTGAAAAATTAGTAAAAACTAATGGCAGGTATGCGAAATCCACTACCACCAATAATGTAATAGGCAATATAAATCCTGATTGGACCGGTGGAATTTACAATACATTCCGTTTTAAGGGAATCAGCCTGGGTTTCTTGATTGATATACGTTCAGGCGGAGATCTGTTCTCATTGGACAGGTATTATGGATTAGCTACCGGTATCACTGTTGAAACAGTTCAACCGAATGATCTTGGAAACCCTTCCCGCAACACGATTGCTAATGGCGGAGGTGTAATTATGCAAGGCGTTCAGGCGGATGGTAAAGCGAATACTGTGCGTGTGGAAAACGTTTTTGGAACGTATGGCTATGCTCAAAATCCTGCAGCAGGATTTATTTACGATGCCAGTTATGTTAAGTTAAGAGAAGCAGTTTTGTCTTACGCGTTGCCTCAATCATTGGTGTCCAAAACCAAACTATTTAAAGGTGCCGAGATATCAATCATAGGCCGGAATCTTTGGATCATCCATAAAAACCTCCCTTATTCAGATCCCGAAGAAAATCTTTCTTCAGGAAATATCCAGGGTTATCAGAGTGGAGCATATCCGACAACACGCTCTATTGGAGCAAACCTGAAATTGAGATTTTAAAACAATTCAATACACAACAATGAAGAAAATATTAGCATATGCAAGTCTCCTCGTTTTGACGGCGTCTTGTACAAAAGATATCTCCCGGTTTAATGAGGAGACCAAAAAAGCGGCGAACGTTCCCGCTGAAACACTTTTTTCTAATGGAGTCCGTAACCTGGTTGACGGGGTAACTACTCCTAATGTGAATGACAACGTTTTCCGTTTTACCGTTCAGCATTGGACCATGTCAACCTACCTGGATGAAGTCCAATACGATTTTATAACCCGGGCCATTCCTCAAAGATGGTGGGCACGTATGTACAGGGACGTTTTAACTGATTTGCAGGAATCAGCCAGGTTAATTAACGAGAATACGACGTTAGACGATGTTGCCAAAAATAACCAATTGGCAATAGTAGACATCATGCAGGTGTATGCATACCAGGTATTGGTAAATACATTCGGGGATGTACCCTATACAGAGGCATTGAATAGTGATGCTTTGTTTCCCAAGTACGATAATGCGAAAACAGTTTATGATGATTTATTGGTAAGGTTAAGTGCAGACATTGCTAAATTAAATCCAGCCGAAGCGGGCTTTTCATCAGATCAGGATGTTATTGGAGGTGGAAGCGTAGAAAGGTGGATAATATTTGCAAATTCCCTTCAGGTAAGAATGGGAATGACCATTGCAGATGTGGATGATGCTAAAGCAAAAGCACTTGTTGAAGCTGCAGAACCAGAAGCTGTTTCCAGTGCAGATGATAATATCCTATACACATACCTCACAGCAGACCCAAATACAAATCCCATCTGGCTTGATATTGTACAAAGCGGGCGTTTGGATTATGTAGCAGCAAATACTTTGCATGATCGTTTAAAAACTACGAGCGATCCCCGGCTGTCATTATTTTACAGACCTAATAATGCAGGAGCCTATGTAGGTGGTGTGGTTGGTACAACAAATACTTTTTCCGCAGTATCTAAACCTAGTGAACAGGTATCTGCTCCGGAATTTCCTGCTGTACTTGCAGACTATGCGGAAATGGAATTTTACAGGGCCGAGGCAATAGAAAGAGGTTATAATGTTAGCGGAACCGCCGCCACTCATTACAATAATGCTGTTACGGCTTCTATTCTTTATTGGGGTGGAACCCAGGCAGATGCTACAACTTACCTGGCCCGGCCTGATGTAGCTTATGCAACAGCTGCAGGGACCTGGAGACAAAAAATCGGCACTCAAAAATGGATCGCATTATACAATCGTCCGTTTGAGGGTTGGACTGAATTACGCCGGTTAGACTACCCCGTTCTGAATGCTCCGGTTGACGCGAAAAACGGATTTCCAAACAGGCTTACTTATCCTGCAAACGAACAACAATTGAACGGAACTAATTATACCAGTGCTGCTGCTGCCATCGGTGGTGATGAAGTTGAGACGAAGTTATTCTGGGATAAATTTTAGTTTTAGCATACAAATTTTTTAAAAGAAGGAGATTCATCATGAATCTCCTTCTTTTTTTTATTAATACCATTCTGTGTTCACATTGAATTTAACAAACAGATACTGCAAAACTCTTCCTGACTTACCCTTTATAAATTATTTATAGGTTTCATATATAATTCTCGCAATCTGAAAAATTGAAGAGGCAAACATAATGTTGAAACAGTCCAAGAATTGGAATAAAATGAAGCGCAAATTTCAGGGAATCATTAAGGTTAATCCGGAATACGTTTGTTATACCATTTTAGTCGGTCGTTTATTCAGCAGGTAACAATTCCGTAACAATCCCATAACACTTGCGTAACCTTCCAGTCACTTTCGCTTAACATTCAAGGTGTCTCTTTGCAGAAATATACAATTGCATGAGATTCTTACAGCTATTACTCATTATTCTATTTTCTACATTAGGGTCTTTTGCTCAAAAAGGAAAGATCGAGGGCAAGGTGACCGATGCTAAAACAGGCCAGCCCCTTGCAGGAGTTTCAGTAATAAATAAACTAAATGAGCATGGAACTTCCACTGACCTCGAAGGAAGGTACACGATAAATATAGAAAACGGCGCAAAAATTTCTTTGGTGTTCACTTATAATGGCGTTACCCAACAGGTGGATGATATCGAGATCAAAGAAGGCAAAATAACGACCCAAAACCTTTCACTTGTTCAAAGGGAAAAAACTGAAGAGGGCGTGGTAGTAAGGGCTGCAAGTACAGCCAGGCGGGAGACCGCTGCATCCCTGATCACTTTTCAAAAGAATACCAATACAGTTGCTTCCGTAATTTCTGCCGAGAGCATCAGGAGATCCCCCGATAAAACCACCGGCGAAGTATTGAAACGTACGCCTGGTGCAAGTTTGATAGATGGGAGGTTTCTTGTTATCAGGGGGCTCGCGGACCGGTACAACCAGGCGATGCTTAACGGTATATTACTAACCAGCACTGAGCCGGACCGTAAAACTTTTTCATTTGATATCATCCCTTCATCCATGATCGATAATATCATCATCAATAAAGCATTCGTTCCGGAACTGCCAGGGGAATGGGCCGGGGGTTTGATCCAGGTGAATACGAAAGATATCCCTTCCCAGAATTTCCTGAACATACAGGTAGGGACCGGTTTCAACAGCCAGACAATCGGCAACGATTTCTATAAGGCCAAGGGAGGGAAGTTAGACTGGCTGGGCATTGATGATGGTACAAGAGGCCTGCCCGATAATTATACCACCAAATCAGGTTTCAACCTCGCAACACAGGATCAAAGGAATGCCATTGGCAAAGAGTTGAACAACAACTGGTCTGCTGAGGCAGGTAAAGTTTCACCGAATGTATCCTTCCAGGCAAACGGTGGATTTACAGGTACCCTTTTCGGAAAAAAGATGGGTGGTATAATTGGTCTCAACTACAGTAAAACCAGCAGGTATACGGATATTCTCAACCGTATTCAAACACTTGAGAACGGCGTGTTTAGTCAGCAATACAGCTATGATGATGCCCGTTACACCCAGGAAGTAACTGTAGGAGCACTGGCAAGCATTTCATTACAATTGAACAAGGCTAACAAAATTGGGTTGAAGTCTATCATCAACGTGAATACCAACAATTATTCCATCAGGCGCAACGGGGTAAATAACAATAATAATGATGACGTGAATGGAGGTGAAGTAACATTTAAAGAGAATACATTTTTTACAACCCAGCTGACCGGGAACATAATATCTCGCAGCACTGAAATTCAAATGGTATGGCTCTTTTAATATCCTGGATGGGTACGCGCCAGATCAGCGCCGCTATCAATACACCCGCACAACAGGTACACAGAATCCTTACCAGTTCCTGGTGGGTAACTCACTTGCACAGGAAAGTGGAAGCAGGGTATTTCAAACCCTGAATGATTATATCTATACGGCTGGAGGCGACCTTGCTTATACGTTTGACTTATTTGGACAGAAACAAACCATCAAAGGTGGATACATGTTGCAGGTAAAGGACCGCCTCTTTGATGCCCAACTGTTTGCTAACTATTTACCTAAAGACAACCCTTCATTAAGGCAACTCCCGATCGACCAAATATTTGCCCCGGGAAATTTTGGTGATGGTGCTGCCGAAAGTACTCAGTTTGCTTTTAATTCCATCAATAACAGGAATTTCCGTTACCTCTCTAATACAATTCTTAACGCCATTTCCTGCAATTTGACAACCAGGTGGGCAACAAGCTCCGCATCGTGTGGGGCTTACGGGTAGAGAATTTTGATCAGCTGCTCGGATCGGTTAAGCGATGGGATGCACGTTTTAAGCACACCAAACAAACAGATTACCTGCCAGGCGTTAATGCCACCATTAAACTTAGCAATACCACCAACCTGCGCTTGTCGGGATCTCAAACCGTTATCCGTCCTGAACAAAGAGAACTGGCGTCTTTGACCTTATATGATTTCGAACTCAATTCAGCCGTCCAAGGTAATCCTGACCTTGTACGTACCAAGGTAACCAATGCAGATCTGCGATATGAAGTGTACCCACGGCCCGGCGAAGCACTGACAGCGGGTGTTTTTTTCAAACATTTTGATAAACCCATCGAACAAATATTGCAACAGGGGGGCGCCATATTTACCTACCTGAATCCCGAAAAAGCAACGGCCTATGGTGTGGAAATAGAAATGCGCAAGCGACTGGACATGATTAATGTATTGAGCAATTTTACGCTACAGGCTAATGCAGCCTACATCAAGAGCAATGTGAAAGATGAAACCAGGAAGATCGACCGGCCTTTGCAGGGGCAATCTCCTTATCTCCTGAACCTGGGCCTGATGTACGACCTTGAAAAATCCGGCCTTAATGCAACCCTGTTATTTAACCAGATCGGTAAGCGGATTTACCTGGTAGGTGATATACCGGCAAGCGGAGGTGGCGGTGCCCCTGATATATGGGAGGCATCAAGACCGATACTTGATTTCCAGATAGGAAAGAAGTTACTGCGTAAAAAAGCAGAGATCCGTCTGAATGTCTCTGATATTTTAAACAGAACACAGTATTTCTATCAGAACCGCGATGAAAATACCAGCTTCCAACAGGACCTGGATGCCTACCGTTTTACCAGGAAATTCGGGACCTCATACAGTATAACATTTAATTATTCATTATAACACAATTTTTATAAAACAAAAGGGAATTATGAAAAAGTATATTTTTTACGTTGCGGCAATTGCTTTGAGTATAACAGCTTGTCGCAAAATTGAAACTGACGGCGAGCCATTTATTGTGGAAGTTCCCGGAACAGGCAGTGGAGGCACAGTTGGAAAAACGGTCACACTCTCCGGCCACATTACGAAGGACACCACCTTATTCAAGATTGACAATAATATTTTATCCGGCCTCGTGTATGTGGATGCCGGCGTAACCTTAACCGTGGAAAAAGGAACGACAGTAAAAGGGGCCTATTCCGGTGCCAATACCGCTGCTCTTATCGTTAAGCGCGGCGCCAAATTAATGGCGGTGGGTACACAGGAAGAACCTATCATATTTACTTCTGCTTCTCCTACACCGGCCTCCGGCGACTGGGGATATAGGGTATTGACCAAAGCGGCAATCAATTCAAGTAATGGGGCCAGCCGGACTTTACTGCCCGAAGGCGGATTTAATACTGCAGCTGGGGATGGCCCAGCAGGCTCCGGGGATGCAGTTGCCCCAACTCGGTGAATGATGATAATTCGGGTTTACTACAATATGTGCGCATCGGGATGCGGTTCGCCTTTTTGCCTAACCAGGAAATTAATTCACTTACTATGGCTTGTGTAGGTAGTGGTACTACCATCGACCATATACAAGTATCCTATGCGAAAGATGATGCCTTCGAATGGTTCGGCGGGAGCGTTAATTGTAAATACCTGATCGCTTATAAAACTCAGGATGATGATTTTGATACGGACAACGGATTTAGTGGCAGCGTACAGTTCGGATTGATCGTACGTGATTCCGCAATAGCGGATGTATCAAAATCTGAAAGTATTGAAAGTGACAATGATGGCACAGGAAGCGCTCTCTTACCCCAGACAAAAGCAGTATTTAGTAATATATCTTCCTTTGGGCCGCAGGCAACTCCGGGCAATATTGGCAATAGCAATTACCAGGGCGCTGCTGTTCAAATCAGGAGAAACTCATCTCTTTCTATTTTTAATTCAGCATTTGTAGGATGGTCAACGGGAATCCTGATCGATGCCGGCTTAGGCACACCCACAGATAAGAACATTACAGCGGGTACTTTGCAATTAAGCGGGATCTTACTGATAAGTTGTAAAACTCCGATCGCTTATACAGCGAGTGCTTCTGCTCCAACAGGGTCTACGAAGGAGTCCATTTCTGCATGGTTCACCGGCAATACGAAGAACAAAATACTTACTCAAACTACTGAACAAACAATATATACGAGGCCTTTCGATTACCTGTCACCGGATTGGGGGCCATTTGGGAATTCCGCAGTTGTTATACCCGCGGCTTCCAATACTTACTTTGATGATCCGGTTTTAAAGGCGCGCTCATTTATTACAAAGGTTGATTTTATCGGAGGCATCGCTCCATCGGGTGAAAATGCGAACTGGTACAAAGGCTGGACAAAATTCAGTGGTAAATAATTTGATTGTATGAAAGTAATTTAAAGCAGCTCCTTAGCTGCTTTTTTTGTGACTGGTAAACAGTACAACATAATCTTAGTTTAATCTTTGATTAATATTAGGATAACTTAATAATCTCAACTTAGCAGTTCATTATTAACAAGGTTAGCAGCAATCAATCATAAACAAGTTTCCTTAAGCAAATAGCAAATTCTCATGCTTGTACCACCTGTTATTCTTATCAGGTGGTTTCTTGTTGCCAGGTATCGTGCCTGCTTTTATTAACTTCACAAAATGAAAAGGGTACAAAACATACTGCTTGCTGTTTGCATGTTGATGGCCTGCCGTCAACCTGACACCGAAATACAAAAGCGTATATCCGGTGCCGATAGTATGGCAATAAATTTTTACAAAGGTGACGGTACAAATGATACCGTAATAGCAGTGAAAATCATCAGGGATCAGCAACGGATCAGCCGGCTTGCGGGCTTCATTTCAGCAGCGCCGGTTGATCATAATTATTTGTGTGGATATGATGGCTCTATCCATTTTTTTAAATGAATAAGGTAATCCAGGATATCGATTTCAGGATGAATACAGACAGTTGCATGTTCTTTTCTTTTTTAAAGTATGGTAAACCAAGCAGTACCACCCTTTCGCAGGAGGCAAAGGAAATGATTGATTCTTTCAGGAAATTTTAAGTGACCAGGGTGGCGGGAATTAATAAGGTAGCTATAATCTATACAGGATTAAGTCATAATCCTTGCTTCACCATCATTTTCTACCCAGGCGGTTGGGGTTGGTGATTTACTAGCTAAAGCTCAATACCAACTCGGTAACCTTATAGAAAGTAAGAGCGCCAAAAACGTAGCGTTTACAAATTTATAAATCCTTGCGGCTTTCCAGGGTGAAGCCAAATGTGGTTCCCACATCAATGGTACTCCTCACATGTATTGCCTGATGATGTGCTTCAATAATATGTTTACAAATAGCCAGACCTAACCCACTGCCGCCAACCTTACGGCTTCTTGCAAGATCAGTTCTGTAAAACCGTTCGAATATCCTTCCCAGGTGGTCTTCACCGATGCCGGCTCCGTCGTCGCTGATCTCTACCAGGATTGTTTTGCCGTCAATTCTGTAAGCACTTGCTTCAATAAGGCCATTTTGTTTACCATATTTAATGGCATTGTCTATCAGGTTGATAAGCACCTGGCGTATTTTTTCTTTGTCACCATTTACGCTAAGCGGCACCTCGCAACCTTTTTTTATCGCCATTTTTATTTGCTTTACTTCTGCTTTTATCGAAAGAGATTCAAAAGCGTCTTTCACCAGGTCCTGTATTACAAAATTAGTTTTCAATAATAACTGTTCCCCTCTTTCCAGTTTGGATATTTCATCAAGGTCATCAACCAGGTTTACAAGACGGTCAATATTGCGTGAAGTACTGCCGAGGAATTTTTTATTTACCTCGGGGTTTTCCAACGCCCCATTTAATAAGGTATGCACATAACCCTGGATCGCGAAAATCGGCGTTTTTAATTCGTGTGACAAATTCTGCAAAAATTCTTTGCGGTAGGCTTCATTCTGTTTTAATACTTCAATTTCAGCTTTGCGCTGCTGTGCCCAGTCTTCCACATCTTCCCTTACCTCATCAATACTTTCCCGCGGCAATATATTTTTATAAAAGAATTCTTCCCGCTTGCTGGCTTTTGTTTGATGGATCAATTTATAGATCAGTTTAATTTTTCTGTATACAAAATTTTGAACCATAAATAATATTAAACCAAAACTTCCTAAAAAAACGACGATAAAGGATATCAAGCCTATCCACCATGACGGCTGGAAGAAATAGATACCGATGCCAACCGGCATTGCAATTATCAATGCGGTCGTTGCAGACAATTGTTGCGGGGAAAGATTTTTTGCAGAAAACATACGGGTAAATTATGAACATGGATTATACCAAATAACCCGGTTTAAGAAATAACGACTTTTTCCATTATCAATTTGATTTTCAGGATTTTTAAAATACGATATCATTTTATTAAAAAAGGCAGTATAAATGTAGGCTACTATTGTGTGAATGATCATTTATTATTGGAACAAGGTCTGCAGGAACCCACCAGCGTTTTGTACAATATAAACTTGCATCGTTTATAACCGCGAAGAAACTAAAGCGCATACAACTTAGGGCTTTTCAAACTGCTTTTCAGGAAACGGGAGATGCCCGGCCAACCGCAATTAAAATGGCAACATAATGGCATATTGCAGCTGCCAATACAAACAGGTGCCAAACCGCGTGATGGTACCTGTATTTATGCCACAAATAAAAAATAACACCAATAGAATAGAGCCCGCCCCCAATCGTAATCAGGGCAATCACAGCAGTAGGCATCGATTCAAAAAAGCTATTACCCCCGGTGAACAAGATCCATCCCATGAGGATATAGATTATTACAGAAGCTATTTCGAACCTGCCGGTAAAAAATATTTTAAAGAATATCCCTACCGCGGTAAGGCTCCATAAAATAATTAATAAGGTTATCCCAAATGAATTGTAAACAAAGATTAGAATTATAGGTGTGTAAGTGCCTGCAATCAAAAAATAGATGCTTATATGATCCAGGATTTTTAATACCTCTTTTATTTTTGGTTGCTGAAATCCGTGGTATAGCGTCGAAAACGTAAACAACATGAGGAAGCAAAAACCATAGATCCCTGATCCGGTAATACCGGCAATATTACCGCTCATAGCAGCGCTGGCTATTAAAATAGGCATACTGATAATACCAAATAAGATACCGAATCCATGCAGAATACTGTTAACGATTTCAAGCCTGAGTTCCGGCGCTGTGCTGCCTGTTTCCATTTACCAAAAATTGACCCTGCAAGTTAAATTCTTTTTTGAAACCGAACATGGAGGAGGTGAATTATTGGCAGGCAAACGACCGAAACCTGATGATAAGTTCATTGGCTTAGTCAGTAGTGGCCAGGGGCAGGAAGATAGATGGGCCGGGTCAATAAAAATTTATAATTCAAATTTGTAACCTACGCCTTTAACGGTAGTAATACAATCAAGGTTTAATTTTTGACGGATCTTCCGGATATGGACGTCGATGGTACGGTCGCCGACTATCACTTCCGTAC
>JBBJMD010000052.1:0-21864 GCA_037719925.1 Ferruginibacter sp.
ATTTGTATACATCGCCTCACATGACCTGCGTGAACCACTGAGAACCACATCGGGTTTTGTAGAACTGCTACAGAAGCAGTATCAGGGCAAACTGGAAGGTAAAGGAGACTTGTACCTGTCATTTATAACACAAGCCACCGATCGGATGAAACTGCTTATAGATGACCTGCTGGATTATTCCAGGATCGACGGTAAAGCGAAATCACAGGAGTTTGACTGTAATACCTTACTGCGGGAAGTATTGACCGACCTTGGGGCCGCACTTACTGAAGCAGGGGCTATGGTAAGTGCCGACCCTTTACCCATAGTGGCGGGCTACCGGACAGGCATTAAACAGCTTTTTCAAAACCTGATCACCAATGGTATCAAGTTCAGGAAAACAGATGTTCCGCCTAAAATTCACATACATGCTGAAAAAATAAACGATGAATGGCATTTCTCCTTTACGGATAATGGGATTGGGATCGAGGAGCAGCACAGGGAAAAGATCTTTGTAATTTTTCAGCGGCTGCACACAAGAAAGGAATACGAGGGGTCCGGTATTGGCCTTGCTCATTGCAGGAAGATCGTTGAACTACATCATGGTAATATCTGGGTTGAATCAATACCAGGTGCGGGGAGCACTTTTTATTTTACGCTGCCTGCAGCACAGGAGGCTATTATAAAAAATCAAACGGAACAACATGCCCCTGCGTTAACGTAGCCTCAGGCTGCAAAAGAAAATACGCCGGTATAGTATCGTAACCGGGGCTGGTGGTACGCTTGCCATACGTATCAAAAATAGAAAGACTTGGCGATATGGGAAAGTTCAAAAAAATATAATTAATTACTATGAAGCGTATGGCTGGTATAAACACAACATCATGAAACCCCTGCAAGTGGTTATATTATCCTTATGCATGGCTTGCTCCGTTTTAACTTTTTCACAAACCGGAAATGTAAAATTCAGTCATCTAACCACCAATGATGGACTGTCGCAAAGTTCTGTTTTTACGATCCTCAAAGATCATAAGGGATTCATGTGGTTTGGTACTGATGAGGGTTTGAACAGGTATGATGGATATAGGTTTACGGTTTACAAGCATGATCCTGAAAGGGCAGCCAGTATCAGCAGTAACGCAATTTATGGGATGATGGAAGACCTTGCTCGTAACCTATGGGTAGTTTCGTCCGGGGGATTGGACAGATTTGACCGGGCAACGGAAACATTTATACATTACAAAACGAGTGATAATGGCGTACTGTTCAGGAACATTTTCCAGGATAGTAAAAAAAGGATCTGGCTGGGTTCCATAGAAGGATTTTGTTTATATGATCCCCTGAAAGGGAAAATTAAATCTTATAAACATAATGAAAATGACACCAACAGCCTGAGCAATAATTATGTGTATAGAATCACAGCAGATGAGGAAGGGCAATTATGGATTGGTACGAGGAACGGGCTAAATCGCTTTAACCCTGAAACGGAAAAATTTCTGCATTACAAAAACGAACCCGGAAACAGTAAAAGCGTGGGGGCTGGTTATATAAAAACGGTCTATAATGACCGCCAGGGAAATATTTGGGTCGGTACGCAAGGTAGCGGCATCAGCAGGTTTAACCGGGATGATAATTCATTCATTAATTTTAAACATGACCCCGCTAACAAAAGCAGTTTATGCTATAATGATATTTTATCTTTTGCAGAAGATTCAAATGGGGAATTATGGATAGGCACCGAAAATGGAGGTATTGGCATATTCAGCCTTTCAAAAAAAACTTTTACCTGTTACAGAAACGATGAGAATGATCCGGCCAGCATTTCCGGAAATTCAGTTTATAGTCTTTATAAAGATGATATTGGAAATATGTGGGCCGGCACCTGGTCGGGGGGTATTAACTTTTATCCATTTTCGGGACCTAAATTTAAACATTACCGGAAAATACCTAACAACAGTAACAGCCTGAGTAATAACCTGGTGCTTTCTATAAGCGGTGACAGGGACAACAATATCTGGATCGGTACAGACGGGGGAGGATTGAATCGCTTTGATCCGAAGGCTACTTCTTTTACAAATTACCGTTTTAAAAACGGCAAGAACAGCATCTATAATGACTATGTACTTTCGGCTACGGAATTTTTACCCGGCGTACAGGTGCTGGGATTTCATCGGGGTGGAATAGATGTGTTTGATGCCAACCAAAAAACGTTTATGCATTATGCACCGAAGATTATAAACTTACAAAGACAATCGGCTCCGAGTATAAGTGTAGTTTATAAGGACAGGCAGAACATGTTGTGGTTAGGAACGAATGATAATGGGGGGATCTATTTATTTGACTACGTAACCAAAGGCCTTAAGAATTTTTTCCCGGACCCGAAAAATAACAAAAGCATTATCGGGACTATCGTTTTTTCAATGTATGAAACCAGGGCAGGACAGTTTTGGATAGGAGGAGATAAAGGGCTGGATCTTTTTGACAGGAAAGCAAACAATTTTTTACATCACCAGAATGATCCTAAAAATAAGCATAGCATTAGTAATAATTCGGTGTATGCTATCATGGAAAATGATATGGGTAATTTGTGGCTTGGCACGGCAGGGGGACTGAATTTTTATGATATAAAAACAAAAATTTTCACCGCGTATACAGAAAAAGACGGGCTTCCAAATAATACAGTATGGGGCATCCAGCAAGACCGCCATGGGAATCTTTGGCTTAGTACCAATAAGGGGCTTTCAAAATTTAACCCTTCCACCAAACGCTTTAGAAATTACACCATTAGCGACGGGCTTCAAAGTAATACTTTCAAGCCCAAGGCATCTTACCAATCCCCTGGCGGTGAAATGTTTTTCGGGGGTGAAAATGGTTTTAATTCTTTTTATCCTGATAGTATCAAAGACAATGATTTCATACCGCCTGTTTATTTTACCGGGTTACAGGTATTTAATAAACCGGTCGGTATCGGCGGAGACTCTCCATTAAAGCAGGCTGCGAGTGAAGTAAAAGAAATAACGCTTTTCTATCGCCAATCCGTATTTACCATAGAATTCGCAGCACTTAATTTTACCCAGCCTGAACGTAACAGTTATGCTTACATCCTGGAAGGTTTTGATAAGGAATGGAACGATGCGGGAAATAAACGTTCTGCAACCTATACCAATCTGAATCCGGGTACGTATACTTTTAAAGTAAAAGGAAGTAACAATGATGGAGTTTGGAATGAAAAGGGCGCTGAAGTTAAAATAACGATCCTTCCTCCTTTCTGGTTAACCTGGTGGTTTATGCTGGCGATATTCCTGCTGATTGCCGGAAGCGCGGTCGGCTTTTATAAGGGCCGCATGAATACAATTAAAAAGCAAAAGCTATTGCTGGAGCAAAAAGTATACGATCAAACGCTCCAACTGGTAAATTTAAATGAAGGCGAGCGTAAGATCCGCATAGAAGCAGAAGCAGCCCGGTCTGAAGCTGAAGAAGCACGTATAGAATCTGAAAAAGCCTGGCATGAAGCATATTTTGCCAATGAAGAATTACAGGTTAAAAATAAAGAACTGGAACAATTTGCCTACGTCGCATCCCATGACCTGCAGGAACCTCTCCGGACTACCGCTGGTTTTGCAGACCTGCTTCAACAGCAATACCACGGCAGGATTGATGAAAAAGCTGATAAGTACCTTGCATTTATCTCCGATGCAACCAAGAGGATGAGAGTGCTCATTAATGACCTGCTTGATTTTTCGAGGATCGGCACCAAAGTACAAATGGAAAAAGTTGACTGTAATATTTTGCTGAAGAATTTGCTGAAAGATATTATGGCCGCAATACAGGAAGCAAGGGCCGATATCCGGTACAAAGACCTGCCTGTGATCAACGGTTACCCAACCGAGATAAAACTGCTTTTTCAAAACCTGCTGGTTAATGCCATCAAGTTCAGGAGAAAAGATGTGAACCCACTAATAAATGTTGTTGCCCGGGAAACAGATGCCGATTGGGAATTTGCCGTAAGTGACAACGGTATTGGCCTGGAAAAAAAGAACACGGAAAGGATCTTTGATATTTTTCAAAGGCTGCATACGCGGACCGAATACGAAGGATCTGGAATTGGGCTGGCGCATTGTAAAAAAATAATAGAACTGCACAAAGGAAAAATATGGGTAGATTCCAAAAAAGGTGAAGGAACAACATTTTATTTTACCATCCCGAAACATAGTAGCTGATTACAAAACCATTACCGGCTGCTGCATGCGGACGATCGTAAATTAAAAACCATGAAACAAAAACTAAACTGTATACTGCTTATTGATGATGATGAACCTACTAATTTTATAAGCAGTATGCTGCTCGAGGAAGCTGATTGCGCACATCATATACAAATTGAAGAAAGCGCGCAAAGAGCGCTGGAATATCTTTCCAAAACAAGGCCTTGCAGTAATGAGAATGGAAGTTCATCCTATCCGGAACTTGTATTCCTGGATATCAATATGCCGGCGATGAATGGCTGGGAATTTTTGGAAACGTGCAACGATTTAAAAATGAACCTGCTTCCTGGAACAGTAATTATTATGCTAACCACTTCTATCAATCCCGACGACAGCATGAGAGCCGGCAATATTCCGCTGGTTGCCGGATTTGAAAGTAAGCCCTTAACAAGTAGTATGATTCAAAGGGTATTAAAAAAATATTTTAAACTTGAGCAGGAAACAGAAACTTGTACCCTACCCGCCCTTTTATCATCACCGGTCAAAATATAGCAACCGGTTCTGGCTTTCTGTTCGTTAACGGGTTTTTAAACGCTTAGCTGATTGTCTCATACTATTTTTCAACTTTCATAATACAGGCGTTGTCCGCAAGCCAAATAGCATTTAATCCTTAACTAAAAAAATATTCATGAAAACAACCACTTATATTGTCGCCTTGCAATTTGTTCATTTCTACTATTTTCTTGTAGAAAAGATGAACCTGTCAAAGCTAATTTCTCAACCAAGGTAAAAACGTATATCGAAGATGCAACAAATACTTACTTTAATTCCATTGACACATTTGATGTCTCTTACGACGGAAATGACAGGATTGTAAGTATCATTTCTAAAAAAACGAGCTCAAACTTTTTATATAATTATACGTCTAATTCAAGTTACACTTTAGACATTATGAAAGCTGGTCACCTTATCATTCGTGAAGTTGCTTTTGTAAATAAAGACTTACTAATTGATAGCAGTTTTCAGTACAACGATACTAACGATTCTTCTACTCATAAATATCTTTATAATTCTAATAAACAACTAATTCAAGAAAAGTTCTATGGCTACACTATTGCAGCAGGGGCTAAACTCTTCCAAAAGAATGATTTTACCTACGATAACAATGGAAATTTGAATAAAGAAATTGAAAGTGATGAATTTGGCAAAACAAATTCAATAACAACTTATCTTTTTAATAATGTAGTTGCGAGTGTTTTTACATTATCAACTGCGTATTATCCTGTACTTTTTAATAATCTGCCAATTTCAAAAACAATTTCATACCCTTCAGGTAATACAACTCAAACAGTAAATATTACTTACACCTTTGACAACAATCATCGAATAACCACAGAAACTCAATCCACAAGCCAAAGTATCAAAGTGATAAAAAAGTACTTTTATGAATGATTGGTATGTTTCGAAATGAATCAACATAATATAGTTCTGCGTACAACATTTGCATGGCCAAAAGTTAAGGGAGTACATTGGAACATCGGCTGTAATTCAACATCAGCATGGTTCCGGGAGGAGTGTGTCACGAGAGACAATCGAGTTTGAAATTGTTTCTTAATTGTATAAATGATGGCAGTAGGCCTGCCGTACACGCTCTGCAGCGGGAGTGTACAAACCGCCCCAAGGTGCTTTGTTCAAAAGGCTAGGAGTAATGACTCAAATCAATGTATGGAATTTTTTGAAGATGGCTTCCCAACCACTCGCCCATCCTCCTGCAACAAGCCTTGGAAAATGAAGAATACAATTATCCTAAAAACTCCCCGAACCACCCGGCTTTGATTTTGAATCTGCCATATACATGAAGATCTACTGCACTATTATAAACAGCTCACTGAATTATCAGCTTGCTTAAGATAACATCCACGATGATCTCCGCACATAGTAGTACTAATACGATAGGTTATTTCGTAATAGTTACTTTTGCTGGTAGCATTGTTACTACTTCAACAGTATTTACGCTATGATAAAAATAGAGCGATACTGCTATTGTTTAATAGCCACTGTAGGAGCATCTTTGTATCAGAAAATGACTGAAGATATCCGGCCAGGTTCTAACAATAAAATCCAAATATCCTGAAGAAGAACTGAAAAATCCAATGTCCGGGACTATGCTTTAAAAAGCGATGATGACCCAAAAATGATGTCCAATATCCTGAAGAAGAACTGAAAAAATCCAATGTCCGGGGCTATGCTTTAAAAAGCGATGATGACCCAAAAAACGATGTCCAATATCCTGAAGAAGAACTGAAAAAATCCAATGTCCGGGACTATGCTTTAAAAGCGATGATGACCCAAAAATGATGTCCAATATCCTGATGAAGAATTGAAAAAATCCAATGTCCGGGACTATGCTTTAAAAAGCGATGATGACCCAAAAAACGATGCCAATATCCTGAAGAAGAGCTGAAAAAATCCAATGTCCGGGACTATGCTTTAAAAAGCGATGATGACCCAAAAATGATGTCCAATATCCTGAAGAAGAACTGAAAAATCCAATGTCCGGGGCTATGCTTTAAAAGCGATGATGACCCAAAAAGAACCAAACACTGAAACCAGGAACAAATTTTTAAATTTTTTCCGGAGGTAACCCCTCAAAAAATTGATCCCAGCAAAACCATTCGGTGGTTTTTAAAAATTGCTACTTCCACAAGCTTGAAAAACCCTTGCTGTGGAAGTTTTTTTTGTCTTCCCCGACCGCCGCTCCTGGCGAAATGGTTTCCACAAAGAATTGTAATACCCCACGCCTTAAGGTATTTTGGTATATAGAATTCTTTCTACAATAACCGGACTTAATCTGCGACATTAATTATAACGAATTAACTATTGTTTTTCGATCCTCACTTGTGCATCTTTGTATCAGAAAATGATTGAGCACATGGCAACCAGTTTCTGCAAATTGAAATCCTAATCCTACAGAAGAATTCAAAATCCAACACCTGAGACTATGCCTTAAAAAGCGAAGATGACTCAAAACCAATATCCAGGTATCCTAACGAAGACCAAAGAACCAATATCCGGAGTCTATGCTTTAAAAAGCGATGATGACCCAAAAAAATGATCAAATATCCTGACGAAGACCAAAAAACCAGTATCCGGAGTCTATGCCTTAAAAAGCGATGATGACCCAAAAAATGATCAAATATCCTGACGAAGACCAAAAAACCAGTACCCCGAGTCTATGCCGTAAAAAGCGATAATGACTCAAAAGACCACCGCATCCAATATCCTAAAACCCGCTGCAAAGCAGGCAGAATGACCAAAACACTGAAGCCAGGAACAAACTATTGGAGAATTCCTGGGAGGTTAAACCCCTCAAGAGATTGATCCCAAAAAGCTTCCACACTAGTTGTGGAAGTTTTTTTTTATCCCTGCATTCTTTCCTGCAGCATTATTTCTTTTGGTAAAGTAAAAAATGTTGTAAAGGAAGGAAATCACCCTGGTAACTTAATTGAAAACCATTAGCTTCAAGTTCTTTTGTAATCTGAATCACTGTAGTTTTATGAAGTGGCTTGATAGGTACTGCCGGATCTTCTCCCCTGTACTCCACCAATAAAATTTTTCCATCAATCTTTAATGACTTCCTGATTGCCTGTAACATTTCCCGGGGAAATTCCAGTTCATGGTATACATCAACCATTATGGCAAGGTCGATGCTGTTTGCCGGAAGATTGGGCGACAGCTCTGAGCCTTTTGTTATCGAAACGATACTATCTTTTAAAAGAGATTTTTTCTGCTGCAGGTAATGGATCATTTCATCCTGGATCTCTACGGCGATAACCTTTCCCTGCGGCACTTTTGAAGATAACCTGAAGCTATAGTAGCCCGTTCCGGCGCCTATATCTGCAATGGTCATATTGGAAACCAACTTCATTTTTTCTATTGCCAGTTGTGCATTCTCTTCCTGTTCGCGTTCGTCCCTTTCAAGCCATTCACTGCCGGATGCACCCATCACCTGCGAAATTTCCCTTCCATGGTAAAACTTTCCAATCCCATCCCGCGAAGCTTTATGCCATGTATAAATGGTATCTGATAGGGCAGGGGTTGTTTTTTGTTGCGGATTGCATTTTCCAAAACAGTTTCCCAATAACAAAAGAATAACTACAATTTTTATTTTCATACAGTAAATTATGCGTTATAAAGATACCCCTAAGCTGACCTTGTTTTAAAAACGCGCCATTGGGATATACAGTCGAAATATGCTGTAGCATTGCTACTGGCATAGTTATAACTACAATCTTTTTGAAATATGGTTTACTGGTGGCTGAATTAGACTCGGCTGCCTGGCCTGCCGAAAGGCCGGGAGATTTTTTAAATGCTTATCTGGGCATTTACGCTTTGGCTTTGATCATTTTCCCGGGTTATAATTGCAAATTGCCACGTATAATTTCGGCCGTTGAGGCAGTTCCCAGGGCTGCGCCGGGGTTTGTATCTCAGAATCTTGCTGGCCTATTAATATGAATACCCGTTTAATTCCTTGCCGGAAAACTATATTTCTATTGAATGCCTCGTAATAATTTCATTTATCGGTTGAAAGCATTTATTTTTAGATACGCTTCACCAAATTAGGCCTGATGAGAATTTTACCCTTCCTTTTTTTAACCTGTACGCTATGGTTCAACTGCTCTGCACAATATGCACCCAAAAGGCCATTAAAGCCAATCGATGTTTTTGCCTTAAAAGCTGTAGGCCATGCACAGCTGTCCCCGGATGGAAAATGGGTAGCCTATACGGTTAGTAATGTAGACACCGGTAAAGACAAACGAAACATGGATATCTGGATGGTAAGCTGGGATGGTGAACAAACCGTGCAACTGACCCATAGCCCTGAAAGCGAAACTTCACCGCGTTTTAGCCCTGATGGAAAATACCTTTCCTTTATTTCCGAGCGGGAAGGGGAGAAGGGTGCACAGATATGGATAATGGACAGGCGGGGAGGAGAAGCAAAAAAAGTTACCAGCCTTAAAGGTGATATCGATGAATATACCTGGAGTCCTGACAGTAAAAAAATCGCAATGAGTATAAAGGACGAAGACTTTTCGGATACCGCCAAAACGAAAACCAGGTTGCCTTTTGTAATGGAGCGATACCAGTTCAAACAGGATATTGATGGGTATATAGAAAGCCGCCGTACCCATTTGTATATATTCGACCTTGTTACAAATAAGACCGATACCCTTACTAAGGGGAACTTTGACGAAGGCTCACCCTCCTGGAGCCCCAACGGTAAACAACTTGCTTTTGCCAGTAACCGCTCAACTGATCCTGATAAAAATGAGAACGCCGATATCTGGGTGATGGATGCAGTTGCCGGTTCCAATTTCCGGCAACTTACCACCTGGGAGGGGTCAGACAGAAATCCCATATGGAGCCCTGACGGCAAGTGGATTGTTTATACCAGTTCCTCCAGCAACCTGCCGTTTACCATGTACGGTGAAAACAATATTTCCATGATTCCATCCACGGGAGGTCCTTCCCGCACTCTTGCCGCTGCACTGGACCGCCCGGTATCTAATATCCACTGGTCAAAGGATGGCAGGCACCTTGTCTTTTTAGTGGAAGACGACAGGAAGCAATACATTGCCAGGTTAAATATTGAAAAAAATACCATCGAAACCGTGTCCGGAGGCGAAAAGAGTTTTATCAGCATTGAAAGGTCGCCCGCATCAGATGCGCTGGTAACTTCCATGAGCAATCCGCAATTACCGCCGGAATTATATGCCGTGGAAAATAATGAAGTAAGAAGACTCACGCATGTCCAGGATTCATTTGTAAATGCACTTCAACTTTGCACAGTCAAAGGATTTACTTCAACAAGTAAGGATGGTACAAAAGTTTCCGGTATACTATACCTGCCTGCAACAGTTGCCCCTGGCAAAAAATTACCTTTAATTCTATATATCCATGGCGGGCCGGTAGCCCAGGATGACTATGAATTCGATCTTTACCGCCAGGTACTCTCTGCCGGTGGGTATGCAGTGGCAGGCGTTAATTACAGGGGCAGCAGCGGCCGGGGAATTGATTTTACCAAAGCAATATATGCTGACTGGGGAAATAAAGAAGTGATGGATATCCTAGGCGCAGCGGAATACCTGGTGAAAGAGGGCATCGCGGATGAAAAAAGAATGGGCATCGGCGGATGGAGCGGCGGAATTTTAACCAACTATACCATCGCTACGGATAGCCGGTTTAAAGCAGCTGCCAGTGGAGCCGGAAGTTCATTGCAATTGAGCTTGTATGGCGTGGATCAGTATATAACTCAATATGAAACGGAATTGGGCGCCCCGTGGAAGAACCCACAAAAATGGATCGATCTGTCTTACCCGTTTTTTAAAGCGGATAAAATTAAAACGCCTACTATGTTTATGGCAAGTGAAAAGGATTTTAATGTACCTACGGCAGGGTCCGAACAGATGTACCAGGCCCTCCGTACCCTGGGAATTCCTACACAACTAATTATATATCCAGGCCAGTTCCACGGAATTACCAAGCCATCATACGAGGTAGACAGGTTGGAGCGCTACCTGAGGTGGTTTGAAAAATATCTAAAATAATGGAGATCACGCAATGAGCTCCTGTGCTCACCCCGCCCGCAGGAACGAACGTAAAGACGGGGTTGCACCTTCAATTACCTGGCAAATTATCCTGGCAATAATTAACATGAAGAAGCCTGGCGTTTAGTCCCAGGTCTTGTAATTTATTTGTAAGCATTGCTCTTCTTTCGCAACTAGCCTGTAAAGATTGCTGGATATTGGCTACGGTGGTGACAGGTTATTTGCCATGTCCTTCGCTATTGCATAATCCATATTACCTCAGAGCAGTGTCAAATTTGAACCGGTCCTGGCAGTTTTTTTTGTCTCACGCTGGAGTTCTCGAAACAGGTGTTCTTTCCTGCATTGTCGCAGCAAATCAGCCAGGTTGCCAACCAGTTAACCGGGGTCATCACGAAACAGGTATAGTATTAGTGGGTACTTGTACCGAAAGTTTTGGCACACCCGCTAATCTATTTATCTTGTCGCAAATAAAATTTCCGTAAATGAAGGCAGATCAAAGGAAAAATGGCCCCAAGGAACTCTTTGAAATGCTTCCCCAGGCAATTACGTCTTTAAAAAAGAATATTATCGATCCTATTTTCGGTGATAACTGGAATGAAAAGTATGCGGGTGAGCGCCCGCCCCTCCGTTCTGAATTATTTACCGAAGAGCAATTGGAAAACCATGCCAGGGGGCTGGCAACAAGGCATATCCTGATTTCTGAGGACCCTTCCGAACAGTTATTGAAGCGTTTGGCAGAGAACGAAAAAATACTTCTGGAAGTTCATGCCTTGTTAACCGAGGTTGTAAAAGAGAACAACAGGATCGCACCCGCGGGAGAATGGCTGCTTGATAATTTTTTCCTGATTGAAGAACAGATATATACTGGTAAAAAGCATTTACCCAAAGGATATAGCAAAGGTTTACCACAATTATCAAAAGGCAAATCAGCTGGTTTACCGCGTGTGTATGATATCGCCGTAGAAATTATTTCCCACAGCGACGGCCATGTAGACCTAACCACCCTGGTGAGTTTTGTTAATGCCTATCAAATCAATACTTTTTTAAAATTGGGCGAATTGTGGGCTATCCCCATCATGCTCAGGCTGGCATTGCTGGAAAACCTGCGAAGGTTGTCTATACAGATCGCGGTTGATATCAATAATAAACTGATCGCGGGGCAATGGGCAGATAAAATGCTGGAAGCTGTTGAAACGGATCCTAAAAATTTAGTGCTTGTAATCGCGGATATGGCAAGGTCCGAACCACCAATGGAAGGCGCTTTTGTTGCGGAACTCACCAGGAGGCTTCAGGAGAAAGGAAGCTCCGTAAGCCTCCCACTTACGTGGATGGAGCAAACGCTGGCGGAAAATGGAACAACAAGCAATGAACTGGTTCAACTCGAAAATCAAAAACAGGCTGCCGACCAGGTGTCCATTAGTAATAGTATAAGTAGTCTTCGTTTTTTAAGCAATACCGACTGGAGGGATTTTGTTGAAAGTACGAGCATTGTTGAGCAAACGCTTAGCCAGGATACAGATAGCATATATTCCGCGATGGATTTTCATACCCGCGATCAATACAGACATGCCGTAGAAAAAATAGCAAAGAACAGTAATTTATCTGAGCAGGAGGTTGCTGCCCTTGCTATTCAGCTGGCAAAGGAAAACGGTGAAAAGAATGGTGACCTACGCCAGGGCCATGTGGGATATTACCTCACAGGCAAAGGACGCTTGCTCGTTGAGAAACAAGCCAATGTCAAAGTGTCAAAAGAAGACTATTGGAGAAATTTTGCTAACAGGTTTCCATTGCTCGTGTACCTGGGAGGAATATTCGTTTTTGCAGGGTTGTTTTCCCTGGCATTGGTCGCAAAAGCTTACTACGATGGTTCTGACAAAACGTTATTGATACTGTTAAGCATCGTAATTATTTTTGCAACCAGCCAGCTGGCCGTTTCTATTGTTAACTGGCTGAGCTCCATTTTGGCAAAGCCAGATCTTTTGCCCCGCATGAATTTTTCAAAAGGCATCCCGGAGCGATACCGCACCATGGTAGTGATACCAACCATTCTTAGTAGCATTGAAGTAATTGACGGCCTGGTAGAAGGCCTGGAAGTAAGGTTCCTGGCTAACCGTGATGCAAATTTGCACTACGCTTTACTGACTGATTTTAACGATGCCCCAACGGAAACACTGCCCCAGGATAACGAGCTTATACAAATTGCCCGCCAGAAGATCATTGAACTAAATAAAAAATACGGGCGTACCGCCAACGATAGCTTTTTTCTTTTTCACCGTCCCCGCCAATGGAACCCCCGGGATAAAATCTGGATGGGTTATGAGAGAAAAAGAGGAAAACTGCAGCAGTTCAATTCCCTTACCAGGGGTGAGGGAAGGGAATACTTTTCAACGATCGTAGGGGAAGAAGAAATCTACACGGGCATTAAATATGTAATTACCCTTGATACAGACACCCAATTACCACGGGATACAGCATGGAAAATGGTTGCTACGCTGGCGCATCCGCTGAATCATGCTTTATATCATGAAAAGAAAGGGCGGGTTACAGAAGGATATACCATCCTTCAGCCAAGGGTTTCCAACAGTCTGCCTGGCAGTAACAGTTCCTTTTATGCACGCATTCACGGAAACGAACCGGGAACCGATCCTTACACAAGGGCAACTTCCGATGTTTACCAGGACCTGTTCCGGGAAGGGTCCTTTATCGGCAAAGGCATCTATGATATTGACGCATTTGAACTGGCACTTAAAAATAAGTTCCCTCCTAACCGCATTTTAAGTCATGATCTTTTAGAGGGTTGCTATGCCCGTGCCGGTTTGATCTCCGACGTACAATTATATGAAGAATATCCATTAGAGTACCTCACTGATATGAAGCGAAGGCACCGGTGGATTCGGGGCGACTGGCAAATAGGTAGCTGGGTACTGCCTTTTGTTCCTAAAGGAATGAAGAAGAATCCCATTTCTTTATTCAGCCGATGGAAGCTGTTCGATAATGTTCGTAGAAGCCTTGTACCCCTTTCCTTTCTGCTGTTATTTATATATGGCTGGACAATCTCCCCTGTACCCTGGTTTTGGACGCTCGCAGTGACACTGATCATCATTATACCCTCGATCGTTCACCTTATCTGGGAGCTATGCTGGAAACCCGATGATGTTCTGTTTATTCAGCACCTTGTTTATTCCCTGAAAGCTGCTACCAATTATTTTGTGCAACACCTCCTCTCCCTCATCTGCCTTCCCTACGAGGTGTATTCCAATGCCGATGCCATTATCCGTACCCTTACCAGGATCATTATTACCAGGAAGAACCTGCTGCAATGGAATCCCTATGGTTCCAACACGCAGAAAAAAGAGAGCATCGACGAAGCCTTTTTTACCATGTGGATTGCCCCGATATTTTCCATTGCCGTTTTTATTTACCTCGTTATCTATGAGTCGCCGGTCACTTTACTGATAGCACTGCCCATTTTAATACTTTGGTTAATATCACCGCTGATCGTGTGGTGGGTAAGTCATGCCTGGGACGCAAAAGAAGAACAGCTTTCAGCCAGCGAAAATTTATACCTGCGTAAACTGGGGCGAAAGATCTGGGCTTTCTTTGAAATTTTCGTAGGGGAAGAAGATAACTGGTTACCCCCGGACAATTACCAGCAGGAGCCGGTAGACCGTATCGCGCACCGCACCTCGCCCACCAATATCGGGCTTGCACTATTGTGCAATTTAAGTGCATACGATTTTGGGTACATCGGGCCAAGGCAACTGGTTGACCGAACCGCCAATACTATCAATACCCTATTAAGGATGGAACGCTATCGCGGGCACTTGTATAACTGGTATGATACCCTGAATTTAAACCCCCTGGCGCCGAGATATATATCCACTGTAGATAGTGGCAACCTGGCCGGGCATCTCGTAACCCTGAAGCAGGGTTTGTTAACCATTCCTGATAAGAAAATATTTTCTTCCGGCGTCTTTGAAGGTTTATCCGATGCCGTCGGGTTATTGGCGGACGCCCATCAGCAATCCGAAGTATTGCAGCAGTTCCAGCAAGAATTACAGGATATTGTAGTATCTGAACTCGGCAGTCTCGAAGAAGCGAAAGATTACATCGATGAACTGGAACAGTCTTTCGGGCGGGTAGCCGCCCAGTTAAAATCAGCAACTGGTGAAGACGCCGGGTGGTGGGCACAGAAAGTATCCTTACAGATCAAGGAGGTAAAATATGAACTGATAACCATGACCCCCTGGCTCTCCATGCCCTCTTCGCCTGCAAAATTTGAACACCTGCTGGCATTGCTGCCGCTGATTCCCACAACCCGCGAACTTGCTAAAATTGAGGAAAGCCTGCTTCATTCCATTATCAGTTGTTATTCAGAGGAAAACAGTAATGAAGAAAATGAGTGGCTCAATAATTTCCGTGCCCATATAACTGAATCTGGCAGGCGTGCCAAAGAAATGATACTTACGGTGGATCAACTGGTAATAAAGTGCACTGAACTGGCTGATATGGAATATGATTTCCTGTATGATAAATCCCAGCATTTATTAACGATCGGTTATAATGTGGACGAGCAAAGAAGGGATAATAGTTTTTATGACCTGCTGGCTTCGGAGGCGCGGCTCACGACATTTGTGGCCATCGCACAGGGAAAATTACCACAGGAAAGCTGGTTTTCCCTGGGAAGGCAATTAACCAGTATGGGCGCAAGTCCTATCCTGTTGTCCTGGAGCGGCTCGATGTTCGAATACCTGATGCCATTATTAGTAATGCCAACTTACGGAAATACGCTGTTGGATGAAACAACCAGGTCAGTGATACAGAAACAAATAGAGTATGGCAAAAAAAGAGGTGTTCCCTGGGGGATCTCAGAATCGGGCTATAACCTGGTAGATACAAGCCTTAATTACCAGTACCGTGCATTTGGTGTTCCCGGGCTTGGATTAAAAAGAGGCCTCAGCGAGGACCTGGTCATTGCACCCTACGCCACCATGATGGCGCTGATGGTATCTCCGGAGGCTGCTTATCAAAACCTGAGGGTGTTAAAAGAAAACGGCTTTGAAAATAAGTATGGGTTTTATGAAGCGATTGATTATACCCCCTCCCGTTTATCGCGTAAGCAAAGCCATTCGGTGGTGAAATCCTTTATGGTGCATCACCAGGGGATGAGTTTTTTATCACTGGCTTACCTGTTACTTAAAAAGCCCATGCAGGAGCGTTTTGAAGCTGACGTAGAGATCAAATCCACATTGCTGCTGTTGCAGGAGAAAATTCCAAGGATCGCTACCTTTTATTCTCCGGGAGTGCATGCCGAAGATATAGCTTCCGTTCCCTATACCGACACTTCAATGAGGGTAATTAATACACCTCAAACTGCGATACCGGAAGTGGAACTGCTGTCAAACGGCCGTTACCATGTGATGGTCACTAATTCCGGTGGCGGGTATAGCCGCTGGAAAAACTTGGCCGTTACCAGGTGGCGGCAGGACAGTACCTGTGATAACTACGGAACATTCTGTTATATACGCGACCTGGAAAATAATACCTTTTGGTCAACAGCTTATCAGCCAACGCTCCAGCAGGGTGAAAATTACGAGGCAGTATTCACCCAGGGAAGGGCAGAGTTTCGCCGCCGAGATTTATCATTGGATACGCATACCGAGATAGTGGTATCACCGGAAGATGATATCGAGTTGAGAAGGATACATATTACCAACAGGTCAAGAAGGAAACGTTCCATTGAGGTCACCAGTTATGCAGAAGTGGTTTTAACAACCGCCATTGCAGATGAAATGCATCCAGCCTTCAGCAATCTTTTTGTGCAAACGGAGATCAACCAGCAGCGGCATGCGATCCTCTGTACACGGCGGCCGCGGTCGCTAGATGAACGTAACCCGTGGATGTTCCACTTAATGAAAGTGCATGATGCCGAAATCAAGAATATTTCGTATGAAACAAACCGGGCTGCCTTTATCGGCCGGGGTAATAGTATTCATCATCCGGCACCAATGAACCAGGGAGGACCCTTGTCCAATACCGCCGGTTCAGTGCTCGACCCTGTAGTATCTATTCAATACCGGATCATTATAGAGCCAGGTGAAACGGTAACAATTGATATGATCCTCGGCATCGCCGAATCAAAAGAAATATGTAACAGTCTCGTAGAAAAATACCAGGACCGGCATCTTACCAAGCGTGTGCTTGAACTTGCCTGGACCCATAGTTTGCTGATCCTTCGCCAGATTAACGCAAGCGAAGCCGACGCCCAATTGTATGCTCGTTTTACCTCTTCGGTCATTTTCCCCAATCCAGCTTTAAGGGCTGACCCCGCAATAATCATAAAAAACCGCCGGGGGCAATCCGGGTTGTGGGGATACTCCATTTCCGGCGATCTGCCTATCATACTGTTGCTGATCGAAGATTCTGCCAATATTACGCTGGTAAAACAAATGGTTCAGGCTCATTCCTACTGGCGCCTGAAGGGAATTATGATCGACCTGGTGATATGGAACGAGGACCGGGGCGGTTATCGACAGGACCTGCACAACCAGATACTTGGACTGATCACCCCTGCCATGTTCGCTGATGTAAAAGATCAGCCGGGGGGAATATTTATACGATCAGCTGACCAGGTATCCAATGAAGACAGGATTTTGTTTCAAACAGTAGCGCATATCGTACTGTCGGATAAGATGGGCTCGCTCGAAGAGCAGATCAGCCGCCGTAGTAAAATAAAATATACGATACCTTCTTTTAATCCGACCAAATTCCATTCCTCCGTGCTTACAACTGTGGCACCACGGAACGACCTGTTGTTCTTTAACGGGCTCGGAGGCTTTTCCAAGGATGGTAAAGAATATGTTATAACTACCACGCCTGCCAAATCAACTCCTGCGCCATGGATCAACATATTAGCCAATCCCCATTTTGGAAGCATTATATCCGAATCCGGGCAATCTTATACCTGGATAGATAACGCCCATGAATTCAGGCTTACTCCCTGGAACAACGATCCAATAAATGACCTGCGGGGGGAAGCATTTTATCTAAGGGATGAAGAAAGCGGAAAGTTCTGGTCTCCGGCACCTTTTCCCTGCAGGGGAAAATCACCCTATATAACCAGGCACGGGTTCGGCTACAGTATTTTTGAACACAGTGAAGACGGGATCGGTTCCGAGATGTGTGTGTATACCGATATCTCCGCGGCGGTAAAATTTATTGTATTGAAAATTCGCAATACCTCCAGCCGTTTACGCCGTATTTCCGCAACCGGTTATGTTGAATGGGTGTTGGGTGATCTGCGCTCAAAAACACAGATGCATATCATTACTGATATGGATGTACCTACAGGGGCCATGCTGGCAACCAATGCATATAACACGGAATTTGCCGACCGTATTGCTTTTTTTGATGTGGATGATGTTAATAAATCCTATACTGCCGACCGGGCGGAGTTCATAGGCCGTAATGGGATAATGAGCAACCCCGAGGCCATGAGTAAAACCAGGCTTTCAGGAAGAATGGGTGCTACGCTTGATCCGTGCGGAGCTTTGCAGGTAGTCTTTGACCTTGCTGAAGAAGAGGAGCATGAGGTGATTTTCAGGCTGGGATCAGGTAAAAATTTGCGGGATACGCTTACGACTATCAAGTCGTTTTCCGGGAGTGCTGCTGCCGATGCGTCCTTAAAAAATGTAAAACAGTTTTGGGATCAAACACTGAATAAAGTACAAATCGAAACACCCGACCCGGGAGTGAACATGCTTGCCAACGGATGGCTGACCTACCAGACCATCGCCTGCCGTATCTGGGCACGCAGTGGTTTTTACCAATCTGGTGGCGCATTCGGGTTCCGGGACCAGTTGCAGGATACTTTGTCTTTAATGCACGCCCAGCCAAAGATGGTAAGACAACAGATTCTCCTGTGCGCATCAAGGCAATTCAAGGAGGGAGACGTGCAGCATTGGTGGCATCCGCCCGTAGGCAGGGGCGTTCGCACTACCTGCTCCGATGATTACCTCTGGCTTCCTTTTGTGACAGCGAAGTATACTTTTACAACCGGTGACCATTCGATTTTAGATGAACAGGTCCATTTTATCGAAGGGCGATTATTAAATGCCGGGGAAGAATCCTTTTATGATCTTCCGATAGAATCCGGGGAAATAGCCAGTCTTTATGAACATTGCAAAATAGCCATCAACCATGCTTTATCGAAATTTGGGGTGCATGGATTACCCCTGATTGGTTCGGGAGACTGGAATGATGGTATGGACAAAGTGGGAGCCCACGGGAAAGGAGAAAGCGTGTGGCTGGCTTTTTTCCTGTATGATGTTTTAAAAGGGTTTTTAACGGTTGCCAGGATAAAAAAAGACGATGCCTTTTTTGAACAATGCAATGAAAAGGCGCAGTTACTGCAATCCAATATTGAAAAGAACGCCTGGGATGGGGAATGGTACCGACGTGCTTACTTTGATGATGGTACCCCCCTCGGTTCGGCCCAAAATGAGGAATGCAGGATTGATTCCATCGCCCAAAGCTGGTCGGTATTATCAAAGGCCGGAGATAAAAAGAGAATCGTTTCCGCGATGGGCTCTGCCGAAAAATACCTGGTCCGCAAAGAAGGCAAGATCATCCAGCTTTTTGATCCACCATTTGATAAATCTGATTTGAACCCTGGTTATATCCAGGGCTATGTGCCCGGGGTACGGGAAAACGGCGGACAATATACTCATGCAGCGGTTTGGCTGGTAATGGCGTTTGCCGCCATGGGAAACAAGCAAAAGACCTGGGAATTATTACAGCTTATTAACCCCGTAAATCATGGAAAGGACGCGGCACTAGTAGCTGAATACAAGGTAGAGCCCTATGTGGTAGCCGCAGACGTATATGGAGAAGAATTGAACAGGGGGCGTGGCGGATGGACATGGTATACCGGTTCTGCAGGATGGATGTACCAACTGATCGTTGATTCTTTTATTGGGCTTAAACGGGAAGGTAATATTCTGCGTTTCGTGCCTTGTGTCCCTCCGGAATGGGGATCAGTTAAAATTACTTACCGGTATGAAAATGCAGTATATAATATTGAATACCTGCAATCAGTAAATGAAGGTACACCCGGCCTGAAAGTATTCCTGGAAGGTATTGAACAAACTGCGGACAGTATCTTATTAATTGGTGATGGCTTGACCCATAAGGTAGAAGTAAAGTTGATTTCCTGATAAAGAGCCGGGAAAACAAGGTTGAGGCACGCTTGTATTTGTCAGTCGTTGGAGCACGGGCAGTGGTGGCTACATTTATATGTTTTCCACAATATTTTGGCGCTCATAAAAACCATTGAAGCGTGCGCTACCATACCTCTTTAAAGCTTTATATATTAAATCTCCAGAGCGAAATTCTGGTCGAACTATTAGCACACGTTGAGCCTCAGGCAGGCGACATTTTATTATCCCGAAAAATTAAGTGGAGCCGCTTATTCAATATTATGTCTACAAAATATCTGTGCCAAAATAACCTGACAACTGGTTGTTGGTGAAAACACCTGCAACGGCGTGAACGGCCTAAACCGGCAGTAATAATAATTCATCATTATTGAAACCATGGTGAGGCTACATTACTATGCATTCAGAATTTTTTGCCTTAATAAAATCTATTGAAAACGTAGTCTACCATGCTCCTCCATAAGGCTTAACTATATGGAACATCCCAGCTCCATAGGAGCGAAATTTTGGTAGAAAGTATTTTAGCACGCGTTGCGCCTCAGAGAGGCGACAGTTTATCATCTCGTTATGTGTAGTAAGTGAGCCGATTATCAATATGATGGTGAACAAAAATCTGTAACAAAATAACCTTATGTGAAACCACTAAAACGGCGTCAATCTGTGCCAGAAATTTATCCTTACTTCGGGTTGTTTGTGAAAACATAAACTACGGAATGATCTCAGGCGAGGTATTTTGCAAAAAAATCAAGGGTACGTTGCCAGGCCAGTTTTGCGGCGGCTTCATTGTACCTGGTTGTTGCCGTATTATTATGAAATGCATGGTTTACTCCTTCATACATATTTAATTCATAGCGGGTACCGGATTTTTTCAAAGCAGCTTCATAAGCCGTGATACCGGCATTGATGCGTTCGTCAAGGCCTGCATAGTGCAGTTGAACAGCAGATTTTATTTTTGAAACTTCGGCCTCCTCTGCCTGCGCTCCATAAAATGCAACCGCTGCCTTCAACGCCGGTACATGAACCGCCAGTTTATTCGCCATGCCACCTCCCCAGCAAAAGCCAACACAGCCATAGTTTCCATTACAATCCTTCCGCCCCGGCAGGTAATCAAATACTTTGATAAAATTCTGCAAACTATCTTCGGGTTTCAATTGCTGAAACAATTTCCGGGCCTCATCCTCATTAGCCGGCGTGCCACCAAGCGATGACAAGGCATTTGGTGCAATCGCCAGGTAACCTGCACTCGCGGCCCGACGGGCAACATCTTCGATATGGGCATTCAGGCCGCGGTTCTCATGGATCACAATCACTGCCGGGTATTTTTCTTCTTTCTTCGGACGGGCAACATATGCATCCATATCCCCGTTTGAACCCGGATACCTGATCCGATCGGTAAATAATTCCTCTTCCGGGACAGTAGCCGCCTTGGCGGAATTTAATTCCAGCAGGGGTAATATCGCCATCGCAGCAGCAGTGCTACCGACCAATGCAGTCAGACGGGTTAAAAATTCCTGGCGTTTTAATGGCTTATGCGTGTACTCATCGTAGAGATTAATTATTTGCTGATCCATAATGTATGATTGAATGATTCACCTAAAGTTACACAATGAATATAAAATACTATGCAGGGCAAGGGTTATTCATTAGCAGGTAAAAGTAAGGCGGCACAAAAAAAGCCTTCGCATTATGCGAAGGCAGTCTAAGGGGTACAAATCGTATTAATTTAAAACCGGTATCAGGGACGGCGAAAACGTTTCCCTTTTTTGTAATACCTGACCGGGTATATGTCGGTTGTTTGTATCAGCTTATTGAAAAGGCTTTTTATAAGTTGCACCTGCGGGTTCGTGCTCTTCTTGCCAC
>JBBJMD010000053.1:0-21846 GCA_037719925.1 Ferruginibacter sp.
AAAAGGAACCGCAGCTTCTCACAAGAATCTTACAGCAATTGAGAGATACGGATGTTAATATAAAAATTACTCCTGACGCATTTGACATCATCAGCGGTGCGGTACAAACCACTAATGTAATGGGAGTACCATTAATTGATGTACACAGTGGCCTGCTTCCAAGTTGGCAGAAGAATACCAAAAGGTTTATAGATATCATCGTGGCCGCATTGGGCTCGGTGCTTCTTTCACCCGTTTTTATATATATTGCCTTGCGTACGAAATTTTCATCTCCAGGAAGCATATTTTTTTTACAGGAAAGGGTTGGATACAAAGGCAATCCATTTATCATTTACAAGTTCAGAAGCATGTTACAGGATGCAGAAAAAAGCGGGCCCTTACTCAGCAGTGATGATGATGAACGTATCACAAAATGGGGAAGGGTGATCCGCAAATGGAGACTGGATGAATTGCCACAACTGTTTAATATTTTAAAAGGCGACATGACCCTCGTGGGGCCAAGACCGGAACGAAAATTTTATATTGAACAGATCGTCCGGCAACACCCCGAATACAATTATTTATTTAAGGTTAAACCCGGCATCACCAGCTGGGGCATGGTCAAATACGGCTACGCGTCATCGGTAGAAGAAATGATTGAAAGGATGACATTTGACCTTATTTATATTGAGAATATTTCAATAGTACTTGATCTTAAAATAATGATCCATACGATCAGGATCATCCTGGCAGGAAAAGGAAAATAGTGTACCAGCATCCAATTTTAGCAATTTGAATTACCATCGTGCTTTTTGCCCCTGGGTAATCATTTATGAATAAAGGGCCAGGTTTATCAGTATTTTAATAACCCCTGCTTGAAAAGTTTGCAAATTATTTTTTAAATACCGGGTTGGAAAATCCGCAGACAAAACCTGTCATAGGTTTCTTTTTGTTATTTTTGAATAAACCCTGCGTTTTGAAAAAACTGCCGATCATTGTTATTGTTCTCTTCTGCAACCAGCTTTCCTCTGTATACGGCCAGGCCGACTATTGGCAACAACAGGTTGATGTTAAAATTGATGTTACACTCAATGATAAGGAGCATGCATTAGATGGCTTCATAAGGATGGACTATCATAATAATTCGCCCGATACTTTATATTATTTATGGTTCCACCTCTGGCCAAATGCGTATAAACATGACCGTACTGCATTTAGTGACCAGTTGCTGGAGAATGGGAGAACAGAATTTTATTTCAGCAATAACGATAAACGCGGCTACATCAACCGCCTGGATTTTAAAGTAGGGGGAGTGGTCGCAATGACGGAAGACCATCCCCAACACCAGGACATCACCAGGCTGATATTGCCTCAACCACTGCCCCCAAAAAGCACAACCAGCATACAAACACCATTTCATGTGCAATTGCCTTTTAATTTTTCAAGGGGCGGCCACATTGGCCAATCATACCAGGTAACGCAATGGTTTCCAAAACCAGCGGTTTATGACCGCAAGGGCTGGCATCCCATGCCCTATCTCCACCAGGGAGAATTCTACGGTGAGTTTGGAAATTACGAGGTACAAATTACCCTGCCTGAAAATTATGTTGTTGCTGCAACCGGCGACTTGCAGGATCAGGAGGAACAAGTTTGGCTGAAGAAGAAAATAAGAAAGCCAGCTGACTGTTACGATTGCAGGGGAAAGAAAAAACAAAGAATAGCCGGGTCTGAAACAGTTTCCTCCGGCAAAACAAAAACCATCCACTTTAAGCAGGAAGATATCCATGATTTTGCCTGGTTTGCCGATAAAGATTTTATTATTTATTATGATAGCCTGCAGTTGCCAGGCGGAAAAAAAATAAATCTTTATAGTTATCATCTTCCCAAAACAACCAATGAAGATTATTGGGCGCGTAGTACCCAGTTCATTAAAAATACAATCCTTACCCGCAGTAATTGGCTGGGGAGTTATCCCTATAATACCGTAAGCGTTGTGGAAGCAGTTATGGGCCTCCCCGGTGGTATGGAATACCCTACCATCACCTCAATTTACCCCGTTGACAGCGAATCAAGCCTGGAAAGAGTTATCGGGCACGAAGTGGGGCATAACTGGAACTATGGCATTCTGGGCAGCAATGAACGGGAGCATCCCTGGATGGATGAGGGGATTGATACCTACTATGATAACCGGTATCGTAAAAGTGAAAATTTTACCCCTACAGAGAACCCTCACGGACCTGCTTTTTTTGCCAAAAGAATACCCCAGGATCTTTCGCCGCTCGGATTCAATATTATGGCTTCCAATAAAAGAGACCAGCCTGCTGAAACTGCCTCCGAAAATTTCAGCGAAATAAATTATGGATTGTCCGCTTATTATAAAACCGGCGAATGGGTTAAATTAATTGAAAATAAACTCGGTACGGCATTATTTGACAGTTGCATGCATGCGTATTACCGGCGTTGGAAATTTAAACACCCCTACCCCGAAGATTTTATAAAAGTTCTGCAAGACGTAAGCGGCGAGAACATGGATGAAATAGCTTGCTTTCTAAAAGGGGCGCCTGCCAGTTGCCCTCGTAAAAAAAGATTTTAAATTCGCTTCATTCTTTAATTTAAAAGATACCGACAAACATCATTATATTTTTGCGGCTCCCCTGGCAGGCCTGAACTTTTATGATAAGTTAATGTTCGGGGGGATAGTTCATAACTACACTTTACCGGCAGAGAAATTTCAGTTTTTATTTGCGCCACTATACGCCACCGGTAGTAAACAATTAAACGGGTTAGCAAGATTAAGCTATTCCTGGCTACCGGGCAATAACGGTGCTAAGGCTGAATTATCGATGTCCGGAGCTTCGTTCAGCGCGGATTCTTTTACGGACTCTGCCGGCAATAGCACTTACCAGCGCTTTGGTAAACTGGTGCCTTCTTTAAAAATTATTTTCGCCAATAAAAATCCACGCAGCCACTTGCTGAAATTCCTTCAATGGAAAACTTTCTATATACGGGAGCAGGGATTGCTGTTTACCAGGGATACCATCAATAACACCGATATTATTACCTTTCCTTTTCAAAGCAGGTCTGTAAACCAAATGCGCTTTGTCGTTGATAACAACCGGGTGCTTTATCCATACCGGGTAGAGTTACAATTAGAACAGGGTAAGGGTTTTGCCCGGTTATCGTTTTCCGGGAACTATTATTTTAATTACCAGGAGGAAGGTGGAATGAATGTCCGGGTCTTTGCAGGCAAGTTTTTTTACCTGGGTGATAAAACGTTTATAAAACAGTTTGAGACCAACAGGTACCATTTAAATATGACAGGGCCCAAAGGCGAGGAAGATTATACCTACAGTGATTATTTCATCGGCCGGAACGAATTTGAAAAGTACCCGTCGCAACAGATCATGCAACGCGATGGCTTCTTCAAAGTAAGAACAGATCTGTTGAGCAGTAAGATCGGTAAAACGGATAACTGGCTGGGAGCAATTAACTTCACAACAGATGTACCCGCTTCGCTTAACCCCTTGCAGGTATTACCGGTAAAAATCCCGCTGAAAATATTTGTCGATATTGGTACCTATGCCGAGGCATGGCAAAAAAATGCAGCCACCGGCAAATTAATTTATGACGCGGGATTGCAGCTTTCCTTGTTTAAAAATGTAGTTAACATTTACATCCCGTTTTTGTACAGCAACGTATACCGCGATTATTTTAAATCAACCATTATCGGGAAACGCTTCTGGAAAAACATATCCTTTAGTATCGATATTCAAAACGTAAGTTTGAGAAAACTTGTTCCAAAATTCCCACTCTGATATTGGCGATACAATACTTTTCATATCAACAGATCGACAAGCAAAAGTGGGATGCCTGTATCGACCAGGCAGGCAACGGGCTGATTTATAGTTATTCAGTTTACCTGGATATGATGGCCCTTCATTGGGATGCCCTTGTATTAAATGACTATGAAGTAGTGATGCCGCTTACCTGGAATAAAAAGTATGGCGTGTATTATTTATACCAGCCATTTTTAACTGCCTGCCTGGGACTCTTTGGCAACAATATTACGGCTGACCTGGTCAGCGATTTTTTAGAAGCGATTCCGGTCAAATTCAGATACTATGACATCTATTTAAATTATGGCAACCGATTTCATTTAAAAAAATTCCCGTTCTACGACAGGGTTAATTACGTGTTGCCGCTAAATGATGGTTACGAGAAATTATTCGCAGGATTTCGCATCAATCTAAAAAGAAATATTAAAAAAGCGGTTCAATTAAATTGCACCGTCCGTAAAAATATTAAGGTGGATGAAGTGATCGCACTTGCGAAGGAACAGGGGAAGAATTTTTCTACGGCAACAAAGGACGATTACGGCAGGTTCAAAAGGTTGTATGAGCAATTGTATATTCAACAAAAAGCCACGACCTATGGTATTTATATGCCATCCGGCCTGTTGGTAGCTTCCTGTGTTTTATTCTTCTCTCATAAAAGGGCTTATTATATTCTTGTAGGTAATCATCCGAATGGTAAAACAATCGGTGCGTCCCATTCTCTTATCAATGAATTCATCAAAGATAATGCAGGCCAGGATATCCGGCTTGATTTTGAAGGCAGTGATATCAGGAGCCTTGCATTTTTCTACAGCAGTTTTGGAGCTACCACCGAAATGTACGTTGGCTTGAAGTTAAATAAATTGCCAAAATTAATGCAGCTGTTCAAACAATAAAATAAATTATACCTGGGATATTTTTGGGCAATTTATGTATCAACCTTAACAAAAGTCACTTCCTGGGTAAAACCCTACAATTCGCTGCCGGGAGGCCGCACAGCCGGTTTGATCATTCCTTCAGCCACCGTTAGGTCCACCGGGCGGGTGATCTTAATATTACCTTCTTCCCCATCGATCAAATGAATTTTAAGTCCAAACGCTTCCGCGACAGTGGCTTCATCTGTGAACTTGTCTTTGTAATCTATTTTATACGCCGGAAGTAATATCTTGCTATGAAAAGTCTGCGGCGTTTGCACCAGTTTAATTTTGCTGCGCTCAAGTGCTTCGTTACTATCTTCATGTACCATCCGCACGCTATCCTTGGAGTCTATCACCGGCACCGCTGATCCGTACTCGAGGGCCGCTTCATAACACCTGTGGATAAGATCAGTAGTCAGCAAACAACGAACACCGTCATGCACAAAAATTATGCTCTCTTCTGTTATCTGTTGCAATCCACTTTGCACTGAGTGAAACCTTGTTCGGCCACCTGCAGTGATCCTGATGCGGTCATAGTTGAAAAAAGCATCGATGATCTCTTGCCCTGCAGCAATATGATCTTCCGGCAGCACGAGGATTATTTGCAGATCGTCATAAGATTTTAAAAATGTAGCGATGGTATAATACAATACCGGTTTGCCATTTAATAGTAAAAATTGCTTTGGCAAATTGGTGTGCATCCTGCTTCCGCTACCCCCGGCAACAATTACTGCATATTTCTTCATGTATGCAAAATTATAAGTATTCAGTTACAATATAACGTAACTTTTTGCCGGACTATTTTTTAAAGAACGGTAATTTACCCCTTTAAAGAAAGTGAGTTGCTTTTATATCGTGGTACCGGCAAAAAGTAGTACATGCAAATGCATTCCAATGTGAACAGGGAGGCAGTGTTTAAATTCACATGAGCAGTCAACGCTTTAATTTTTCTGACACGATTCCGAATCCTGTGTCAGCGGGCTTGCTACCCGCGTTTGAATATCGAGGCCCGAGCATACGACACATCATCGAGATCATATTTGTATTAAAAACAATAATTTTACGTATGCTGAAAAGGAAAAAAAGAATTGTAATCAAAGTTGGATCAAACGTATTAGCAAAGAACGATGGAGAACTCGACTTGAAAAGTATTGAACAACTCACCTCCCAGATCACTATTTTAAATGAGCAGAACATTGAAACAATATTGATATCATCGGGGGCCGTAGCCGCGGGGAGGAGCCTTGTGGCACCCCCTAAAAAAACAGACGAGATTAGCAAGCGGCAATTGTTTGCCGCAGTGGGGCAGATTAAACTCATCAATAAATACGCTGAGCAGTTCTCAAAACGCGGTTGTTTATGCGCGCAGGTATTAGTGACAAAAGACGATTTCAGGGACAGGGAACATTATATAAATATGAAGAATTGTATCAAGGTTTTACTGCAGAATAATGTAATCCCGATCTTAAATGAAAACGATGTGATTTCCGTGACCGAATTAATGTTTACGGATAATGACGAACTCGCCGGGCTTGTGGCCGGGATGGTTGATGCCGATAAATTAATTATACTTTCTAATGTTAACGGCATCTATACTGGGTCTCCGGGCAAGTCTTCGTCGCAGGTAATACCGGTGATAGAATACGGGGACATGAGTTTTGAAAATTATATCAGCTCAGAAAAATCTAATTTTGGCCGGGGGGGCATGCTCACAAAATGCAATATAGCCCACAAGGTAGCCAGCCTCGGTATCCCCGTACACATAGCCAACGGCAAAGATGACAATGTTTTGCTGAAAATTATTGAAGATAAGCCAACCGGTACTTTATTTAAACCCAAGAATAATATTTCCAGCATAAAAAAATGGGTAGCTCATTCCGAAGGATTTGTTAAAGGGACTGTTTATATTGATGAAGGAGCTGAAAAAGCATTACAATCACTTAAGCCAACCAGTTTGTTACCAATCGGTATTACAAAGATCGAAGGAAGTTTTAAAAAAGGAGATATAATAAAGATCACCGGAGATTCGGGCAGGCAATTGGGTGTGGGAAGGGCGCAATACAATTCAGAAAAGGCTATAGACCTGATGCAAAAAAAGAATGAAAAAGCATTGGTCCATTATGATTATTTATTTTTAAACAACGACCAGGTAAAATGACAGCAACCGAAGAATCACTGATAGAAAAATTCAAAGCCGTGCAGAAAGCGGGCAGGATATTAGGCCAGGCCGACGCAGAGAAGATAAACAAGGTGCTATCAAGCCTTGCTGAACTGGCGATTGCACGCAGCAATGACATATTACAGGAGAACCAGAAAGACCTTGACCGTATGTCGGCTGATGACCCTAAATATGACCGGCTGAAGCTTTCTGCTCAACGCATAAAGGATATTGCAGGCGAGATAGTCCATGTAGTCTCATTGCCGTCTCCCTTAGGTAAAATACTGGAGGAACGTAGCATGGCCAACGGCATGCACATTTCAAAAATAACAGTGCCCTTGGGGGTTATCGGGATTATTTATGAGGCGAGGCCAAATGTTACTTTTGATGTATTCTCTCTCTGCTTAAAATCGGGCAATGCCTGTATATTAAAAGGTGGCAGCGATGCCGAATTTTCAAATAAAATTATTGTAAAACTGATAAGGTCCGTTTTGATCCAATATGGACTTCCTGAAAACTGTATCGAGCTGTTGCCAGCAACGCGTGAAGCTGCAACAGAATTATTAAATGCCGTCGGGTATGTAGATGTGATTATTCCAAGGGGCAGCCAGCAACTGATCAACCATGTACGCAGGGAATCAAAAGTACCGGTGATCGAAACAGGGGCCGGCATAGTACATGCATATTTTGATGCAAGCGGCGATATGGAAAAGGGAAAGGCAATCACTTTGAATTCAAAAACGAGGCGCGTTAGTGTATGTAATGCCTTGGATTGTTTGATCATTCATAAAGACCGTTTGGAAAACCTGCCCGACCTTGTAATTGATATGGCTATTCAAAATGTGACGATCTATGCCGACGAAAGGGGATACAACTCACTGCAAAATGTTTACCCGGATCGCCTGTTGCAAAAAGCAGGTAAGGCAAATTATGGCACAGAATACCTGGATTATAAAATGGCTGTTAAAACGGTGGATAATTTACAGGAGGCGCTGGATCACATCGAAGAATTTGGCAGCAAACACAGCGAAACGATCATAGCTGAAAATAAGCAGCAGATCGAGCAATTTATAAATAAGGTAGACGCAGCCGTAGTTTATGCAAATGTATCCACTGCTTTTACAGACGGCGCTCAATTCGGCCTTGGCGCTGAAATAGGCATCAGCACCCAAAAGCTTCACGCCCGCGGGCCAATGGCGCTGAATGAAATATGCAGTTATAAATGGGTGGTGCGGGGAGACGGCCAGGTACGGGGTTAGCGTTGAAATCGTTTCTCATTAGCATGAAAATTTGGTCATTAAAATTACCGGTAAATGCTTACGAATGCAGTGCCGTCATTGCTCCTGGCAGCCCGGTACATTCCCGGGCAATTGAACAGTAAAGCGATGTTTCCCCTGGCATCAACGCCGATCATTCCTCCCTCCCCCTGCAACCTGGGAAGTTTATTATTTACCACTTCGTTCATGGCATCCGAAAGGGTCATTCCTTTGTATTCCATCAGGCAACTGACATCATAAGCAGCCACCGCTTTAATAAAAGGTTCACCATGCCCCGTGCAACTAATTGCACAGGTTTTGTTATTGGCATAAGTACCAGTCCCGATCAACGGGCTGTCGCCGATACGGCCATATTTTTTATTGGTCATTCCTCCCGTACTTGTTGCGGCGGCTATATTTCCATATTGATCACAAGCAACTGCCCCAACGGTTCCAAATTTTTTATCCCTCATCATTTTTTCCACCTCGTGGGTGGAGTGGTCGAGTGAATAATTGTCACTATCCCTCATTTGTTTCCACTGGTCATAACGGAATTGGGAAAAAAAATATTCGTCAGGTTCTGGTTTAAATCCTTGTTTGAGCGCAAAATCACTTGCACCTTCGCCACTTAAAAAAACATGGTCACTGTTACGCATAACCGCTACTGCCAATTGAATAGGGTTTCGTAAATTTCGTACCCCGGCGATTGCGCCTGCCGAAAGGTCTATGCCATCCATCACCGAGGCATCCATTTCCTGCAAACCCTTTTTTGTAAAGACAGCGCCACGACCTGCATTGAATAATATATTATTTTCCAGTATCACAACTGCCGAAGTAACAGCATCGACAGATGTACCGCCACTTTCCAGTACGGCATAGCCGCCACCCATTGCTTCTTCCAGCCCTTGCAGATAAGCTCTTTCCAGTTCAGGAGTCATATCTTCCTTTACAATAGTGCCGGCGCCACCATGTATGGCCAGTGAAATCGTTTGCATGTCTGTCTGTTTGTTGTAGCCTTAAATTAATTTATTTAACAGAAAAATTGGCTAAGATTTTCATGTTGTGAATTCTGAGCGCAGCAGGTATTATCTGCAAAACGGTATTAGGGTAACGCTTTCCGTTTCCACCCATTAAAAGGCTTTACAGTACCGCAGTTGGGACTACCATCTTTGCCAAAACCGGGAACAATTGTTTCGATCACACACCCGGGTTCTGCGAGGGATTGGTGTATAATTCCCGATTCTGCCGCGGGGAGTGGAATTTTTAATCGCCGTTCCCACTGTGAATTTTTTTGTCCTGCCAACCTTCCTATATCGACATAGATAAACTTCCCGGTAGGTTTGCCCTGCACAAAGGGGCCAAGAAGGACAGGGGGTTTACCTGGATCAATTTTTATGGCTACATCAAATTCAAAAGCCAGGTCTTTGTCTTTGGCTTCCTGTTTTTGAATGGTTTCATAAAGCGTTCCTTTTCCTTTTTGTAAACCGAAAATAACGCCTGAAGTTGGCTGTTCTACAATAATCCTTAGCCTCAATACCTTTTTCATTTTTATATATTTGAAATGGGCATTTCAACTTAATTTTATATTTTGGCAGCGATTACCTTATCAATGATGGCTTCTGCCGCGATAAGTTCCATGCAAGCGTGGTCGCCACGGTAGCAAGGTTTATTACCGAATACGGAACATGGCCTGCAATAGAGTTCCGTCTCAACGATATTTTCTTCCTGCTGCCCCCAGCCATAAAACCCTGCAAAGCGATGTGTGGCACCCCATACACTTATTACCGGCACATTGAATAAAGAGGCCAGGTGCATATTGGCAGAATCCATGCTGACCATGATGTCAAGATTACTGATGATCGCCAGTTCCACTGCAAAGGAATACTTTCCGGCCATATTAAAAACAGAAGAGGCTTCCCACCCGCTTAGAATTGCTGCCTCTTTTTGCCCGCCACCAAAAAGCAGGACGGTATTGTTTGCAGCGGCTAAGTGTTGAACAACCTTCCTTGTCAAATCAAGGGGGTACATTTTTTCTTGATACTGTGCAAAAGGCGCAACACCAATTATTTTTTTAGCAGGTGAAAAAATAGCTTGTAAGTTAACCGGCAAAGGTCTTTTCCCAAATACGGGTTCATTTAGCCTCAGATCAACTGCAATACCGGCGCTCCTGAAAACACGGGCATAGCGTTCATGCATTGGCGTGAGCTGCCGGCAATCCTTTTTAATTTTTCGTGTGAGCTTTTTCTTTTCCTTACGGCCCTTATCGAGGGTAGCAGTTTTAATTGCCTTTAATTTAAAAAGAGAGCTAAGCAAATGCGAGCGCAATACACAATGCAGGTCTACAACAGCCTGGAAATCTTTTAGGCCGCTTAGTTCTTGATATAAGCGGAATATCCCTGCAAGCCCACCATGCTGTTCCTTCAAATAGGCGGGATAAAAATGGCATCTTTCCAAGCCTTCAAATAAGGGGCTGAAAAATGAATTAGATACTACAGTAATATGGATAGAAGGATTTTGCCGCAGCACATTGCTGATGACCGGCACTGTCATGGCCACATCTCCCATGGAAGAAAAGCGGATTACCAATATATGTTCATTTGCTTGCAATTATTCAGTTTATTTGCCCGGAACTCATTATCCTCTTGAAGTGCCAGGGGCCATTGCCATGTAAGTAACCCCGTAAGTAATGACTTAATAAATCCTATAAACTATTTGTTTTGACCATATAAAACAGGATTGAGGCCCGGGTCATTGTACATCTTCATCTGCTTATATACTTTCATGTATTTGGCACCGCTGCCAATATCTTCCAGGAGTTCATCAATGGCTTTTGAAAGATCCGCTCTTTGCTCCAGCAGCACAGCAAGTTTTTCGGTACACAATATGATGTGGTCCGCACCCGCGTTTACCCGGTGAACTTCTTCGTTCATGTGGTAAATTTTTAACGCAAGAATTGAGAGGCGGTCGATTGCCCATGCAGGACTTTCCGTATTAACGCGCGCGGTTGGCCTGGAATTCACCGTTGAATATTGATGAAGAAAATAACTGTCGATATTTTCCACCATATCGGTTCTTACCTGGTTAGATGCATCAATTCTTCTTTTTAACACAAGTGCCGCAGACGGATCGATTTGCGGATCACGTACGATGTCTTCCAGGTGCCATTGAACGTTATCCACCCAATTCTTCGCGTATAATAAAAAGCCTGGCGTGCCGGCAGCATAGGGATTGTTTATACTTGCATCAATATTATCCGAAAGATGAAAGTCCTGCACACATTTCTCAAAAATATCATTGCATAATGTACTTGTCATCTCGATAAAAAAAGTTAACCATTGGATTTTTTATTACTTACCGCTATATAATATAATGGAATGCCAATGAGGGTGATGATAAGGCCCGGCCATGTAAACTGGGGCTTATACAAAATCAGGAGGGTGCAAAAACTAATTCCCATCAATATGTAAATAAGGGGCAGTACGGGGTAACCAAATGCTTTATAGGGCCGGTCTGCAGCAGGATATTTTCTCCGTAAAATAAAAATGCCTGCAATAGTAAGTACATAAAAGATAACGACGATGAAGGAAACCATATCCAGCAAATCCCCGTACTTGCCGCTCAGGCATAGGATACAAGCCATGGCGCACTGTATCCATAAGGCCCATTCCGGAACAATGTTCTCATTTAATTTTCCTGCCTGCTTAAAAAATAATCTGTCATTGGCCATGGTATAATAAACCCGTGCCCCGGCGAGGATCAAACCATTATTACAACCAAAGGTAGATATCATGATCATTGCAGCGATTATAATGGTACCGCTGCTGCCAAAAATAGCCTCGGATGCACTGAGGGCTACCCGGTTATCTTTAGCAAATGCCAGTTCATTTAGAGGAACGGTTGCGAGGTAAACAACATTGGTCAAAATATAAATAAGCGTTACGATCAGGGTTCCGAAAAACAGGCTCAACCCGATATTCCTTTTTGGGTTCTTTATTTCGCCTGCAATAAAAGTTACGTTGTTCCAGGCATCGCTGCTGAAGATGCTGCCTACCATTGCACTTGCCATCGCACCAAGGGCGGCACCTGTTAATAACGGCTCAAAATCAATGCCGCCGGGAGTTTTTGTAAGTTTTTGTATCGTCCATGCGTTTTGCCAGTTAGCATTCCACACATCCCAGTTAAATGCGATGAACCCTGCAATGATCAAACCGAACAGGGATAATAGTTTAGTAGAGGTAAAAATTGTTTGAATGATCTTCCCGGCCTGGATGCCCCTGGTATTGATAAAAGTGAGGAAAATGATCAGTACGATTGCCACTAATTGTGCATAATGGATATTTAAGCCCAGCACATTAAATGTATTTATGTCTTCCCATGCTAAAGCGGGAAAAAAATACCCGGCAAATTTCGCGAAGCCCACTGCTACCGCAGCAATGGTTCCGGTTTGTATCACTGCAAAAAAGCTCCATCCATATAAAAAGCCAATCAGGGGATTATACGCTTCTTTTAAATAAACGTACTGGCCACCTGCTTTGGGGTACATCCCACTTAATTCGCCATAGCTTACAGCAGCTGTTAACGTCATAAAGCCGGTAATAAGCCATGCGGTTAATAACCATCCCGCACTGCCAACATCTTTAAGCATGTCTGCGCTCACGATAAAGATTCCGGATCCTATCATTGAGCCGGCAACAATCATCGTGGCATCAAACAAACCCAGGGATGGTTTAAAAGTGGGATTCTGATCTGTCATATCCTGCATTATAGTAATAGTTGCTAGTATGGATAAATATTATAAAAAAATCCCGTATTGAAACGGGATTGAAGATATATAAATTGATTGAATTAATGTTTACCTGGTTCTTTCATTTTAAGATTGAGCCCTTTAACGATCTATGAAGTAATATTCAGGGTAGAATCTTTATAGAGAAAATAATCAAGACCTGTACCGGTTGTAAAAATGAGGGTATATTTTTTTTGTTTATTATAATCACGCATAAAGTCCTTCAGTTTGCCCTGCATGTCTTCCATGATCCGTGCCCCCTTCTCCCCTAGTTTCTGGGTTTTAACCTGCTTGGCCTGTTCGATCTCCTGTTGCCTCAGTCCTAATTTTTCCTGGAACGCTTCCGCCTCCTCCGGTGTAATTGCTTTACCTTTCTTTACAAAATTATCACGCTGAGCGGTTAATTCGCGGTAGGAACTCTCGTAATCATTTACTATCAGTTTTTGTTCCGCCTCCAGTTCTTTTTTCCGTTGCCTGATAAAATCTACATTATTATTTAAAGAATCTAATTCCACATAAGCTACCACAATTTTTTCATGAGGGGTGCTATCCATGGAACTGTGATTAACAGGAGCACTATATTCGGTTGTTTTTTTTCTACCGGCGAAATGCAGGTAATATAAAAACGCCACCGAAATAATTAATACAATATTTAATACAATGGAAATTTGTTTCATGCGCGGTCCTTTGTTTATGGCAAGATAGTTAGAAAGGAAGATTTTGCAATAAATGTATCTTAAGTTTTAGGAAAGGGTTAACAGCAGCCGTTTACGTACATGTTACTAATGTTCAAACGCACTGTTGAAAGGCTTTTTCATCCATTTCTCAGAATAAGGCGAACCCTCTACCAATGGAACTTTTTGATAATCCGGAGAGCGCGTAGTAGGTTATTTAAAAGAGGCTGCCCTCTTATTCTTCAGTAAAAAAGTTGAAGTTTGCTGCCTGAAATATTATACGTTAAAAAATTCAAGATAATATTATTTGAACAGGTGTAAATGATGGCTATTTAATTAATACCATGAAGCCATTATTGAACCTCGTTTCAAACCTAATATTTTTAGCAAATGTGTAAAAGGTTCATTTCAATTACCAGTTTTGTAAACGAAAAAAACCGCAACATAGATGCTGCGGTTTTTAAACTGGGATTTCCTTAAAATTTATTTTACCTCTTCAAACTCAGCATCGGTCACATTCTCTGCCTGATTGCCCTGGTTTTGATTCGCACCGTTTCCGTTTGCATCACCCTGGTTTGGTTGCTGACCCTGGCCACCGGCCTCGCCTCCCTGCGTTGCTTTATACAACTCTTCACTTGCTGCCGTCCAAGCTGCATTCATTTCGGCTACAGCCGGGTCAATGGCGGCAACATCCTGTTGTTTGTGCGCTTCTTTTAATTTATTTAAAGCGGCTTCGATAGGCGCTTTTTTATCAGCGCTTATTTTATCGCCATACTCTTTCAGTTGTTTTTCTGTCTGGAAGATTAGGCTATCCGCCTGGTTTATTTTTTCAATTTTTTCTTTCTCTAATTTATCGGTTTCTTCATTGGCCTTAGCTTCATTCCGCATTTTTTCAATTTCTTCTTTGCTTAAGCCGCTACCTGCCTCGATACGGATATTATGACTTTTACCGGTGCCTTTATCCTTGGCGGTTACATGTAAAATTCCATTGGCATCTATATCAAATATAACTTCTACCTGAGGAACTCCGCGGGGTGCCGGAGGTATGCCGTCGAGGTTGAACATACCCAGACTTTTATTTTGATTCGCTAACGGCCTTTCACCCTGTAACACATGAATTTGCACACCAGGCTGGTTATCACTCGCGGTGCTGAAAGTTTCCGATTTCTTGGTAGGTATAGTTGTATTGCTTTCAATCAGCCTTGTCATTACACCACCCATGGTTTCAATTCCCAGGCTTAACGGCGTTACATCCAGCAATAAGACATCTTTGACATCACCCGATAAAACACCGCCTTGTATTGCTGCACCAATGGCAACTACTTCGTCAGGATTTACACTGCGGTTTGGTTTTTTGCCAAAGAATTTTTCTACTATTTCCTGAACTTTAGGTATACGGGTACTACCGCCTACGAGAATGACTTCATTGATTTCATCAATAGAAATCCCCGCATCTTTCAACGCAAGTTCACATGGCTTTAAACACCGGGCAAATAAATTATCGGCCAGCTTTTCAAATTGCGCCCTTGATAATTTCTTCACCAAATGCTTCGGAACGCCATCAACAGCAGTTACATAGGGCAGGTTAATTTCTGTTTCAGATGAAGAAGATAATTCAACCTTGGCCTTTTCTGATGCTTCCTTCAGGCGCTGCCATGCCATTGGATCCTTGCGAAGATCTATCGCTTCATCTTTTTTAAATTCATCCGCCAGCCAGTCCATTAAAACCTTATCAAAATCATCGCCTCCAAGATGTGTATCCCCATTGGTGCTTTTTACCTCGAATACGCCTTCACCCAATTCAAGTATAGATATATCAAAAGTACCACCTCCCAAATCGAATACAGCGATCTTTTGATCCTGGTGTTTTTTATCCAGGCCGTAAGCAAGCGCTGCGGCAGTAGGCTCATTAATTATACGACGCACATTCAGACCTGCAATTTCACCTGCTTCTTTTGTTGCCTGGCGCTGTGCATCGTTGAAATATGCCGGTACTGTTACTACTGCTTCCGTCACTTCCTGGCCGAGATAATCCTCTGCGGTTTTCTTCATTTTCTGCAGGATCATTGCACTAATTTCTTGTGGCGTATACAACCTGCCATCTATGTCCACACGGACTGTATCATTGTCACCTTTTACTATCTTATACCCGCTATGACTAATATCTTCAGTTACTTCGTTCCATTTATGACCCATAAAACGTTTAACACTGATAATAGTATTGTGCGGGTTGGTTATCGCCTGCCGCTTTGCCGGATCGCCTACTTTACGCTCACCATTCTTAAGAAAAGCTACAATGGAAGGTGTAGTACGACGCCCTTCATCGTTTGCAATTACTACCGGTTCGTTACCCTCCATAACGGCCACGCAACTATTGGTAGTTCCAAGGTCAATTCCAATTATCTTTCCCATGATTAATTTTTATTTTATTGTTCGATGTATCCAGTCAATGATTGTGCCATAAGGAATTAGGTGAAAAAATGGCAGTTACAGGTTGAAATAGCTGATTAATGATTAAGCTGGAAACTATGTATTTGGCTGTAAGGTGGTTGGAGAAGGGTGAACGAAATCTGTAACCGCAATGGTTACCCATTTAAAGGAAGAGGCGCTTTTACCTTGAATGTAAAATGTTTCTGGCTTAAATAGCTGAATATGACAACGATAACAGTAGTGATCAATTTTGCAATGGTGGGATAAAAAGAAAAATATTCGACAAATAGCTTTATAAAAAGATAATTAAGCAGGAGATTCATCATGACTATTAAAAAATACCGGAACAGCTGTACACGCCCTCTTATGGTAGAAGAAGTCCAAACGATGTATTTTGACAGTAAAAAGCCCGTGGGGAACGTAATTATAAATGCAGACAGAAAGGCGGCGATATAAGGTTCGAATGCAATAAAACCGAGATCAAGCACTTCCCTTTTAAATCCAAAATTGTAAAAGATAAAAAACAGCGACACATCCAATAGCATATTGGCACTTCCGCATGCGGCATACCGAAAAGCATTCAAAGGCATAACCCTTTTGAACGGAGGGTAAAAAAAATCTACCACGTATATCATGCGATTCCTAATCATACTTAAACTTGGCAAAGTTAATTTATTTCACTGTGGGGAGTATCAAAAAAAATCCTGCCTCAGGGGCAGGAATAATGTTTAACGGGCTCTTACAGGCTTTCAGCCAACGGCTAATACTTAAAAGAGTATTTTGGGTACTACACTTGCCCTTTGGTCCTTCAAAATTTAAAAGGTATACCGGGCCGATACACCGCCAAAATCACCGCCAAAGCCTTTATACCTTTCATTACCAAATTCAAAAGAGGGCTGCCAGTCTGCAGAAAGATTCAGGGGTATTTTATTAAATTTATAATCCAGCCCTATTACGCCATCTACACCGGCGGCTGCATAGCTGCCACCAAACCTGTTTTGCGTGTAATATTTGTCACTGTAAAAGCTAACATGCACACCCGGACCAACATACCATTTTAGTCCAGGCACATCATTAATGTCCCAATGGAATTCGTATAAACCAGTGGCCCGCGTACCCCTGTTCCAAAAAGACCCTATCGCTTCTAATGCCGCACCCTTTTTTATAAAATGTTTAAAAGTTACCGCGCCACCCCCGGTGCCGGGATAAAGCTTGACACCCAGGGCTGTAGTATAATCGGAAGAGGTGAAAGACCTGCTCTTTTGTGCCTTAATATTAGTAATGGCGAGTAGTAAGATACAAGCCGGCAATAATAATTTCTTTCTCATTAAATGATTTTTTTATTTTAGAGGTGTGGTGTTAAAATCGTGCCAAAGGGCACATCAGACTGCCCACTGCAAAGGTAAAGGCAACCAGGCTCCGTAAAAAACCATATGTTTTCCGGATCGCATGAGTAGATTTTACGCAATACATCCTTATTATCATTCTGCCGGTCAAGTTCAAGCATCAGGTATCAAGTTTCCAAAATCCAGTATCATGCATCCAGAACCCGGCTACAGGTATCGGGTTTACGGCAACTAACACTAACTATACAATTCTTCTTTTAATGTTTTTACCCTTTCATCTACCAGGTACTCATCATAAGTCATTAGCCGGTCTATCATTCCTTTTGGCGTTATTTCAATGATCCTGTTGGCTACCGTGTTCATAAACTGGTGATCATGAGTCGTCATTAAGACAATGCCCGGGAAAGTTAGCATCCCATCGTTAAAGGCAGTAATGCTTTCCAGGTCGAGGTGGTTAGTTGGTTCGTCTAAGATAACCAGGTTAGGATTTTGCAGCATCATTTTACTGATCATGCAGCGTACCTTTTCGCCCCCGCTTAATACATTCGTTTTTTTAAGGATTTCATCCCCGCTGAACAACATCTTCCCTAAAAACCCGCGGAGAAAATCTTCGTCCACATCTTTTACATAAGGGGGAACAAACTGCCGCAACCAATCCATCAGGTTCAATGTGCCGGTAAAATACTCCGTATTATCGTTTGGTAGGTAAGCAGAAGTTATAGTGGTACCCCATTCGTATTTCCCATGATCAGGCATCACCCTCCCGTTAATGACCTCAAAAAAAGTTGTAAGCGCCAGCGGGTTCTTACTTAAAAAGGCAATCTTCTGACCCTTTACGAGATCAAAATTAATATTGCTGAATAAATGTTTGCCATCCAGTGATTTCGATAATTTTTCTACGTTGAGGATCTGGTTACCTACTTCTCTTTCCGGCTTGAAAATGATACCCGGGTACTTCCTGTTGCTAGGAGTAATGTCCTCGAAAACAAGCTTGTCAAGGGCCTTTTTTCGTGAAGTAGCCTGTTTTGATTTGGAAGCATTGGCGCTAAACCGCGCAATAAACTCCAGCAGGTCCTTCTTTTTGTCTTCCATCTTCTTGTTTTTATCAGAAGCCTGCCTGGAAGCCAATTGGGAACTCTCATACCAGAAAGTATAGTTTCCTGTATAAATTTTTATTTTTCGTTTATCCACATCGGCAACATGAGTACACACCGCATCTAAAAAGTGACGGTCATGACTGACGACCAGGACGATGTTTTCGTAATCGGCCAAAAAGTTTTCTAACCAGCTAATAGTTTCTACATCCAGGTTATTGGTAGGTTCATCAAGTAACAAAATATCAGGGTTGCCAAAAAGGGCCTGCGCGAGTAATACTCGCACTTTCAGGTTAGCGGCGATATCCTTCATCAGCACCTGGTGCATCTCTTCCTTTACACCCAGTTCATTAAGAAATTGTGCGGCGTCGCTTTCAGCGGTGTAGCCCCCCATTTCACCAAACTGGTGTTCAAGCTCACCGGCCTTCATTCCATCAGCCTCGGTAAAATCCTCTTTCATGTAGAGCGCATCTTTTTCCACCATGATATCCCACATTTTTTGGTGGCCCATCATTACTGCCTGCAGAACAGTTACCTCATCAAACCCAAACTGGTCTTGTTTTAATGTGGCAACTCTTTCACCAGGCGTGATGTCTACGGTTCCCTTATTGGGTTCAATTTCGCCACTAAGAATTTTAACAAAAGTTGATTTGCCCGCACCATTGGCACCAATTACACCATAACAATTTCCTTTGGTGAAACTGATATTGACTTCATCGAATAAAACCCTTTTACCATAGGCCAGGGTTACATTATTTACGCTTATCATAATTTTAAAAAGTTCGCAAAGCTACAAATTGATTTTTAGATTTCAGAACCTCATTTATAATGATACCCTATATTGTAGCCGTCCTTTCCTGTTCCTGGAAAGATTGTACTGAAGACCAACGCAAAAGTTTGTTCACCCATTTCATTATTTTTGCACCATGTCTATCGTAAGCACCATACAGAAACAAGTTTTACTGAGTTTAGGCCTATTGTTCGAACAACCTTTCTCTGAAAAAGATGTCCAGTTGAATCAGACAAAACCCGAATTTGAGGGAGATTATACAATCGTGATGTTCTCCCTGGTAAAAAAACTTAAATTATCCCCGGATGTTCTCGGGAAACAAATAGGGGAAAAGTTAGCAGGCACTTATCCTGACTTCTATACCGGTTTCAATATCATAAAGGGATTTTTAAACCTCTCCATTGCTGATACCTACTGGACTGGCTTATTGCAAAACAATTATAACAATATTACCTACGGAAAGAAAGAAGTAAATGGCCAAAGAGTGATGGTCGAATATTCATCTCCCAACACGAACAAACCTTTGCATCTTGGGCATTTGAGGAATAATTTTTTGGGATGGAGCGTGGCCGAAATCTTAAAGGCTAATGGCTACGACGTAATAAGGAGCTGTATCGTCAATGACCGTGGAATTCACATTTGCAAAAGTATGATCGCCTGGCAGAAATACGCTGAGGGAGCAACACCTGTATCAACGGGTATAAAAGGTGACCATTTTGTGGGCGATTATTATGTGCGTTTCGAGAACGACTTGAAAGCGGAGAGCATGATATTGATCAATAAAATAAAGTTGGGCGACTTGTGCGATTTCAGTGGCAGCGAACTGCTTAAGCTTGATAAATTATTGATTGCCCTGACAAAACTGGACGAATTAAAAGATGAGGAAAAGATTAATAAGCTACATGATGAAATAAAAGAACTTGCCAGGAAAAACACCAGGGTAATGGCAGAAGCAAATCAAATGCTATTAGATTGGGAAGAAGGGAAAACTGAAGTAATAGCATTATGGAAAGAAATGAATGGCTGGGTATACGAAGGCTTTGATGTCACCTACAAACGCATTGGTACTGACTTTGATAAGATCTATTATGAAAGTGATACCTATTTATTGGGCAAAGATATCGTTCAGCAGGGGCTCGATAAGGAGGTATTTTTTAAAAAAGAAGATGGCAGCATATGGATAGACCTCACTGCCAATGGATTGGATGAAAAGCTGGTGCAGCGCAAAGATGGCACTTCTGTTTACATTACACAGGATATAGGCCTGGCCCGGCAAAAGTATGAACAATACAAGATAGACCAAAGTATTTATGTGATCGGTAATGAACAAAATTATCACATGAAAGTATTGCAGCTTATCTGTAAAAAGCTGGAGATGCCCTATGCAAATAATATATTTCATCTGAGTTACGGCATGGTACAATTAACAACCGGGCAAATGAAAAGCAGGGAAGGCACCGTTGTGGATGCCGATGAACTGGTGGATGAGATGGTAGCTACCTCACAACAGCTGACCGAAGAACTGGGGAAGGTAAAGGATTTCACAACCGAAGAATTAACGGACCTCTATGACATTATCGGATTGGGCGCTATGAAATTTTACCTTTTGCGGGTAGACCCTAAAAAGACAATGGTCTTTAATCCCCTGGAGAGTATCGACTTCCACGGGTTTACAGCCGCTTTTGTACAATATACGTATGCAAGGATAAAAAGTATTTTACGAAAAGAACCGATAGATAAAGAGTTGAAAGGGGGTAAGGACAATGTGCCAACAGGCCATTTGCTTAAACTGGAAAAAGAGGTATTGGTAAATTTAGAGCAATACCCGGGTATCCTTGAACAGGCGTGTGAGGAACATAACCCTTCCGTAATTGCCGGTTATGTTTTTAACCTGGCCAAAATATTCAATTCATTTTATGCAGAACATTCCATAGCCAATGCTGAAACGGATGATAAAAAACAACTGCGTTTACGCATTGCCGGTATGACCGCCAATACCATTAAAAGCGGTATGCACTTACTCGGGATAAGGGTACCGGAAAGAATGTAAATTCTCTGCATTTTGAAGGGCCCAATCGCCCTATCCGGCGCTCTTTAAGTAGCAGCAGGCACACCAGTTCCCAGCATACGTTTCATTCCTTCCAGGAAATTCAAAGGTTGAAAACCCAGGTCATTTTTGGCTTTATCTATGATGAACCGTTTTAGCAGGGCGTTTGGCTGGTTGTAAAACAGGGAGGCATCTACTTTTTCAATCAGTGACTTATCCAAACCTAAGTGGTCCGCTACAGCCATGGCCATATCGTGGGGGCTAAGCAATTCTTCTCCGGAAATATGGTACACGCCGGTAGCATTTTTTTCTATCGCCAATAAAATTCCTTTCGCCAGGTCTCCCACATAGGTGGGTGTTCGCTGCTGATCGCTGACCACTTTTATTTTCTTCCCACTGCTTAAATTTTCCTGCACCCAGCTAATTATATTGCTCCTGTTACCTGTTAAAATATTGCCGTAGACCAAAACCGTTCTAATAATGCACCAGGATAACCCGCTTTCCATGACAGATCTTTCAGCTGCCAGTTTAGTGCTGCC
>JBBJMD010000194.1:0-7094 GCA_037719925.1 Ferruginibacter sp.
AAGGTAGTTTTACCGCAGCAGCCTTCGGTTTCACATTCGCGGTGCGCATCTACGGGCTTGGTAAACCACACGCGGTTCTTAAAGCGGAAGGTTCTGTCGGTTAATGCTCCAACAGGGCATACATCGATCATGTTACCACTAAAGTCGTTGTCGATTGCTTTTGAAATATAGGTAGAAATTTCTGAATGCTCACCCCTGTCAAGGATGCCATGAACCCTTTTATCGGTTAACTGGTCTGCCACATAAGTGCAACGGTAACAAAGTATGCACCGGGTCATGTGCAACTGGATAAACGGTCCGATATCTTCTCTTTCAAAGGTCCTGCGGGGAAATTCATATCGTGTACCTTCTTTTCCATGGTCATAACCCAAATCCTGCAGGTGGCACTCACCTGCCTGATCGCAGATAGGGCAATCCAGTGGGTGATTCAGTAACAAAAATTCTACTACCCCTGCCCTTGCATCTCTTACTTTGTCGCTTGTAATGTTTTTTACAATCATGCCATCCATTACGGTAGTACGGCAGGAAGCAACAAGTTTTGGCATTGGCCTTGGGTCAACCGTGGAACCTGCTGCTATTTCTACCAGGCAGGTACGGCATTTACCACCGCTCCCCTGGAGTTTACTGTAGTAGCACATCGCGGGCGGTGCCACATCCCCCCCGATAGTACGGGCGGCATTCAATACAGTAGTGCCTGCCGGAACATCTATTGTAATGTTATCGATGGTTACTTTAAATATTTTAATTTCGTCAGGCATTTTATAAAATCTTGATTTGGGCTGTATTTGTCTTTTAAGCTACTTGATATTTTTTTAATCACCGCCTCATTTTAATTTACCTCCTAAAGTAATGTTCCTCCCCTGAAGTTGCAGGAGCCGGATAAATTATTTTACATTAACTAAGCCAATACAGGGACATGAACCGGATCGGCATAATGCGCCAGGCCATAATTCCTGGCCAGGCATTCTTCCGGGTTTAGCACATGCCATTCAAACTCATCCCTGAAATGCCTGATTGCTGCTGCAACGGGCCAGGCTGCAGCATCGCCCAGAGGGCAAATCGTATTGCCTTCTATTTTACGCTGTATATCCCATAGCAGGTCAATATCCTTCATCTCCCCTCTTCCATTTTCGATCTTCTTTAAAATCCGTTCCATCCAGCCGGTACCTTCGCGGCACGGGCTGCATTGGCCACAACTTTCATGGTGATAAAACCGTGCAAGTGTCATTGTATTTCTTACCACGCACTGGTCCTCGTCCAAAACAATAAAGCCGCCGCTACCCATCATGCTCCCGGTCGCAAAACCGCCCTCCGCGAGGCTTTCATAATTCATCATCCGTTTTTCGCCCTTGGCGGTTGTTAATAATAAATTCGCTGGGAGGATGGGGACAGAAGACCCGCCGGGTATGCAGGCTTTTAATTTTTTACCTTTTGGAATGCCCCCGCAGTATTCATCACTGAATATGAATTCTTCAACAGAGATCGTCATATCAATTTCATAAATGCCGGGCTTATTGATGTTACCACAGGATGAAATTAATTTGGTGCCCGTGCTTTTACCTACGCCGATCTTCGAATATGCTTCGCCGCCTTCGTTGATGATTGGTACTACCGCAGCTAAAGTTTCTACATTGTTGACTACCGTCGGGCAGTCCCACAACCCTTTTACGGCAGGGAAGGGTGGCTTAATCCTGGGGTTGCCTCTTTTGCCTTCCAGGCTTTCTATCAGGGCTGTTTCTTCTCCACAAATATAAGCGCCGGCGCCTCTTTGTACATAAAGTTCGCAATTGAAACCGGTACCCAGTATATTTTTACCAAGCCAGCCGTTTTGTTTGGCTTCCGCGATAGCGTTGTCCAAAATGTCGGTAATCCAGTCATATTCGCCGCGGATATAGATGTAACTCACATTGCTTCCCAGCGCAAAGGAAGAAACGATCATTCCTTCAATCAGCAGGTGAGGAATGAATTCCATCAGGTACCTGTCTTTAAAAGTACCAGGCTCGCTTTCATCCGCATTACATACCAGGTAGCGGGCAACTCCTTCGGGCTTTGCCAAAAAACTCCACTTCATGCCCGTTGGAAACCCCGCGCCCCCACGGCCCCGCAACCCGCTCTTTTTTACTTCCTCCACAATATCCGCAGGTGCCATTTTAAATGCCTTTTCCACACTGCGGTAGCCACCTTCACGCCGGTAGACCTCATACCCGCGAATGCCTTCTACATGGGCCTTTTCCAGTAATAATTTTCTACTCATTTATATATAATAAAATATTATCTTGATTAAAATTTTGGAATCTCCCTTTGATTTGCATACCCGGTTTGTTCCAATTTTGCAAAGCCTCACCAGCCGATATTTTGATAGAAATTATTGATACTACTGGTAAAGCCTGTAAGGGCAACATTTCCATCTTTAAATATTTTCCTTCAACTTTACCAGGGTATTTATGCTTTTGCGGCCTAAATGGATTCCCGGTATATTCTCTCTCAAAACAACTTACACCCTTCTATCATGCTTATGCTCTTTTCGTATTTAATGAAGGAAGAATCATCTTATTCCCATTTTAATTTACTTTGGCCCTGCATTCATCTATGATCGCATCTACTTTTTCTTTGGTCAGGTGTTCCCTGTAAGTTTTGCCCAGTTGCATCATGGGCGCATAGCCGCAGGCACCCAGGCACTCCACCGGCTTTAAGGTGAATAATCCATCAGCCGTTGTTTCCCCGGCCCTGATATGTAATTTCTGTTTAATATAATCAATTATCTGGTCGCTGCCATTCAGCATACAGGGCCCCGTCTGGCAAACTTCAAATAAATATTTTCCAACAGGTTTCAAATTATACATACTATAGAAACTTGCCACTTCATATACTTCAATCGGTTCAATTTTAAGTAAACCCGCCACGTAATCCATGACAGGCGTATCCAGCCAACCGCCAAATTCCTGCTGGGCAATATGCAGCACGGGTATCAGGGCGCTCTTATGTTTTCCTTCAGGATAACGTTTCATTATCTCCTGCACCTTATCCAGTTTTTCCCCTGAAAATTGAATGTCCATTGTGTTATTCTTATAATTTCAAAAAGATCAAGTAACGGTCACGCATCTAATTCGCCGGCAATCAAATTCAGGCTGCTCATTGTAATTACCGCATCGCTCAGCATACCACCCTGAACCAGTTCGGGAAACGCCTGGTAATAAATAAAACAGGGACGCCGAAAATGCAGCCGGTAAGGAGTTCTTCCCCCATCGCTGATCAGGTAAAATCCGAGCTCACCATTTCCACCTTCCACCGAACTGTACACTTCCCCGGCAGGAATATCAGTTTCCCCCATGATAATCTTGAAGTGATAGATCAGGGCCTCCATTTTTGTATATACATCTTTTTTCTCCGGCAAATAATATGCAGGGACATCTGCATGAAATACTTCTGCATCGGCACCTTTAAATTCCTGCACTTTTTTATAAGCCTGCTCGATCATGCTCATGCTTTGCCACATTTCCTCCTGGCGTACAAGAAACCGATCGTAGCAATCGCCGGTTTTACCCACGGGGATCGTGAATTCAAGGTCCTCGTAAGAGCTGTAAGGTGTATGCACCCTTACATCATAATCAACTCCCGCAGCACGGAGGTTAGGTCCGGTAAATCCATAATTTAATGCTCTTTCAGCGGAGATTGGACCACACCCGATGGTACGTTCCATAAAAATGCGGTTGCGGGTAAACATGGACTCGAATTCTTTTAATGCCTTTGGATAGGTAGCCATGAACTTGTCAAGCTTTTCAAAGGCCGCATTGGTAAAATTCCTTTCAAACCCTCCTATTCTGCCGAGATTGGTTGTTAGCCTGGCCCCGCAGACCTCTTCATATATCTCATAAATTAATTCCCTGAATTGCATTAAGTAGAGAAAACCAGAGTACGCACCGCTATCCACGCCAACGATAGAATTACAGATCAGGTGATCAGATATCCTTGATAATTCCATAATGATGATACGGAGATAATCAACCCGTTTTGGACATTTAATACCCAGTAATTTTTCACAGGTGAGGTGCCAACCAATATTATTAATGGGAGAAGAACAATAATTTAAACGATCCGTGATGGGTGTAATCTGGTAAAGCGGCCTTCTCTCAGCAAGTTTTTCAAAAGCCCGGTGAATATATCCCACTGTAGAGGTCGCTTTCATAATGCGTTCCCCATCCAATTCCAGTATATTCTGAAAAACCCCGTGTGTTGCAGGGTGTGTAGGGCCAAGGTTAAGTGTGGTCGTTTGTTTTTCTATACTTCCCTCCGGTAAAACAATATGGTCTTTCATTATTCTGGCCTTTAATTTTGTACTCAGCTTATATTATCACTAACCGTTCACTTATTTTACGTGGTTATTAAAAATGATCTTCGCAGGATTTAAACCCGTTTAACCATTACCGCCCAAACATCTCATCATCCTTGTCCGTTCGGGTCTGGTCTTCTAACGGGTATTCTTTACGCAAGGGAAAATAATCCATTTCATCCACATTGAGTATTCTTACCAGGTTAGGATGTCCGGTAAAATTAACCCCAAAAAAATCATAGGTCTCCCGTTCCATAAAATTTGCCGATTGATATAATGCCGTTGCACTGTAAACATCCGGAGAAGTTATATCCGTAAATACTTTGAACCGGATGCGTATGTTATCAACCAGGTTATGTAAATGATAAACCACTGCCAATTCTCCGCCAGGGATGTCAGGGTAGTGTACCGCCTGTAAATCAGTAAGAAATCTGAACTGTAGCTCCTTGTCATCAAATAAAAACTGAAGTACCTTTAGATTCATGTCTTTGGGCGCGGTAAATGTCAACATGCCGTAAGGTTCTTGCCAGTTAATCAGCTGTTCACCAAATTTTTCCGTGAGTCTTTGTTTGATTGTTTCGTTGTTCAACGGCATCTTAAAAAATATTTTATAGCTAACCTACTGTATTCCATAGCTAGTCATCAGCTCTTTATATTTATCCCCGTTTCTTCTCCGAAGGCTTTCCTGCCCTACCAGTTCCTGGATCTTCAAAAAACCATCGAGAATAGCTTCCGGTCTTGGAGGGCATCCCGGCACGTATACATCAACCGGTATAACCTGGTCTATTCCCTGCAAAACGGAATAGGTATCAAATATACCGCCGCTGCAGGCGCAGGCTCCTACAGACAACACCCATCGCGGTTCCGCCATTTGTAAATATACCTGCCGCAAAACGGGTCCCATTTTCTTGGATATCGTTCCCATTACCATTAATAAATCACATTGACGCGGGGAGAATCCTACTCTTTCTGAGCCAAACCGGGCTAGATCGTAATGACTGGCCATCGTTGCCATAAATTCAATACCGCAGCAGGAAGTGGCAAACGGGAGGGGCCATATTGAATTTTTCCGTGCAAGTCCCACAACTTTTTCAAATGAAGTTGCCATAAACCCATCCCCCATCATACCCTCGGGGGCCTCTACCATCTTTAACTTTGTATTATATTGAACGGGGCGCGACATAATATTAATTTAAAATTTGAAAACTACGCAATTTGAAAATGATACCTGAGAAACAATTTTTCAATGATATTGTTGCCGGTTCCCACATTTTCACATTTTCAAACCGGACTTAATTGCAAGTTGTATTAATCTTCCCAATTTAAAGCACCTTTTTTTATAATGTAAATGAACCCGGATAAGAACAATCCTACGAACATTGCCACCGCTATAAACCCTTCCCAACCCAGTGCCCTGAAATTAACTGCATATGGATAGAAGAATATTACTTCTACATCAAATAAAACAAAAAGTATCGCTACCAGGAAGTATTTGACAGCCATTGGTTGACGGGCATTTCCTTTTATTTCTATTCCACTTTCAAAATTCTGAAGCTTTTCAGATGTTTGTCTTTTGGGGCCAAAACTATGGGTGAGGATCATCATTGTAGCAATGAAGCCAATTGCAAAAAACAATTGTATACCAATTGGCAGGTAGTTGGATGAGTTGTTGATATTAGTGGCTTGCAGGATAAAAAATTGCATACTGCAAAAATAGGGCAGGGTTACCAAATAACAATCTTACCTAATAAAAGAAATCCCCATTCGATAAGAATGGGGACACAATATTATATTCAGTTTAAAATTATTTATTTATTTCCGGAATCGGCCGGCTGTTTGGTAGCATTGGGCTTCTCGGCAGATGGTTTTGATCCGGCCTTAGGAGTAGCAGGCTTGTCTTGCTTGGGTGACTGGTTCCTCGGCGCTGAAAAATTTGCATTGCTGATAACTTCGCGCATATTTTTAAATTCTGCATCAGTAGAATCCAGTGCAAGCCCTCTATCCACATAAGCCAGTGATGCCGCTTTGTCTTTTTTTACATTCGCTGAATATTCAATGAGATACTGTAATGAATATTTTATTCGTTCTTTTTCGCCGGGCTTATCTTTTATCGAGTCAGCCATATCAACTATTTTATTATAATAGGCCAACCCTTTCCCTTCGGCATCTGTAGAGTCAATGTTCAAATAATTTCGCGCATTCATATAATAACCCATGGATTCATTGGGGAATTTTTGAATATACTGATCAAATACCTCGATGGCCGCGGGGAATTCTTTGGCCTTTGCATAGTTGTTCCCAGCATTAAATAAATCTGTCTTCCTTGTATCTTTTCTCACCTTTAATATCTTGCTATACCAGTCGGCAGCTTCTTTATAATTTTTTTGCATAACATAATAACTTGCGATATTGGTTAAATAGGTAAGTTTATTTGCTTCAAGCGTATCCAATTCAACTGCTTTATCCACGTATTTTCCCGCCAGGGTATCATTTCCTGGAAATTTCAGCAGTACACTTGCGTAAGTAGCATAGTCACCCATTCCTATTTGAGAAGTATCACCTTTTTGAAAATAACTTTCGAAGGCCGCTTTTGCTTTTACAGAATCACCCAGCCTGTTGTATGCATATCCTTCAATACCATACAATTTTGGATAAGGATTTGGATTACCTGCGATACATTTTTCGGCCAGCGATATCGCCTCGGCAAATAACGCCTGCGCATATTTCATAGAGGCGCGGTAATAACAATTTTTTGGATCATCAT
>JBBJMD010000195.1:0-7074 GCA_037719925.1 Ferruginibacter sp.
GCCATAGCTATCCGGAATGCTCTGGAAAACAGGAGCATAAACAGCCTTTTTTTACGAAGCAGGATGGCTAAAAAGAATAGTTAAGGATTTAAGGGGTACGGATACATTCTACAGATAACCTGATACTGCAATCTGATGCTGAATCATAGATATTTGAATACTGGATACAGGATGGTGGGTCTGGATGCAGGATGCTGGGTAGTGGGTGCTGAATACTGCTTGTGAGAGCTAAAAGATGCCATTTATTCAATAAATAATTACCCGATTTTTACTTACCTTTGCGCCTCATTAAAAATCATTAAATGAAAACGATTACAATCGAAGGACAAATCAGGACCGAATTTGGCAAGTCAGCCACCCGCCAACTTCGCCTTGAGGAAAAAGTGCCAGCTGTAATTTACGGAGGTGCTCAGGAGATTAATTTTGCTGCTCCTGCTACTGCTTTTAAAAATATTGTTTATACGCCGGATTTCATGGTGGTTGAAGCTTCCATTGATGGTAAGTCTTACAGGTGCGTATTAAAAGATCTTCAGTTTGATAAGGTAACAGACAAGCTTATTCATGTTGACTTTTTGGAACTGGTTGCAGACAAAAAAGTTACGGTTACCTTGCCACTTAAGTTTACCGGCGCGCCTGCCGGGGTTAAAGCCGGGGGTAAACTCGTCACTAAAATAAAGAGCCTGAAAGTAAAATTATTACCCAGCGACCTGCGGGAAAATATTGAATTGGATATTTCCAATTTAGAATTAAACGAGAATATCCGGGTTCAGGATGTAAAAGCGGAGAATATGGAGATAATGAACTCTCCCCGTATTCCTATTGCTTCTGTTACTATGACCCGCCAGTTGAAACAGGAAGAAGCCGCTGCTCCAAAAGCTGCTGCTCCTGCTAAGGCCGCTGCTCCTGCTAAGGCTGCTGCTGCCCCAGCAGCAAAAGCGGCTGCCCCTGCAGCAAAAAAATAATTATATTTTTTCTATAAAGAAAGTGCCCCTCAGCAGGGGCATTTTTTATTTAAAAAAGCACCAAACCATTAACTACAAACTTTAATTACCTTTGCACACTTAAATTAAAATTATGGGAATGGATAGAAATACGGTGATTGGATTTGTGCTGATTGGTCTTCTTTTAATAGGTATGTTTTACTTTAACAGTACAGGTAACCAGGCTTACCTGGCGGAGCAAAAAAAAATTGCTGATTCGATCGCCGCAACCAGGCCCAAAGTTGATTCACTCGCAATGATGCGTGATTCTGTAAATGCAGATATAGCCCATAAAAAACAGGTTGCCGGCGGATTTCAGCAATTCCTTAATCAACCTGAGCAATTAACGGTTTTGGAAAACGAGGTGCTGAAAGTGACCTTTACTAATAAAGGAGCGCAACCAAAAATTGTCGAATTAAAGAATTATAAAACACTGGATGGCAAACCTATATTATTGCAAAGCGGATCTTTTAATAAAATTTCTTATGCCATTAACTCCGGTCCACAGGAAACTGCACAAACGCAGATTTCCATTTACCATTCACCACGTTGAATCCTAATAAAAGCCAGACACTCAGCTATAGCATAAAGGATTCTGTTGGAAAAGAAGTGATCCACCAATATACACTGCCTGTTAACGATTACCTGCTTGACTTCTCCATTATCCTGGAAGGTGCAGATAAACTCGTTACGCAAAACTCCGTTAACTTATTATGGCAGGTGCAAACCCAGCAGGTAGAAAAGGATCTTGTTTATGAAAGAGGGCAAACCCATATTTGCCAGGTAGAAGGAAACAGTTACGATTTTGAAAGATTAGGTTCGGGAGATGCTATAAAATATGATAAACCTGTAAACTGGCTTGCACTAAAACAACAATTTTTTATTACTACTTTAATTAACAAAAATAAATTTCCTTCAGCCGAGGTGAAGTGGACCGTTCCTGCTGATACATCCCTGCATATTGTTGCACAAACATTTTCCAGTTTCAGGGTGGATATCCCTACAGGCAATAAGGCCCAGATCCCATTACAATTGTTTTTTGGCCCAAGTGATTATCACGTGCTTAAAGCCTATAACAACCAAATGGAATTCATAGTGCCATACGGTGATGGTGTTTTTGCATTTGTTAAATATATCAACCGTTTTATTCTTTTACCGGTTTTTGACCTTTTAAGAAAGAATGTTGCCAGCATGGGCATAGTAATTTTATTACTCACGTTGTTTATTCGCTTGCTAACCTCGCCCATCCTTTATAAAAGCTATGTAAGCGGTGCAAAGATGAAGGCCTTAAAACCGGAAATTGATAAACTTAAGGAAAAACACGGAGATGATAAACAGGCTTTCAGCATGGATCAGATGAAACTTTGGAAGTCGGCAGGGGTTAGCCCGCTTGGAGGTTGTTTGCCTGCCCTTTTGCAAATACCCATCTTTATGTCCTTATATTACTTTTTCCAAAGCAATATTTCTTTACGCGGAGAGAACTTCCTTTGGGCAAATGACCTGGCGGCTTATGATTCTATTGCCAACCTTCCTTTCTCCATTCCTTTTTACGGCGATCATGTAAGCTTATTTACAATAACGGCAACGCTCACCAGCATGCTCATTTCAATATATAGCATGAGTAGCATGCAGGATAATTCAAATCCTGTAATGAAATACATGCCCTACATTTTCCCTGTTTTATTGTTAGGCGTTTTTAACAACCTGCCATCCGCACTTACCTGGTATTACACTGTTTCAAATACTATAACCCTTATTTTACAAATTGTCATCCAGAAATACATTATTGATCATGATAAGATCCTGGCACAGATAGAGATAAACCGCAAGAAGCCCGTTAAGCAAAGTAAATTGCAGGAAAGAATACAGGCCATGCAGGATGCTAATAAAAAAGTACAGGACCTGAAAAATAAAACAAAAAAGTTAAAATAACGGTTAATAGAATATATTGTTAATTTAATAGGCCTGTATACGTGGAAACGCGTTGCAGGCCTTTTAGCGCTCCCTGACTGGCAATTTGGCACGGGATTGTGTTATCTTTAATTCAAAATGCTAAAAATGAAAACTTTAAGGGCTGCAGGTTTAGGATGTATGCTGCTGGCAGGACTTGTTAGTTATGGACAAAAGACCATTTCGGAAGGTACCATCACCTATAATATACAGGTGCAGCCAAAATCAACTGGCCCAAAAACGGGAGGCGGGCTTAATGGGGCGAAGACAATAATTTACCTGAAGGGAGGCCTTAGCAGGACGGATATAATTAGTGCGTTGGGTATTGAAACAACTTTATATAATGCTAAGATGGGAACTGCTGCTGTCTTAAAAGAATATAGCGGGCAAAAATTGATGATCACGCTAACCCGGCAAAACTGGGAATCGATGAATAAGAAATTTGATGGTATTACCTTTAAAACCGGCGATGAAACAAAAGTAATCGAAGGCTATACGTGTAAACGTGCTGTCGCGAAATTAAAAGATGGTTCCTCTCTTACGGTCTTTTTCACCCCGGACCTGGTGCCCATGAATAAAGAATATAGCCAGGCCTTTAAAAACTTGCCGGGGTTTCCCTTAGAATACGAATTCGAAACCGATAAACGCATTTTGAAATACCTGGTATCCGGGATTGATTTTAGCCCCTTACCGGTAGTAAAGTTCGAATTCCCTAAATCAGGCTACCGCTTGATGACTTATGATGAAAATAAAAGTGGAAAGGCAGAAACTGATTAAAACAGAAAGGTAGGCGATAACCAGGGAAATTGTGTAGGGAGGATTTTAATTTCGTTTTAAAAGGAATCATTAAAAAACCCTCACTATTGTAAGGGTTTTTTAAATTAATTTATTTTTTCCGGATGATAATTTTCATCCCTGAATAACCCTGCCTCATATCAGCAACTGTTAACTTATTTTTGTAAGGTACAATATAAGTAATATTACCCTTTTGATAGGTGACAATAGAAGTATTCATTATCGCGTTACCGGCAACTTGACGGGTATTTAGCAGGCTACCCTTATAGGTTAAACCTGATTTTATATTAAAAGCTATAGAATTTCTAATGGTTGTTGGGGCGCTGATGTTCAGAATCGTTTTATTTTTGCTTTTCCGTACACCTTTATCTGCCCACGCCTGAACAACTATACAGAAAAGTATAGAAACTGCAAGAAGCCTTTTGGTGAATGTGTTCATTGGAATATATTTATAAATTAATATAGTTATTTTTTTTGTTAATTATATGACCGCTCATCCAATATTTTGACTATTCTTTAACGTATATCGTTAAAATTAGTTACAAATTCTTGCTGATTTATTTATTTTATGTACTTTACAGTAACCTAAAAGCCAATGAGCAAATATCCTTACCGTCAAGATCGGGATGAATTAAAAGAATTATTGCAGCAGTTCGAGAACCTGAAATCCGGCCGAAGTCACTCTTTGATTGAAGAAGACTCTTTCGAGAAGATCATAGATTATTACGACGAAAAGGACGAATTAGCAAAGGCCCTCGAGGCCTCAGAATATGCTATCGAACAATATCCCTATTCCTCCTCTCTTATATTAAAAAAATGTGATCTGCTGATAGCCACTAAAAAATACCGTGAAGCGTTGTGTTTTTTGGAACAGGCAGAACTGCTGGACAGCAGCGATATCAACCTGTACATCTTAAAAACTGATGCATATCTTGCCCTCGACCAACAAAGTAAAGCGGCAGCAGTATTAGAAGCAGCCTTAATTTATTTTGAAGGAGAGGAAAAAATTGAGCTACTTTTTGAGCTTACCGATGTATATGATGATTATGAAAATTTTGACAAGGTTTTTGACTGCCTGAAAATAATCCTGGAACTTGATCCAAATAATGAAGAAGCCTTGTACAAAATTTGTTTTTGGACAGATTTTACAGGTCGCAACGAGGAAGGGATCAGGCTACACCAGCAGATAATCGAAGAATTTCCATTTAGTGAATTGGCGTGGTTTAACCTTGCGGCTGCTTACCAGGGAATAAAATTGTATGAGAAAGCCATAGATGCGTACCAATATGCAGTTGCGATCGATGAAAAATTTGATTATGCCTGGCGGAATATGGGAGATGCGTATCTGCGGATAAGAAAATACAAAGATGCTATTGAAGTTTTGCAGAAAGTACTGGAACTCGCCCGCCCGGAAGATGTCATTTACGAGGCGATAGGGCATTGTTTTGATAAATTGCAAAACTATGCGCAGAAAGGTTCAATTATAGAAAAGCCGCGCACCTTAACCAGGAAGATACGCAGTTGTATTATAAAATTGCCTGCACCTACATGAATGAGGGGGTGTGGGAAAGCGCGATCAAAAACCTGCAGATAGCCATGCGTGTTCAACGCATGCAACCGGAATATAATCTCGCAATGGGACAGTGCTATATGGAGCAAGGCAAGATTGAGGAAGCTGTTCAATATTTTGGCAATGTAGTAAGAACCCGGCCAAAGAATAGTAATGGCTGGCTGGAATTACTTAAGTGCCTATACCACGCCAGGTGTTTTGAAGAAGGTTTAGAATACGTGGAACACGCCATCGTACTTACCAATATGAAGCCCATATTTATTTTTTATAAAAGCGCGTTTTTATTAGCCGTGGGCAAATCAAAAGAAGCCATACTCCAATTGGAAGAAGGCATGGCAAAAAATCCAAAGCTCATAAAAAAGCTGATCGAACTAAACCCTTCCCTGCTCCAAAGCCAATTAGTGGTAGATGTAATCGCCCGCTTCAAACGTAGTAAATCTATTTAGTACATCATTGAATTCACTTTCGTTTCCTTCCATTTAATGCCCATTGGTTATATTTGCGCAATTACAAAAAAACCAGTATGAATTTTCATTTGACACAAATACCAGAACGCAATGTGAAGCCGCGCGAGCATGGGATAACGATGGTAATGGACAAGGGCTTAAGCGTGCAGGAGGCGAAAAATTTTATGAGCGTCTCGCATCCTCACGTTGATATAGTGAAACTGGGATTTGGGACGGCTTATGTAACCCCGGACCTGAAGGATAAATTAGCCGTATACCGGGAATACGATATACCTGTTTATTTCGGGGGCACTTTATTTGAAGCATTCCTGGTTAGAAATCAATTTGATGATTATATTAATGTCTGTGAAATTTGGCGTTGGTTATATGGAAGTAAGTGATGGCTCCATCACCATTCCCCATGCGGAAAAATGCGGTTACATTGAGAAATTAACCAGGCATGGCATCGTATTAAGCGAAGTAGGAAGCAAGGACGCCGCACATATTATCCCCCCCTATAAATGGATCGAGCTAATGAAAGCTGAACTCGAAGCAGGCGCCACCTATGTGATCGCCGAGGCTAGGGAATCGGGAAATGTAGGAATTTATCGCGGCTCCGGTGAGGTTCGGGAAGGATTGGTACAAGAGATTCTTACACAGATCCCCGAAGGAAAAATATTGTGGGAAGCACCTCAAAAGGCCCAGCAGCTTTACTTTTTGGAATTGATCGGCTGCAATGTAAACCTCGGTAATATCGCCCCTACCGAAGTGATCCCTTTAGAAACCATGCGCATCGGTTTAAGAGGCGATACCTTTGAATTGTATCTTAACAAAGAACTGGTATAATGAAATTATATGGATTGATCGGCTATCCTTTGGGGCATTCATTTTCAAAACAATATTTTACGGAAAAATTTAAACGGGAAGGTTTATCCGATTGTTCGTTTGAAGCCTTTCCAATAAAATCCATTGAAGCGTTTAAGTCGGTAATCACCGGCAATCCTCAATTAGTTGGCCTCGGCGTTACCATACCTTACAAAGTACAGGTACTGCAGTTTGTTGATGAAATATCGGAGGAAGTAAAATACATCAGCGCTACCAACAGTATAAAGATCAGCGACAACAAACTTGTAGCGTATAATACGGATATTGCTGGTTTTGAACAGTCGTTTAATAAAAATCTAGAACCTTTTCATAAAAAAGCGCTTGTATTAGGTTCGGGGGGTGCCGCCATGGCCGTGCAATATGTGCTGGCAAAATCCGGGATAGATTTTCTGGTAGTTACCAGGAATGAAATATTAAAGCCCGGATTTATTCATTATAACAACATTGC
>JBBJMD010000196.1:0-7071 GCA_037719925.1 Ferruginibacter sp.
AAAATTTTTTCCGGCAGATAAAATATTTATCTCCGTTAACCCGGTTAGAAAAAGCATTTCGGGAAGCTTGGTAAGCAGGGAAGACGCGATCCGTTTTTTTGGCCTTGATCCTTATAAAAAAACGATTCTCGCGATTGGCGGAAGCCTGGGCGCAAGAAGTATCAATGAGGCGCTGGCTGCAGGCATTACGGAATTTCAAAAAAATGACCTTCAACTCATCTGGCAAACGGGAAAACCATATGCAGCTAAGGCAAGGGAACTTGTACCGGGCAAACTAAATATTTGGGTAAATGATTTTATCACACAGATGGAATACGCATATGCTGCGGCAGATGTCGTCATCAGCAGGAGCGGGGCAATGTCAATAGCCGAATTATGTGTGATGAAAAAAGCGGCGGTTTTTGTGCCGTTCCCTTTTGCAGCGGAGGATCATCAAACAGTTAATGCACAAAAATTGGTTAATAAAAATGCAGGAATATTAATAAAGGACAACGAGGCGTTTGTTAAACTGGTGCCTGCAGTTATCAGCTTGTCGGCAGATAATGACAGGCAGGAAAAATTAGAAAGAAATATTAGCCAGCTGGCAATTAACAATGCGGATGAATTGATTGCTAACGGGATCTTAATGACACTGATCGACGCCCCAACTGAGGTTAAAGAAGGACAGGTAAAAAGCTATTAGTACAGAAAATAAAATACAGGGTTTACATTTCGTTACATGAAGGAAAACAACAAAATATTATCGCTCCGGCTCGCACCACCAGGTACCGGGAAACGGCATCTCCGCTGGTATTTTCTTGGCGTAGGCGGAATTGGCATGAGTGCCCTCGCCCGGTATTTTATTTCCTTAGTAAAAGTAAGCGGCACGACAAAACGGAAATACCCTGTCAAAGCAATTATCGGCAGAAGGGGTCAGTATTCATTACGAAGATAATATTGAGCTGCTTGATAAAAACGCGCAGGTAGTAATTTATACACCGGCTTTGCCCAGGGATCATAAAGAACTGATTTACTACCGCCAGCATAATTATACGGTTGTGAAGCGCAGTGATGTGCTCGAAGCTATTACAAACAACTCATTTAATATTTGCATAGCAGGCACGCACGGAAAAACTACGATCAGCACCATGGCAGGCCATATCCTGCGCCACAGCGGTTTTGGCTGCAATGCATTCCTGGGAGGAATTTCCGTGAATTACAATAGCAATTTCTGGAGCAGTGATAAAAATGTTTGCGTGGTGGAGGCCGATGAGTACGACAGGAGTTTTTTAAAATTGAGCCCGGATATAGCCATCATAAGTTCCATGGACCCCGACCACCTCGACATTTACGGTACAGCGGAAAATATGGAACAGGCATTCATTGATTTTGCCGCGAGGGTAAAGGCAGGCGGCTTCCTAATCCATAAATATGGCCTTAAAAGAAATGCTGAACTGGTGGCGGATCAATTTTTTACCTATCATCTATATGATAAAAATGCGGATGTCTACGCGGTAAATATTAAAATAGATAATGGCAGTTACCGGTTTGACATGGTTTTAAATAACGCGAACGGGCCTGCGTGGGTTTTGAACGACATCGTATTGAACATGGGAGGCGATCACAATATTGAAAACATGATGGCGGCTATAACCGTTGCACATCACCTAGGGATAGATGACGACAAAATAATAAAGGCAGCAGCAGACTTCAGGGGAGTAAAAAGAAGGTTTGAGTATATATTGAAAAAAGATAAACTGGTTTTTATTGATGATTATGCGCATCACCCCGAAGAGTTAAGGGCATTGATTAAAGGGGCAAAATCAATGTTCCCGGATAAAAAATGCATCGTTATTTTTCAGCCGCACCTGTTTAGCCGTACAAGAGACCTCGCGGATGAGTTTGCAGAAGTATTGCAGCTGGCGGATGATGTGATATTGTTGCCGGTATACCCCGCCAGGGAGTTACCCATTGAAGGCGTTACCAGTGAGATGATTACAGATAGGATGAGCAGTGAGGATAAAATCGTAATGAGCAAGGAAAACCTCTTAAAACATTTTCTGCTTGAACAGGATGCGCATGTGGAGGAAGGATATGAAGGAACAGTAATAATAACCGCCGGAGCAGGTGACATCGATACGATGGTGGAGCCACTAAAAAAATTATTAAATAAGGAGTAAGAAGTAAAGAGCGAATGAACCGTTTCGTATGACAAAAAAACAAATCATAAAAAAAATATTAATCACCACATTGTGGATCGCCATAGGAGGAGGCACCGCTGTATTGCTCGTAGCAGCCATTCAGAAAAAGGATGAGCAAAAATGTACCTCTATTGATATAAATATAAAGGGTGTCAGTGATAATTTTTTTGTCGATAAGAAGGATATAATTAATACGATTATTTCGATTTCCGGTAAAAACCCAGTGGGCGAACCGGTGGGTTCATTCAACCTTAAAGAAATAGAAACGGCACTCCAAAAAAATGTGTGGATAAAAAATGCACAGTTGTTTTTTGATAATAATGAGCAGCTCCGGGTAAATGTATTGGAAAGGGAACCCGTTGCCAGAGTCTTCACTGCTACTGGAGCAACATTCTATATTGATAACTCGGTAACCATGCTTCCCTTAAGCGAAAAGTTTTCTGCGCGGTTGCCGGTATTCACCAATTTCCCTTCTGATAAAAGGGTGCTGTTGAAAGCAGATTCAAATTTGTTGAGGGATATTTTGACAATCGCCATGGCCATCCGGGAAGATTCGTTTTATATGGCCATCATCGATCAGATCGATATCAGCGCCCAGCGCACCTTTGAAATGATACCCAAATTTGGTAATACCATCATTGTATTCGGGGATGCAAAAAATGCCGCTGAAAAATTCGGTAAGCTGCAGTTATTTTATAAAGAGATAATGGTAAAGGCAGGATGGAATAAATACAGCGAAATAAATGTACAGTATCAAAACCAGGTGGTAGCAAAGCGAAAAGGCGCAGGTGAAATAAAGGCTGATTCGCTAAAGACGCTTCAGTTAATGAAGATGATTGCTGAAAGTTCAGAAAGGCTGGCTGGCGATTCTTTGCAAATGATCATTCCCGACAACGAGCAGAATACAACTAACAATAATATCATTCAACAATCTATTGAAAGAGACGATAATAATGCATCAGCCAATACTAATGAAGAACCTAAACCACAAGCCGGGGTTGAAAATGAAAAATCAATCCTACCGGTTATTGAAAACCCAACAGTTCCCAGGCCTGTAACAAGCAGCCCGGATACAAGAAAGACAGCAGGACAAAAGACGGCAGGTGTAACGTGAAAGGAGCAGGCAAAGCACCCATTGCCTCCCAAAACAGGGCGATGCAAAGAAACCAAAAGTGGTAATGCCAAAAAGGTTGCCGGAGCAAATAAAAGTGAAAAATGACTATTGATAAAGAGGGTCGCCCGATCGCGGGGGTACTTGTTAACAACTTCCGGTAAATAAACTGGAGCAGTATCAAAATCACGATATGAAAATGGACACATAAAAATATAGCCCTGGGCATCAAAAACAGGTAAGGTATAAAACTCTAAAACACAACACAAACACACAACTATGACGAACGAACAAAATTTATCAAATGATAGCGCAGTACCAAATGCAAGCCCGGTTATTGTTGGCCTCGACATCGGCACTACAAAAATAGCCGCTATCGCGGGTCGCAAAAACGAATACGGCAAGCTGGAGATACTTGGCTTTGGCAGAGCCAACAGCAATGGAGTGCAGCATGGTATGGTCCTGAATATCGACCAAACCATCAAGGCTATTGAAATGGCTTTGAAAAATTGTTATGATTCCAACCCCAACCTGGCGATTGAAGAAGTGTATGTAGGCATTGCGGGCCACCATATAAAGCCTGCAAACACGCGGCGACATCGTGAGACAGACCACTGAAGAAGAGATACGCCAGGAAGAAGTGGACAGGTTGATAGCGGACCAATACCGGACGTACATACCGGCTGGCGATCAGATCATTGACGTGATACCGCAGGAATTTACGGTAGATAATTTTCAAAATATTCCTAACCCTATTGGATATAGCGGGGTAAAGGTAGGAGCGAATTTTCATATCATTACGGGTGACAAAAATGCCATCCGCAATATCAACCGGAGCGTGGAAAAAGCAGGGCTTCGTACCCGCGACCTGGTTTTACAGCCATTAGCCTCCGCGGCGGCGGTTATGTGCGACCAGGACCTTGAAGCCGGCGTAGCCATTGTGGATATAGGTGGCGGTACCACCGACCTCGCCGTTTTCTATGAAGGAATTTTAAAGCATACGGCGGTGATCCCATTTGGCGGTGAAAATATTACCAATGATATTAAGAACGGCTTGGGTGTTTTGAAAACACAGGCCGAACAGATGAAGGTGCAATTTGGCAGCGCATTGAGTGACGACGCAAAATCAAATGCATTTATAACTATCCCTGGCCTGAGAGGTATGCAGCCAAAGGAGATCAGCGTCAAAAACCTCGCAAGCATCATCCAGGCTCGTATGAGCGAGATCATGGATTTTGTAACTTATCATTTAAAACAGGTTGGGTTAGATACGCGTTTATTAAATGGAGGGGTTATACTCACAGGGGGCGGGTCCCAGCTTAAGCACCTGATACAATTAACCGAATATGTTACGGGGCTGAATGCAAGGATAGGGTATCCCAACGAACATTTGGCCGGGGGGCATATTGACGAATTGGCCAAGCCTATGTACAGTACCTGTATCGGTTTAATATTAAAAGGATACAATGATTATGAAAATAAAAACAAGCAGTTTGAAGAATCGTTCCGCAGGGTTGCAGTACCTCCGGCTTTACAACAGCCACCCGTAGACGAACTGTTACCAACACCAGAGCATGAACTTACCTACCAGCAAAAAGTGAGTGTAAAGAAAGTAAAGGAACGCAAATCATTAAAAGGATTTATGGATTCTTTTAAAATTGGTTTGATCGATTTATTCAAGGAAGAAGAGGATGCAAAGTTTTAATTTAAAACACCATCATATGCAGTTTGGGAAAAGTAATTTTTTTCACATCCAGGCTTTAATAATATATTCTAAATTAATCCATTAAAAAAAATGCAGCGGTTTCCTGCCTTACTAACCACGGAATCCGGAAAGCATCATTCTAACATTTCCCGGAGCCTGGCCGTTCGCAGACAGGTTTGAAGGGGCCCTAAAACTTATAAAAATATGATACATTTTGATTTGCCAAAAGAACAATCGTCCATCATCAAAGTGATTGGTGTAGGCGGCGGCGGGAGCAATGCGGTAAACCACATGTTTTCCCAGAATATTGAAGGAGTAAATTTTATCATCTGCAATACAGATGCCCAGGCGATCGCCCAAAGTAAAGTCCCCAACAAGATCCAGTTAGGTCCGCACCTCACGCAGGGATTGGGCGCGGGGGCCAATCCCTCCATCGGCCGGCAGGCTACCGAGGAAAGCCTGGAAGAGATAAAACGTATACTTGAAGTAAATACCAAGATGGCATTTATTACGGCCGGCATGGGGGGTGGCACAGGCACGGGTGGCGCACCGATTCTTGCTAAGATCTGCAAGGACCTGGGTATACTTACAGTGGGCATAGTTACCACTCCCTTTGCTTACGAAGGCAGAAAAAGGTTGGCGCAGGCAGAAGAAGGCATTCGTTTATTAAAAGACCATGTGGATACATTGCTCGTGATCAGCAACGATAAGCTCCGTCACCAGTTTGGTAATCTCAAGATGAAGGAAGCGTTTGAAAAAGCAGATAACGTGCTGGCAACTGCTGCAAAATGTATCACAGATGTGATCAATAGTACCGGCCAGATCAACGTGGATTTTGCGGATGTTTGTACCGTAATGAAAAACGGGGGTGTTGCTATTTTAGGAAGTGCAATAGCGGAAGGAGAGAACAGGGCGCAACTTGCGATAGAGAACGCATTGAACTCGCCATTACTGAATGATAGCGAGATCCGCGGTGCAAGATGGATATTGATCAATATCAATTCGGCAGAAGGGGAGCATGAATTTACCATGGACGAAGTAGAGATCATCCAGAATTATTTATTGAGCCAGGCAGGTGATGAAAGCGATGTTATTTTGGGATTGGGTTATGACAGTACATTAGGTGCCGGCATTAGCATCACCTTGATCGCTACCGGTTTTGAGCACAAGGACCCGTTTGCAAAAACCATTAACCTGCCCAAGACAGAAGAAAAACTGCATGATAAAATAGTGATGACGCTGGATATGCCGGCAAAAGAACAACAAAAAACAACGGTACCGCCTGTCTTGCAGTCAGATTTAAATGTTGAATCTAACGAAGCAAAAGAGCCAGGTAAAGAAGTAGTTTCATTAAAGGAAGAAAATATGCTTTCCACTCTAATGATGCCTACGATGGCCGAAAATCAACCGGAAGAAAACCAAGTAGATTTACGCCGTACAACTACTGTGGACAAAATAGACGAAGCACCTGTTTTTTTTGAGATATCTTCGTCAGCAGATCAGGTTCCCGTAGTTGAATTCGACTTACCCCAGGCTCCACTGCCACCTGAACAAGATACCACAATTACCCACAAACCTAAAAACGAGTTATCCATTCATTATAAAGAACGTGGCATACCTGTATCGTCTGCAGGAGGCTATTTGGCGAAGCCCTCAAAAATATATGTAGAGGAGCAACAGCCTGCGAAATCCAACACTTTAGAAGAGCCAACCCCGATGCAAAGTAAGGTACAGGAAGACGAGCCTGTACTGGAAATGCATATGGTGGTTAAAGACTCCCATGAATCGGCGGAGGAGAAGCCTAATGTACAACAAACTCAGCCAATCATGATGTCCAAGGTTGAGGAGCAGGCAATGCCTGACGAAACCGAGGAACTAAGGCGCCGGGCTATGGATCGAATTGCAAAACTGCGTAATTTGTCATTCAATATTAACGCGGCCGATCCGAATAATGAGTTTGAAACGGTTCCCGCTTACCTCCGCCGTAATATGGAATTACACAATTCTATCGCAGATGTCGAAAGCTTTTACAGCAACTACACCGTGAAGTCGGATGAAAATAACCAGGCTGAAAT
>JBBJMD010000197.1:0-7043 GCA_037719925.1 Ferruginibacter sp.
GCAATTATATACATCTGGAAAAATAAACGGCGACCAGTTAATTATCTTAAACGCCGAGCTGCAATCATTCACTGACATCTGTGGCGCCTGCGAGCGTATAAAAAATACACCTATTCCTTATTCCTATAGCGTGTTCATAAAAAAATTCATCTTTTTCTATATCATGACACTACCCTTCGGTTATGTCTTCAACCTTGGCTATTATGTGATACCCGTGGTTGCATTTATATTTTATGTGCTCGCCAGCCTTGAACTCATCGCCGAAGAAATTGAGGATCCTTTTGGAAACGATGAGAATGATGTTCCCACCGCTAAGATTGCCATGAATATAGAAAAGCATGTTGCCGAACTTATCTGATGGGTTTCAAGCAAAGACGCAAAGGAATTTATTAATACATACCATACCTTTAGTGTTCTTGCTGGTCCATTTACAACTTCATTGCTGATGATCAGCAAAAACATTTCTTTACTTCTCGGATTATGTCGCCCAGGCGTTTATAAAAATTTTGTTAAAGCCCAAAATAAATATGCGAAACCTTTCGTAATTCGATAAATACCATTATTTTTGATCTACTAAAAACTTCGTACATCAAATTAAATATCATGAAAAAATTAATCAGCCGCCTGGCTATTCTTGCTTTTATCAGCCTGCCCTTTTACCTGGCGGCACAGGATGAAAAACCGGAAAAAAAGGAAGCCCCCCAAAAGGTTGAAAAAAAGGAGCTGGAGGAAAAGGAACTAAAGATCGAAAAAAAAGAAACCCAGGAAATTATAATCCGCAACAAAGGGGGTAAGGAACTGAATTTAAAACTAGAGATAAATGGCGATAAAATTACCGTAAACGGTAAACCCCTGGCAGAATTCAAAGACGACGGGGTATCCATAAATAAGCGCAGGATGATGATCAGGGACAGGGATGATCCAAGATCTTTTTTTGGTTTTGATGGAGAATCTTTCGCCAAAAATTTTATGGGAAAATGGAACGGTAATGGCCAGGAAGTTACCAGGCCATTTTTGGGTGTTACCACTGAGCAAGTTGCTGAAGGTGCCAAAATTATAGAAGTGGTCAAAGAAAGCGCTGCTGAAAAAGCAGGGCTAAAAAAAGGGGATGTCATTACAAAGGTGGGTAACGAAACGATTACCGATCCTGATGATCTGTCGGAGGAGATCGCTTCAAAAAAACCAAAAGAGACTGTTACGGTTGCTTATTTGAGAAATGGCAAAGAGTCAAATATAAAAGCCATTTTAGGAGAAAGAAAAATTAAAGCTCCCCTGACATACGGTTATGGCTCCCCACGTGGTAAGGTAAAATCTTTTTCCATTCCTAAACTGGACATGATGGAAGGTGAGGGTTTAAACGGGCTCGGTTCCCTGGCGCCAGCAGAAGGATATAACTTTAGTCCGTTTAATCAATTTGATAATACCTTCTCGCGGCAAAAAAAATTAGGGTTAAAGATCCAGGATACCGAAGAAGGTGGCAATGTAAAAGTAATTGAAGTAGAAGAAGGATCCGCTGCTGAAAAAGCAGGATTAAAGAAGGATGATATCATAACAGAGATCGGGGGTGAAAAAATTGAAAATACAGATGATGCACGGGAACAGCTGATGCCTTCAGAAGCTAAAACTGCTTATCCCATCAAGGCAAAGCGCAATGGTACAGAAATGAGCTTTGAAGTAAAATTTCCTAAAAAACTGAAGACAGCCAATTTATAAAGTATAGCAAGGAAAGCCATAGCCATTAGCCAATAGTGAGTACACTATTAGCTGATGGCATTTTTTTTACGGCCCTACCGGTACTGCAACAGCTGCTTATTTAACGGACCGAAATCATCCAGTATAAACTTCCTTACCTTTGCAATCGTGATTAAAAACGACAAATACGAAGTTGTTATTGGCCTGGAAATTCATGCCCAGCTGCTAACCAAAAGCAAACTTTTTTGTGGGGATAGTACATCCTTTGGCGCCGATCCCAATACACATATCAGTCCGGTAACGTTGGCTCACCCCGGCACCCTTCCAAGGATGAATAAAAAAGCCATCGAGTTTGCTATCAAACTAGGCCTGGCTTTACAATGTGACATTGAGCAACGAAACTATTTTGCCCGGAAAAATTATTTTTATCCCGATCTGCCAAAAGGCTACCAGGTAAGCCAGCATACGACTCCTATTTGTAAAAATGGTCTTGTAAAAATAAAAGTGAATGATGTTGCAAGGAATATCCGCCTGAACCGCATTCACATTGAAGAAGATGCAGGCAAGAGCCTGCATGATATAGATGAGGCTTATACCGCCATTGATCTGAATCGCGCCGGGGTGCCCCTGCTGGAAATAGTGAGTGAGCCGGACCTGCATAGCAGCGACGAGGCTTTTGCATATATCACTGAAATGATTATCCGCTGGCTGGATATCTGTGACGGAAATATGGAAGAAGGAAGTATGCGTTGTGATGCCAATATTTCTATCCGTCCTAAAGGCGAAAAACAATTAGGTACACGGGTGGAAGTGAAGAACCTTAATAGCATAAGGAACGTAAAAAAAGCAATCGACCTGGAAGTAGAGCGGCTCATCAGTATTGTGGAAAGTGGCCAGGCCGTTGTACAGGAAACCAGGAGCTTTGATGCAGATCATAATACAAGTTTTCCATTGCGTAATAAGGAGGATGCTGACGATTACCGCTATTTTCCTGATCCGGACCTTACACCATTTAATATAACCGACGAATTTTTACAGGAGGTAAGGCATTCCCTCCCTGCATTGCCCGGGGAACTTGAAATTAAATACAGGGAAGTATTTCAATTACCGGCTTACGATGTGCAGGTTATTTGCAGTGAGAGATCGCTTGTAAATTATTTTGAAAACCTGGTAAAACACACTGATCATTACAAAGCTGCGGTGAACTGGCTGATGGGCCCTATAAAATCTTATTTGAACGATCATGGGCTTGAATTGGCGGAATTCCCTTTACCACCCGAAAAGATCTCGGCGCTCATTCTGATGGTGGACCAGGGGAAAGTCAGTTTCAGTATTGCTTCTACCAGGATCTTCATGGCATTGATAATTGCTCCCCAAAAAGATCCCCTACAACTCGCAATTGCGCTTAACCTGATACAGGAAAGGGACAGTAATTCCGTAGCAGCCTGGATAGACGATGTTATCGCTAAAATGCCTGATAAGGTCAAAGAATATAAAAATGGAAAAAAGGGCCTGATCGGCTTGTTTGCAGGGGAAGTAAAAAAACTAAGTAATGGCAAGGCTGATATGCAGGTCGTAAATCAATTATTAGCCGATAAATTAAATTAAAATCCCAATGATAAAGATTTCCGCAATAGCATTAACCGTTGTTATTTTATTGTCTTGTAACAATGAAACGCAAAAGGGCCAGTTTACCGTTTCGGGCGAATTAAAGAATGCCCCTGACCAGCAGATTTATCTGGAAGAATTATATTTCAGTCAGAAAAACCCTACTGTAGTTGATACGGCTGAAATTAAAAAAGGAAAGTTTTCCTTATCTGCCTTGGCGCCGGAACAAGGGATCTATCGCCTGAGACTTGAAAAAAGTGAGGCACCGTTCATTTTTATAAATGACCAGCCTGACATCCCCTTTTCAGCTGATTACAATAAGCTGTCATTGCAAAGTGCATCCTTTAATTCCCCCGCAAACCATTTGCTCTGGAAATTTATCGCTACGATCGACACGCACCGGAAAGGCCTTGAAGAAAAATCAACCTTACTGCAACAATATCCGGATACATCCGAAAAAGACAGCCTCTATAAATCCTTGCAAAAAGACATTGCAGAAAAAGAAGACAATTATCAAAATTTCATACTCCGCTATTTGGATACCACGAGTAATGCCGTGATGGCCATGTTCAGTTTGGGATATGCAGGGAACATCGAACCCGGTAAATTAGAGAAGACCGTTGGTGGGCTTGCCAATCGCTTCCCCGGCAACAAGGCTATCGGCCTGATAACTGCCCAATACAACCAGATGATTGCCAAAACCAACGCTACGCCCCATGAAGGAACACTTGCACCGGATTTAAATATGGCCGATACCAGCGGCAAGGCTTTTTCGTTAAGTATGTTGCGGGGAAAATATGTGCTGGTTGATTTCTGGGCAAGCTGGTGCGGGCCTTGCAGGGGCGAAAATCCGAATGTCGTTAAGGCGTATAACAATTTTAAAGACAAAAATTTTACCATCCTGGGTGTATCGCTGGACAAAGACAAGAAATCGTGGGTGAAGGCAATTGCTGATGATGGCTTAGCCTGGTATCATATCAGCGATTTAAAATTTTGGAATAGCGCAGCCGTCAGTTTATATGGGTTTGAAGGAATCCCATACAATGTGCTGGTTAACCCCGAAGGAAAGATTATAGCGAGCAACTTAAGGGGTGCAAATCTTGAAACAAAACTAGCTGAGCTGATTAAATAGATTACCAGGATAAGTTAGACAGTGCCTGTAAAAAATGCTATCATTTACCACTGCTTCGTATTATAAAAGTTTTGTTGGATCTTCTTTAGTTATTTAAACCCCCCGTTTTTAATTTAATAATACCATATGATACATTGGATTGTATGTACTATGGTGAATGGCATTAGTGTTAGTACTTATTTAATTTGTCGGATGCCACCTCAGCCGGCGGGGCTCCGTAACAACAATACGCTGCGCATTTTTTGAATACCGGCTGCGTTGGTACCAAAGCAAAAATGCGGCTTATGCAGTTATTGTTTTAAACTCGAAACACAAAGGCATACCGTATTCTTAAAAAACTGCCTGCCGCCATTAAAGATGCGACCAACAACATGCTATAACTTTTGCCTCTGAAATGCTGCAGTTTTATTGCAAGCCCTGGTTAATGCCCAGCTAATGATGATCGTAGTTCCGAATCCAAAGAGCTGGGGAATTTTCAAGTACGATAACTATGACCCTTTAAAATTAAATGCTGGTGGAGGTATACTTTAATATCCGCCACACTTGATTTGACAAATGATTAAGTTATTAAAAACAAAAGAGGAAACCTTAAGGTGCCCTCTTTTGTTTTATCCTGAGCGTATTGATTACGCTTTCTAATGCTTACCTGGCTAACATTGTCACCTGGTTTGCATAAGCATTATCACCGGTAGCTTTATCATAAAGCGTATACCTGAGCGTAAAAGTCTGATCGCAGGAAGAGAAAGCACCGGTAGTTGTAGTGCCTTTGATCCAGAGTCCGTCATCAGTAATAAATTTTTGGTCAGGGATCGAGATTTTGAAATTTGCCGGATCGGCCCAGTCGAGGTTAATGGTCGTTGTAGGTACCGGTGCGCCACTGTTGGTATCCTGCAATACACCATAGTAATCCCAAAGGTTAACAACCTGCACGGAGCCTGAAGTTGGTCCTGTAGATACGCCGCTACCCGCTACAATAGTGGTATAATACGGCCCGTAAGTGCCATCCATCGTATTGAGGTAATCTCCATAAAAATCAGCCAGGCTCACCTCGCAGTATTTACGCAGTATAAGTTTGTATTTGCTTTTATATGCACTTGCAGGAACATCCCCTCCGGATATGGTTATAATAACCGTATCCCTGCGGGAAGAACTCGGATACCCGGCAAACAGCCCGGATATGGGAAGTGAATCCAGTGTTTCCCCGGCTTTAATGACAATGGATGCGGGGGCATTATATTGTGTACCCTGTACAGCAGTGCTTGAATAAGTAAATTGTATGGTTCTGTCAGTATTCGAAACATTCGTTACACCAACCGGCAATTTAAATGGGTCGTTCGTGCTCCTGATATAATAGGTACCGATCGTATCAGCGTCTTTTATTGTATTGAATTTGGCAAATGCCGGTGCAGTAACATCCTTATCAACAATCAGGTTGTTTTTCTTACACGAAACCATACAGATTAAACTTAAGCTGAAAATGCTGATATAGGTAGGTTTAAAAAAATTAGTCATACTATATTTATTAATGTGTTAGAAGGTCTGGTTTAAGGATTTTGATCAGCAGGGGTCATATTCGTATTGTTATCCAGTTCCCTTTGCGGAATGCGCATCAATAACCTTGCATCTGCCGGGCCGGTTGTATATACCCCGGGATCAAAATTTGGTGAACCATGGTTACCTGCACCAGTTGGACGGTTAATTCCCTGGTCAAGGCGCTTGATATCCATCAAAGAAAAACCCTCACCCCATAATTCGATCCTTCGCTGCAATAATATTTCATTTACAAGCCCCGCACCATTAAAAGATGCTGCACTATAAGCCGGGTACCTGGTTTTTACAATTGTTTCCAAAGCAGTACGCGCCGGAGCGTCCTGGGCTTGTCTTGCCAGGGCTTCCGCTTCTATCAGGTACATTTCTGCCGCACGCATGTAAACATAATCAGCAGACCACTGCCCGGCTACCGGGAGCTGGTGTTTCAACTGGTTGTAAGCTGGATTAGAACCGGTAGAAAGGGCCGGATCACGGAATACTTCTTTCCTGACATCTCCCGCAGGGATCTGGTCATATAAAGCTTTCGTGATTTTCTTCTGGCCTCCTAAGGCAGCATAACCACCCGCGCGGATATCCATGTGGGAAAAATAAGAAGCATAAATCGTTGATTCCTGTTCACCTATTAAAGAGCCCCACATCCATTCTGGATTGCTGAGCGTGGAGAAAGCAGTAACTGCCTTATATTCATCGCCTATCATGAGGGTATAACCAGCCCGTGCCTTGGCAGCATAGGTAGCCGCTACGGTCCAGTCTTCCATTAGCAAGGCGGTCCTTGCGCGGAAACCCCTTACAACACTCACATCCATATTTGACTTAGTGGCGCGCGCTTTACCATCCAATAAGCTTTCAGCCTCGGTTAGGTCACTAATGATTTGTGTATAAACATCCTGTACGGTTCCCCGTGCCTTACCTTCAGTAGAAACCGTGGTGTAAATGGGTACGCCCGGTTTCGTTTCATTTCCTTTATAAGTGTGCTGGAAATAATTGATCAGGTAAAAATAGGCATAGGCCCTCAGCCCCAGCGCCTGCCCCTTCACAGATTCTTTTTCATCGTCCGTAG
>JBBJMD010000054.1:0-21624 GCA_037719925.1 Ferruginibacter sp.
AGATTGATCATTTCTATAGATGGAACTACACAGGAAGTTTACAAACAATATCGTGTAGGGGGTAATATAAATAAGGTAATAGACGGAGCAAAAAATATTGTAAAGTGGAAGAAAGAACTCAACAGCAAAACGCCTTTTGTTTTTTTCCAGTTTTTGGTGGTTAAACCCAATGAACACCAGATAGAGGATATTAAAAAACTGGCTAAAGCAGTGGGGGTAGACCAGGTACGTTTTAAAACCGCCCAGGTTTACGATTATGAAAACGACCCGAATCAGCTGATCCCCACCATTGACAAATTCAGCCGCTATAAAAAAAATGCAGCCGGCAATTATACCGCTAAAAACAAACTGGCCAACAGGTGCTGGAAAATGCAGCATGCTAATGTAATTACGTGGGATGGCCTTGTGGTACCCTGTTGTTTCGATAAAGATGCCATGCACCAGCTAGGTAACCTGAAACATCAGTCCTTTAAAGAGGTATGGCACAATGATAATTATAAGCAGTTTCGCAGCCAGTTGTTAAAGAGCCGCAAAAACATTGATATTTGCGCCAACTGCAGTGAAGGTGCGTCCGTATGGAAGGATTAAGCCATGATGGTTTTCGTTGTTAAAAGTCTACCCGCCACCATCAAGGACCACAGCCACCGATAACAACAATTTCCTTTAATTTTACCCGATGCCTAACTCTTTTAATAACTATCTCCGGCAGATTATATTACTCGGCTTAATTATAATGCTGAGTATTATGCTTGTAACGCAATTGTATATTTTTTTGCCGGGAATAATGGGTGGGGTCACCCTGTTTATGCTAACCCGCAAATGGTACTATACGCTGACCATCAAAAAAAAATGGCGCAAGGGGCTGACCGCGCTGTTATTTATCCTTGCAAGCCTGGGAGTAATAGCTATACCGGTTTATTTTTCGGTTCTCATGATATCGCCGAAGATAAACTCGCTGGTAAACAACCAGCAGGAGGTGGTTAAAGGGCTGGAGGTTTTTTCAGCAAAAATTGAAAAGTACACCGGCCAGCAATTATTTTCCGGAAAGAATGTACAATCGATTGCAGGAAAAGTTTCTGCTTATATCCCCTCCTTTTTAAATAGTACCGCTAACATTTTAACTAACCTGATCATGCTGTTTTTTCTTCTGTACTATTTATTATACAGTGGAAAGGAAATAGAAAAATACCTGGACCATATCATTCCCCTGAAGCCGGAAAATGTGGACAAACTGGCGAATGAAACGGACATTATGATCAGGTCAAATGCGGTAGGCATACCGATTATTTGTATTGTACAGGGAGTGGTGGCCGCAGCCGGTTACCTGATTTTTGGAGTAAAGGATTGGGGGATGTGGGGCTTTGTTACAGGTGTTTTTGCCTTTTTCCCTTTAGTGGGAACCATGATCGTATGGGTGCCGCTTGTAATTTACCTGTATTCCTCCGGTCAAAATTTAACAGCAACGGGCCTTACGCTTTATAGCATTATCGTAACGGGAAATGTAGACTATATCACCAGGATGAGCCTGTTGAAAAAAATAGGCAATGTACACCCTATGGTCACTGTTTTGGGGGTGATCGTAGGTTTAAAACTGTTTGGCTTTATGGGCCTGATATTCGGGCCATTATTAATCAGCTATTTTATAATACTAATCAGGATTTACATGAACGAGTTTGCATCAAGAAATCATATTGCCTGAAATGAACCGGTGCACCAGGAGCGGGTCTCAAGATGATTAGCGCATACACTGCAGATACCTTCTACCTGTAACCTGCAAAAACGGGGGCCTATTTTTATTCGGCTACCCTCAACAACACCTTTTTTAAGCCCCTTTAACCAGAAAGTTTCAGTATGAGTATCGATAAGGATATCAAACAAAGCAGTTTTAAAAGCGAGCACCAGCGTGCGATCATCAATTTGATTTTTACATATAACTGGACAACCGAGCAATTAAAACAGATTTTTGATAAAGAAGATCTCACCCTGCAGCAATTTAATATTCTACGTATTTTAAGAGGGATTAAAACACCTTTATCCACCCTTCAGATCAGGGAGCGGATGCTTGATAAAATGAGTGATACCAGTCGTATAGTGGACCGGCTTATCATAAAAGGTCTGGAAAAAAAAATTACCTGCAAAAAATATAAAAGACTGGTGGATGTATCCATATAAAAGAAAGGAAAAAAGATATTACAAAAAATCGACCTGCAGGAAGATGACATCAAAAAAATCATGAATGCGTTAACTGATAATGAAGCTAAAATGCTGAATAAACTATTGGATAAAGTCCGCCAATCCAATTAAAGTTGCCTGAGACTATGAAACAATTTGTTGATTTCCGTATCCCCGGCTATCCGTTACTTAGCGGGTATTGCTTACTCCTATTCCTAATCACCGGTTTACCGGTAAAACTAAGATCACAGGCTGCCCCGGAATTCCGTGGAGTGTGGATAGCCACTGTAGATAATATAGACTGGCCCGGAAAAGGAAATTTTAACAGCGATTCCCAAAAAACAGCCTTTATACGATTGCTGGACATGCACCAGCGTAACGGGATAAATGCCTTGATCGTACAGGTGCGTCCGTGCGCAGATGCATTTTATCCTTCCCAATACGAGCCCTGGAGTGAATGGCTTACCGGCCGGCAGGGACAGGCACCTGCTCCTTTTTATGACCCGCTGGCATTTATGATAGCTGAAACGCACCGGCGCGGCATGGTGTTTCATGCCTGGATGAATCCATACCGGGCAATATTCAATATGGGTAACCCGGTGGTTTCGGCAACACATATCACCAGGCTTCACCCGGAATGGTTTGTAACTTATGGCAACCAGCGTTTCTTCGACCCGGGCAACAAGGAAGCCCAGGAATATGTTACCCGCGTGGTAGCAGACGTAGTGGACCGGTATGATGTGGATGCCATTCATTTTGACGACTACTTTTACCCGTACCATCTTAAGGGAAAGGAATTCCCGGATTACGCAAGTTACCGGCGATATGGAAACGGGATGAAAAAAGACGACTGGCGCAGGAGCAATACCGATTCCATTATTGCGATGCTAAGCAGGGCCATTAAAAAAGAAAACAAGAAATGCCAGTTTGGTATCAGCCCCTTTGGAGTATGGCGCAACCAGGAAAAGGACCCCGTAAATGGCAGCAGGACTAACGGGGCTCAGTCCAATTATGACGACTTGTATGCTGACATTTTATTGTGGCTGAAAAACGGCTGGATCGATTATGTTGCACCGCAATTATACTGGGAAATTGGCCACCCCGTTGCCCCTTATGAAGTGTTACTGGATTGGTGGAGCAAGCACCTTTTTGGCAGGCATTGCTATATCGGCATGGGAATTTATAAGGCCAAAAGCAATGCTGCATGGAGAAGTGCAAAACAACTACCCCGCCAGATAACAGCGATGCGCAATACCCCTAATATGAAAGGAATGATTTTTTACAGCAGTAAAACATTTGAACGTAATCCACACGGATGGAGCGATTCGTTAAGGCTGAATTATTTCAGGGATGCCGCCGGGATACCGGAAATGGAATGGCTGAAATAGGATTGGCTCCATAACCTGGCAACAATAGCGTCGTTAAAACCAACCCTGCTTCTTAAACATACGAAGCATGGCCATGGGTATAAAAAGCATCAGGCCTACGGAAATAAAAAAGCCCCATTTATTATGCAGTAAGGGGATCGTTTCAAAGTTCATCCCGAAAATTCCTCCAATAACGGTTGCCGGCGCCAACAGGCAGGTAACAACGGCCATCACCTTCATTACCTCGTTCATTTTCAGGTTCACATTACTAATGTACAGGTCGTGTAAGTTCATCATCATATCCCGGTAGTTTTCCGCCAGGTCGTTTGCCTGAACAATATGGTCGTAAACATCCTTAAAATATTTTTCTGTTTTTTCTTCGATCAAATCGCTTTCACTGCGTAAGATCCCATTAATGAGGTCCCTTACGGGTGCAATGCTTCGTTTAAGGATGATCATTTCCTTTCGCAGCATATTTATTTTGGCAAGGCTCCGTTTGTTAGAGTTCCTGACAATATCTTCTTCCAGCCCCTCGATCTTTTCTCCCAGCTTTTCCATCACCACATAGTAATTATCAACGATCATGTCGATCAGCGAATAAAATAAAAAGTCTCCCCCGTTTTGCCTTATTTTGCTTCCGTTGATCTTAAGCCTTTCACGCAACGGGTTAAAAACATCCCGCGTCTGGTCTTCCTGGAAACTGATCACAAAATTTTTCCCGAGTACAACACTGATCTGCTCAATTTCGACGGTAGATTCCCTCTCGTTAAAATACATCATATTCAGCAGGCAAAACAGTAGCCCGTCAATTTCATCCATTTTTGGCCGCTGCCCAATACTCAAAATGTCTTCCGTGATGAGGTTATGTATCCCGTAACGGGCGCAAATAGCTTCCACGTCTTTTTTCCGCAGGCCGTCTATATTCAGCCAGGTTACGGTAGGTGAATCAATAAATGAAAAACAGGAAGAAACGTCAGACAATTCTTTTATATTTATATGCTGCTGATCGTAATCATACACAAAAAGTTTCAGGGCTTCCGGTTCCACCCTGGTACGTGGCGCAGTGGGATTTACCCGTAAAATTTTTTTGGTACGCAGCAATTCCAACGGGTTCAATAAATAGGAAATATATTTACGGGTGCGCATAATAAACCAGTTATTTATAAAATAAACCTTTTGTTTTTCTATGATAAAGCTCCAAAAAAACCGAAGTTAAATACTTCGGTTAAGGGAATTAAAAAATTTATTTTGATAGAGCGATCCGACGGCATATCCTACTTAATTTACGCTAATGTTTCGCCCGGGCTGCTGTAGCTGATTGCAACTGGTGTAAGCCAGTTTTTTGACGGTTATGAAGCATTGCATTATTTGTTCCCGGTACGCTGTGTGCCATAACCCCTTCTTCCACCTCTGTCGGATGAATGAAAATTGTTGCCCTGTTTTTTAAAAGATGGCTTCCTCGCCCCTCCCACCTGCGGAACCATCGAACCCAAAACTAAAGGATACGGATGACTATCCACAACGGGAATATTTCTGCCGATCAGTTTTTGAATATCTTTCAACTCTGTCCTTTCATCCCCATCACAAAACGAGAAGGCGATCCCGGTGTTTCCGGCCCTGCCTGTACGACCGATTCGGTGTACATAAGTTTCAGGCACATTGGGCAATTCAAAATTTATTACGTGGGTAAGCTCATCGATATCAATGCCTCTTGCGGCAATATCGGTAGCTACCAGCACCCGCAGGTTACCGTTTTTGAAATTGCTTAATGCGTGCTGACGGGCATTTTGTGATTTATTACCGTGAATGGCTGCGGCAGTAATGTTTTCTTTATGCAAAATTTTAACGACCTTATCTGCCCCGTGCTTGGTGCGGGTAAACACCAGCGCCGTAACTATTTTCTCTGTTTTTAAGAGGTACAAAAGTAATCCCGGTTTGTTATTTTTATCCACGAAGAACAAACTCTGGTCGATTGCATCAACGGTCGATGACACCGGCGTTACTGCTACTTTTGCAGGGTCGTTCAATAATACATTGGCGAGGCCTTGTATCTCGGGTGGCATGGTTGCGGAGAAAAAAAGTGTCTGCCTTTTAATCGGCAACTTTATGATCACTCTTTTAACATCATGGATGAATCCCATGTCCAGCATCCTGTCTGCCTCATCCAAAACGAATATTTTTAAATGTTGGAGACCGATAAACCCCTGGCTCATCAGATCGAGTAAACGGCCGGGGGTGGCTACCAATATATCTACCCCGTTTCTCAGTTGATTGGTCTGGTGAAGTTGCGATACCCCCCCGAAAATAACCGCATGAGAAAGCCCCGTGTATTTTCCATAAGCCGCAAAACTTTCATCGATCTGGATGGCAAGCTCCCTGGTGGGGGTCAATATCAATGCTTTTATTTGTTTACGGCCACGCTCCTGTTCTTTTTCTTCGTGCAGGATCTGCAAAATGGGAATTGCGAATGCTGCAGTTTTGCCGGTACCTGTTTGTGCACATCCCAGCAGATCCCTTCTTTCCAGTACCAGGGGAATAGATTGTTGTTGGATAGGAGTAGGAATAGTGTATCCTTCATCAGCCAGTGCCTTTAGGATTGGTTCAATTAATTCTAATTTTCTAAATGCCATTGAATGGTTTATTTTAATAAAGGCTGGCAAAGACGTTGCATTTTCTGAATCAGCGGGAAATTTTTTACCACACCGGCTTACAACCTGCCGGGTTATTTTAGTGGAGTAGGCTGCAAAGGTAGTGTTTTGTTTTTTGATGACATTTTTTGAGTGTATTTCCCTGTATGTTAATGGTTTTAGAAGTTAATGGGAATTGCCTTATCATCAAATTGGAACTGTTTACTTAAGGAGTTTTCCTCTTCTCCATTGCTTCTTTAATCCTATCTTCAAAAAAATAATCAGCTTACTTGAATTTATCCGAAGACCAGATACTTGCACTAGCGCCCGATGAAGCCTCAAAAAAAGCCGGCAGAGACCTTTCCGGCATTACCAAATGGGTAAGTAAGGGAATAAATGAACAGGCACTCTGGGGTGAATGCCAGGGGAGCGGAAGTAAGCCTTATCAAACACAGGTAGACCTCAGAAGCTTAAGCTTCAAATGCTCTTGCCCTAGCAGGAAATTTCCCTGTAAGCATGGGCTTGGTTTGCTATTTCTACACGAAAAACATCCTGGGTTATTTACTGATAGAGAAGAACCGGCCTGGGTTGCTGAATGGATGAAAAAAAAGCAGGAGCGGGAAGAAAAAAAAGTAGAAAAAACCGAACAGCCCGTAGATGAAGCTGCCCAGTTGAAGCGGCGGCAGGCACGGGAAAAAAGCGTTGATAACGGCATAGCCGAATTATTACGCTGGACAAAAGATATTATCCGCAATTGCATTATAACGATCCCTGAAAAAGGAGAGAATTTCTTGCCTCAATGGCCAAAAGAATGATCGACTCCAAGGCCCCCGGCCTGGCAGGTATGATAAAAACGCTGGGCGCAACCAATTTTTATGAAGAAGACTGGGAAAGCAAGTTCATGGATCAATTGATCCGCCTCTACCTGGTGATATGCGGATTTAAAAATATAAACTCCCTTACCCATTTATTACAAAACGACCTCCGCAACCAGGTAGGTATAACTCAGAACCAGGATGAATTAAAAGAACATACAGGAATTACAGATAGCTGGCTTGTGTTGGGCAAGAAAATTACAGAGGAAGACAACCTGACGGTGGAACGCATCTGGTTATATGGCAGCCGTACTAATCAATATGCGTTGGTATTGCAGTTTAGTGTACGGGGCCAGGGTACGGGTGTATCCTTTACTCCCGGGATGCAGATTGAAGCTGAACTGGTTTTTTTTCACTCAGCAAACCCGGTGCGTGCCCTCGTTAAGGACCACTTTACCCCGGTAACTTCCAGCAGGCCAGGCGGCATTACCAACTGGCTTACCGTGGCCGAATATGAAACAACAAGTAATATGCAATTACCTTTTACTTCAGAACGGCCCTTTATTATGGAACAAATAAGACCAGTGCAATATGCTGGCCAGTGGTGGCTGGCTGATAAGGAGAACAGGTTGATGCTTTTGAAATACAGCTATCCGAATCTTTTTTCCTTGCTTGCCATCAGTGGGGGTAAAGCGCTGGATATGGTTGTGTTCGGAAAAGAAAATGTTTATGAGCCAATGGGTGTATGGGAAAATGAAGTTTATAACATTATTTGAGGTGTTGCTTTTAAAGTCAAACAAACCTGGGCAATAAACATTAACAAAGGGCTTTTTATTTTAGTAAAATAATAATTCTGGTAAACGATAAATATGCAATCCTGGAATAATGTCATACAGACTGCTATGCTGGGGACTGAAAAAAAACAAATGGATCTGCAGGAGATCCCGGAGGACATAGCCAGGATTATGCAGCCGATTATAAATAACATAACCCTGGATAAGGAAGAAAATTCCTGCAGGCGCTTCTATCGTATTTAATTACCGGCAATGCGGCCTTCTTCCCTCATTCAAAGAAGGCGTTGGTTTAGTGCCGGCCCCTGATGAAGCACACCCGCGTTGTACCAAAACAGCCGAAAACGTGCTGGGGGATATTCTTCGTGAACAAAGTAATGGGTTGCTGAGCCTCTGGCTTATGTTGTGTGAAAGCAGACAGTTGTTAGTCCCACCCCGTCTGGTACCAATTATACTTTCTAAGGCAGAAAAACAAATTCCGTTGCAAAAACTTGCGGAAAAATGTTGCGGAAAACGTGGTGGCTGGCTGGCACAGTTCAACAGCAACTGGGTTTTTTTGTCGGAAGCCTCTCAAGAGGAGCTTTGGCAAACCGGTAAACCTGAACAACGAAGGCAAGTATTGCAACAACTACGCCTGGCCGATCCGGTTACTGCAAGAGAATGGCTGCAGCAAACCTGGCAGCAGGAAAATGCAAACAGTAAAGCCACCTTATTAAAAGTCCTTGCAGTCAATGCCGAAGATAATGATTTGGAATGGCTGGAAACTGTTGCCAATGAGAAAGCTCAAAAAGTAAGGGAGGAGGCGTTGAATATCTTAAAGTTGATCCCCGCCTCTTCGATCGTACAAAAATACTGGTCTGTTCTAAAAACCGCTGTTGTACTAAAAAAGGAAAAAGCCTTGTTTGGTTTATCAACTAAAACACTGCTGCAGGTGCAAATACCTGGTACGATCGATGAAGAAATATTCCGGACAGGCATCGATAAACTTAGTAATCAAAAGGAATTCTCAGATGGTGAATTTATCATTTTCCAGTTGATCAAATACGTTCCCCCGGTTTTGTGGGAAAGTCATTTTAATGCTGGCCCTGAAGCCATTATTGGTTATTTTCAGCAGGATGAAAAAGGCAGGAAATTTCTTGCCGCACTTGTGGCAGCGATCGTACAGTTTAAGGACCAGCGCTGGGCTTTTGCCTTTATGCAGCATAATAAAGTTTTTTATATCGACATCATCCCGTTGCTTCCATTGCAGCAGCAGGAGTTTTACAGCAATAAATTTTTCGTTGGAGATGAAAACAACATAATCGATCATGCCCTTGAAAGATCTGGGGAATGGGGCATAGAGCTGGCAAAAAATATTTTCACTTATACAGCAAATAATCCTTACCGGTACAATCGCTCTTTTTACGAAAGGTATATTCATTTGATCCCCGTAAAAATAATTAGTGAACTGGAAAAATGCACACCAAAGGAAGCCTATGACCAAATTACCTGGAACACAACTAAAGAATACATTAATAAACTGGTTACATTAAAAGTTCAAACAATCAAAGCGTTTCAATAACAAGCCTTTTTTTCAGGAGTGACAAGGTTCAATAACCCGTTTAAGAATAAAATTTCATACCCGGGAAGGGCGACCGCTGTTTTGAAAAGCGGGCTTAGGTAACGATTAAATAAAAACAAAATATGCCAACCGTTTTAAGAAGCCATGCCGATCAACTGTATGCCCCCGAACTGGAAGAGTTGAAAAAACAGGACAGCGGGAAATGCCCGGCTAACTGGAAATTATCGCCACAATCTGTAGTTACCTACCTGGTGGGGGGCAAATTGAAAAACGGGTTTGAAGTCTCCCCAAAATACATAGGAAACAAGCGATTAATAGAGATAGCGGTTGCCACCCTCACTACTGACCGGGCACTATTATTATATGGTCTTCCGGGTACCGCAAAAAGCTGGGTAAGTGAACACCTGGCAGCAGGGATCAGCGGAGATAGTACCATGATTATCCAGGGAACGGCTGGTACCAGTGAAGAATCTATCCGTTATGGCTGGAATTATGCAAAATTATTAGCCGAAGGTCCGAGCGAATCCGCCCTCGTGGTCACGCCGGTAATTCGCGGCATGAGAGAAGGCAAAATCGTAAGGATTGAGGAACTGACAAGGATCGGCGCTGATGTACAGGACTCGCTGATCACAATACTTTCCGAAAAATCTTTGCCTGTTCCGGAATTGAATACGGAAGTGCAGGCAATACGGGGATTTAATATTATCGCCACTGCCAATAACCGTGATAAAGGGGTAAACGATTTGTCAAGTGCCTTAAAGCGCAGGTTCAATACGGTGATATTACCTGTGCCCGACACTATGGATGAAGAGATTGATATCGTAAAACGAAGGGTGGAAAGCTATGAAAAAACAATGGAACTTCCGGCAGAGCACCCGCTTTGAGTGAAATACGCCGTATTGTTACCATCTTCCGGGAGTTGCGCGGGGGCGTGACCATTGATGGTAAAACAAAACTAAAAGTACCTACGGGAAGCCTGAGCACTGTCGAGGCCATTTCGGTAGTAAATAATGGCCTGGCGATGGCCGCATATTTTGGCGATGGGCAGTTGAAGGCTGCGGATCTTGCTGCAGGCATCATCGGCGCCATTTTGAAAGACCCGGTGCAAGACAAGATTGTGTGGAAGGAATACCTCGAAACGGTAGTAAAACCAAGAGATGACTGGAAAGACATTTACAGGGCCTGCAGGGATATGGAATAAACCGGAAACAGGGAAAAAGTTGGCAAAAGGGAAAGTTGTATGTCTAATAGCTATAATTGTGAAAACACAAACAATGGCGCGAAGTGGAAAGATTATATAGACAGTGCGCAAGTACCGATGCAATCGGCCTCAAATAAAAAGAGCAGGAAATTTTAAATTTGAGCCGTTAAATAATCAACGCTGTCTGAGCCCGTATTAAATACAATTTATGGGAGTATGCCGGCGAGTTCGTTGATTTTAGGCTCTAATTAAAAATTTCCGCCTTTTTATTTGCAGGCCTTGATTTTTTATGTTACTTTTTTTTACCAAGAAAAAAAAAGAAAACAGACAATAACCATACTGTAAAGCCTGGTCGGTGAAAACACAAACAAGGGTTGAGAGTAGACTTGTTGGTGAAACGCCAACATGGCGCAAACGACGCATATAAACAATAAAAAACATCCATGTCAACACATATCTTAGGCATAAGCCATCACGGCCCTGGTTCTGCAAGGAATGTAAAAGCATTTCTTGAAGAATTAAAACCCGATATCGTGCTTGTGGAAGGACCGCCGGAAGCAGATGGCCTGTTGCAATGGGTAACCCACCCTGAACTAACGCCGCCGGTTGCTATCCTCGTCTACCAAACCGAAAATATCCGGCGTTCAGATTATAACCCGTCCACTGGATACCGTGCTGGTGCTGGTAACCGATCTGTATGAAGGAGGTAATACTGACCAGATGCGGAAGCGGGCGGTCGAACTTACAAGCTCAGGGGTTCAGGTCATTGTTTTATTGGCACTGAATGATGAAGGAGCACCGTCTTACGATCATGGCAATGCGCAATTCCTCTCTAACCTAGGTATCCCGGTTTTTGCCTGCAGCCCCGATAAATTTCCGGATATGATGGCGGCAGCGCTAAGCAAACAGGACATTGCGCAATGGGCGGCAAAAGAAGACCTGGTGCTTAAAAAATAAGTTTCTTAAACCTGTATGCACACACATGGCGGCAGCTTTCAGCTAAGAAGGTCATTATGCGCAATCAGGTGGAAGCATTGGGAGGCCTGGAGAACATCAGCCTGGGGTCCTTTGGTAGTTTCCTCGTTCTGCTAGCGAAGCCCAGGGAGTTTACATTACCGCTTTGCCGGTTGCGGTTAAAAAATGTTATAACAGTTTTAAAATGAATTAAGGGAACGCTTATAACTAAATGCAATTGCGGATGGAAGAGATGAGTCGCTGTAAACTTCGCTGGTAGCGGATGTACGGTTAATACTACTTGCACGCGTTACCATTTATTTTATAGCTTTTAAATGTTATTCCGTTTAGTGTTTTGCTTAAAAGGAAGAAAATAATTATAGGGTTTTTTTGCGAATTAAAAAATTAATACTAATTTTACGACAGACCTACCACTGCTTTTACCCTTACATCCGATGAAACGAATTTATTTCCATTATTTTTAATCAAGACCACGGGCATGTTTTTTGCAGTGATTGTTCTATACTATTGTTAGTAATACTACTGCAATAATATTTCCTACTACATCTTTTGCTTTCTAATTTTCCAGGTCAGGAACCGTCGGGTTTTGTTATTAGTAAGACTGTAGTATACGCATACTATTTATGCCTGCAGCAAATGGATTGACTATAAATTATTAAAGAGCATATTATAAGCCGTTACCTAAATAGATAAACATGGAAAATTTTTACACCGCCTACACCAAAGTAATTGAGAATAAAACTCACTATTTTGTAAAAAAATACTTAATATTTCCTGAATTCAAAGATGTTGCACCCGTATTGGAGAGTTATGGAATGCATACTGATTTTAACAAAGCCTGCAATATCGCGCTTGTAAATGATCCAAAAATAAGAGAACAACTTTTTCATGAAGCGGAAGGAACTGTTCAGCAGGCAAAGGTAATCGACTTAAATACCACTAATTTCTCCGGGAAGTCTGCCTCCAATTAATAAAAATTAGTTGATAATGATGGTAGTTCCTTATTGAACTCCTCGTGAATTGCTTACTATGCAATCCCATATTTAACCCTAATATTTTAGGCATCCCATTTCAATGCGTCCCTAAAAATTTGAACCTGCCCTTTAAAATTAAGTACCCGCAGCCTGCAATACCATCTTGCATGCTATCTGCAAGACACCCAACAAAATTCCTCTGTTCATTGATTTATAATTAATATACCTGCCAGGCGCGCATTGGAATTCTTTGCTCATTCCAAGCGTAAAATATAGCCAGGTACCTGGACTGTTTAAGCTGCTTTTTAATTCTTTGTCCTTCCCACATTTAAAGGTTACTTTATAAATTTTTTAGCCGGCAAATCAGCGTGGCCATTACGTGCTTAACTAACCTTCCTGATAACCCGGCAACAGTTTTTATCTCCATTTTTATCTCCCCTGTTTGTAATGGTTATTAACATAATATCGCATTTAATCCACTTATTGAATAACACGTTAATTAAGGCTCTTTTATAATGCAATGTTTAATACATTTACTATATATTATTTTACCATTATCCTTTTTACCCATAGTAATCTTTTCTTCATTATGCTCCATATATGACGACTCAAATTTATTCCAACAAAAGTTATGATATTCTAAGCAGCCACGGCGGTGCTGAAGTAAGGCTGGAAACAACCAGGCGACACCATTCGCTTCATGCAGTTTCCCGGTTTAACGCAGGTGAAATAATCACTAATTTTTATGCTGCTACCGTACAAAGTTTCGCAACCTACTTAACCGTGCAAACAGGATCTGATACACACATTACGCTGGAACCTTCTTTCCTGCAATACGTAAATCATGGTTGTGATCCGAATGTGTTCTTTGATACTACTGCCATGCAACTGGTTTGCATAAGCGCAGTACAACCTGGGGATGAATTTCGCTTTTTTTATCCCTCAACAGAATGGGAAATGGCGCAACCATTTGTTTGTGACTGCGGAAGCAAAAATTGTTTACAGTTAATAAACGGGGCCGCGCACATCAATCCCGAAACACTTGCAGGTTACCGGTTAACCGATTTTATTTTACAAAAGTTAGCCAAAAAGTCATAATACTATCTCACCCATATGCCGCAAGCCAACCCGTTAATAGCAAGCCTTTCTTCTGAAAAATTAAAGGTTTGGGTATTGGCACCTTACCTGCAATCCAACGACGAAAACATAGATTACTATTATGATTTTAGCCAGAGTATCACAGAGTACACCAAAACCTTTGATGAAATGGGAATTGAATGGGTATGGCAACCTGTCACCATGCTGGATTATACCTTCATCATTGCTTCCATCGTTGCAGAAAAAGAAGCAGGGCTGTATATACCGATCGTGTTTAATATTTGCGACGGCGATGAAGTAAACGGAACGCCCGGCATTTCCGTGGTAAAACTATTACAGCAATCAGGTTTGGTTTTCACCGGTTCCGATGAATATTTTTATGATATTACTACTTCCAAGATTCCAATGAAGTCCGCTTTTAATAAAGCTGGGGTACCAACTGCCCGCTGGGAATCCATTAGTTCCCCGGACCAGGACCTCATAGGCATTTTTGAAAGGTTGGGAACACCGCTGATTGTTAAGCCGGCTGTTTCCGGCGGAAGTATGGGACTTGGCATCAAAAATGTTGTATTTAATGAAACAGCACTACAAGTGCAGGTGGATAAGATGTTTGAAGGGTACCGTGGATGGAACCTGGTTACCGACGGACTGATTGTTGAGTCATTTATAAAAGGAAATGAATACACTACCCTGATAGTAGGTTCATTCGATAAACCTGAATTTGCTGTTGTATACAATCCTGTACAAAGGGTTTTTCATCCCTCCTTGCCGGAAGAAGAAAAAATATTAAGCTTCGACCGTCTTTGGGAAATCTACGACGAAGAAACGCCGATGCCCAATGATGGAAATTTTTATGAATATGAAGCACCCGATGCATTATTGGTTGATGAAATAAAAAAGATCAGCTGGGATGCATACGTGGCAATGAAAGGCAAAGGCTATTCCCGGGTAGACCTCCGGCAGGATAGCGTAACCGGAAAATTTTTTGTACTGGAAGTAAACGCACAATGTGGCCTGAGCGATGATGAGGATTATACTTCGATCGGTGCTATCTTGCGATTAAGCGGAAAAACTTTTACTGAATTGGTAAAAGAAATCATCAATACGGCTTTTTTAACTTTGGCTACAAGATCACAAAAACGGAAAAAAACAAAATTGGTCAAGATAGACTACCAGTTGCCCTTAAGAAAAATAGGCGATTCTGCCTAAAAATATGGAGTCAGAAAGATGAAGGACCCGATAAATATCTACACCAGTTTAAATACTTCACCCCCTACTCCCATTGATTTCGGGAATCATGCCCTGCGTATCTGTGTGTTGCAACCCGATTATTCTACTTCCGGCGTCGATTACCAGCACTATGACCCTCACCGGGATCTCACCCATTTAATTCCTGGAGCTAAGGTTGACCACGTAAATCTAAATAAACTCACAACCTACAAACAGCTAAAAGAGTTGAAGAAAAAAAAATACGATGTATTTGTCAATTTGTGTGAAGGATATTTAGAATGGGAGGTTCCTTCCATCGACGTAATTTATAGTCTGGAATTGCTCGACCTCCCTTTTACTGGGCCAACCAGTTTATTGTACGATCCGCCGAAAGAATTGATGAAATATGTTGCTTACACGGAAGGGATACGTACGCCATCCTATGCATTGGTGGAGGACGCCGCAGATTTGGCCGGGCAAATAAAACATTTAAACTTTCCCTTATTTGTTAAACCGGCAAAGGCAGGTGATAGCTTGGGTATTGACGAGAAAAGCCTCGTAAATACTATAGAAGAACTGGAAGCAAAAGTCAGTGAGGTTATTGAAGAGTATTGTCCACTGCTGGTAGAAGAATATATAAACGGCAGGGAATTCACCGTGATGGTTGCAGCAGATGCTGATAATGAAAAGAATGTCCTATCTTTTAAACCGGTTGAATATATTTTCCCTGGCGGCAATCAATTTAAAACCTATGCATTAAAAACCTCCGAACTTCATCCAAACGCCAATATCCCTGTTACGGACAGCGCGATCGAGCGGCAGTTGCGGCAAGCGTCTCAAAAAATCTTCCGAAGCTTCAATGGTGTTGGCTATGCCAGACTGGATTTTAGAATGAGCGACCAGGGTAAGTTGTTTTTCCTGGAAATAAACTTTACCTGTTCTGTTTTTTATAAAGATGGATATGAGGGCAGTGCGGATTATATTCTTAAATATGATGGATTTGGCCAGGCAAATTTTCTGGGTCATATCATTTCAGAAGGAATTGCCAGGTACAAGCGTAAGAAGAAAAAATATACCATGAAGGGCAATTCGATAGCCGGCTATGGTATTTATGCTGCGGTGGATATTGATGCTACCGGGTTGGTATTTAAGGGTGAGCAGCGATCCCAGCCTATCGTCACCCGCAATTATGTTGAAGAAAACTGGACAATAAATGAAAAGGAAATTGTCAGAAGATACGCTTACCCGCTAAGTAGGGAAGTTTTTTTGCTCTGGGATACTGATCCAACCGGCTGGGCACCCCAAAACCATAGCTGCGATCCCAATACTACCTATAAAGGACTGGACGTCGTTGCTTTAGAAAAATACTTAAAGGTGAAGAGTTAACACTTGATTATACGTCTTTCCTCGATGAAAATATGGAACCATTTGATTGCTGTTGTGGTGCTTCCAATTGCCGCGGCCTTATCACCGGTATCCCTAATAATTCTGTAACGGAACGGGAAAAAATGCCCGTCTATAACAATTCGCCTGCTTAAGTCCCAGGTCCTTTCAATAAATTTACAGTTACTAGTTACGGCATTACACCCACCGCAAACATGCATCGCTAATAAATAACCACCCGGGCACTTCGTTCCGGATGGCATATCCCTTCCACTAATCTGATAATTCTATTACCCATTCTGAAATTAATAAAAAGCTGTTTTCTACCAGACGGATATCTTTTTAAAAAGTTCTTTCGGGAATCTGAAACCGTGGATCGGCAGTTAAAAGTTAGTTACAAGGATAATTTTAATTAAGATTTGATTTATGCTTGACAGGATTAACTGGTACATATCGATTAATGGCCCTGAGGGGTCAACTGGGATGTAATGGAAGAAAGGTTTAACAGGACCAATCAGCGCTGATGGGATAAACCTGGACAATCAAGATTAAACCGTCTCCGATGAAGAAATTGCTGCCTTAAAATTGGATTTGCAACCTCAACAGCAACAATGCATTAAGAACGCCGCAGAAATCTCCTCCGTAATCGCTGACCGTTCGCTCCAGGGTACAAATAACTACCGATCCTAAACTCTTTCTAAAAACCATTTTATATTTCATCAACTGGTGATTTTCCTGGAAAAGTATTCCAGGGTTTTAAAAACCGTTTAGCCCTTTATATTACCACTTATCCATTTTATTATATTTGGTTAAATCGTTGATTTAAGATGAAAATCAATACCAGCAAGGTTTATAGTTAACTAAGCTATTAGCTTCTGCCGGCTACTTTAAAATAAATGGTACTATGTGTTGTATAGTACCTAATAATGTATATCTTTGTGTTATCAAAGTAAATAATCAATCAAAAAACTAAAAAACTTACAATCATGAAAAAGCAATCAAACACCTTATTTGCAATAATAAGTTCCAAAATGGTAGAAAATCTTACCAACGTAGTAAAAGAAACCCTGGCTACTGAATTCAACCAGCCGGCAAATAAGATTTTTACTGCCGCTGACCTGTGGAGCATTCAGCGCCAGCGCAGGACGAGGACACAAAGAAGACTTTCATTTTAATTATAACTATAAAAAAGCAACCAATCATGAAAAAGCAATCAAACATCCTGTTCACACAAATAGCCACAGAACAGCTGCTGGAGCTGACCTCCATAGTAAAGGAAACATTGGCTCCGGGATTCAACAACACTAAAAATAAAGTTTTCACTTCCGCCGACCTGTGGAACATTCAGCGCCAGCGGAAAAACAGGATACAAAGAAGGAGTTCCTTTTAATGTCAACTCACTAAAAATAAATAACAAGATCATGAAAAAGCATTTAACCGGTTTATTGTCCCAGTTAAAAATTGAACAATTAGACCTTCTTACCACGCTGGTAAAGGAGACCTTAGCCACGGGATACGAAATTGTTTAAAAAACCAGGACATTCAGTACAGCCGAGTTGTGGAATATACAACGCCAGCGGAAAAGCAGGTTACAAAGAAGGTTTTCATTTTAATAATGCAATTCAACAATAACGAACATGAAACAGCCATCAACGGGTGTTCTTACACAATGAACCCGGAACAATGGGTTAACCTGGCATCACTACTAAAAGAATCGCGGGCTGCAGGTATAAAGCCATAGGGTAAAAGAAAAATCACATGTTTTGAACGGTGGAATATTCAGCGCCAGGGTAACAACAGTTTCCAAAGAACATTTTGCCCGATTCATAAAAATGGTTTACATCAGCAGCGGTAAATTCAAACGCGGAATGCTTTATGATTGATGACGGATTATGTAAACCAGCGAACTGCAGGCGCCCACATTCTTTAAGGCATGTATATCTGATCTTAAACCATTCCATATAGCAGGTAACAAATTACTTTTTCCATCTTTATAACCCTCACTCAGCAAGGCAATATAGAAAGCGTCCAGCCACATAGGTTTTACTGATTCCAGTTTCAGACCATGTTGTACTGTTAATTTATCCATTGCTTTTGGTGCAAAATGATAAAGATGCCTGGGAACATCGTAGGCCGCCCAGCAAGCTCCATACAGTTCAGCATCTTTCGAAATATAATTTGGCAAAGCGATTAGCGCAACACCATCCCGTTTTAATACGCGTTTTATATGTTCCATGTATTCATGTAATTGATGAACGTGCTCCAATACATGCCACATGGTTACGGCATCATAGTAGTTGTCGGGGAGTCCGAATAATTTTTCGGGAGATTCTTCCTGGAGGTTATACTTTTCACTGCAGATCTTTCTCGCCCCTTCATCAGGCTCCAGGCCTGTTACCAACCATCCGGATGTAAATGCCTTGTGAAGAAATGCACCTGTGCCGGCCCCGATGTCGAGCAATGAACCAGGTTTTGAATCGGGCCCCAGGCTATTTTTTACCAGTTCCATCTTCCAGTTGAGTGTATAGCTCCTGGCAATTTTGTATCCTTTGTTTACCAGGCCTTTTCCTGTATCGGTATGTGAAATATACGCAACGGAATTATAATAAGCACCGATTGAATTTTGGTCCGGAACATCCTGTGTAAAACGCAGTGTACAATCATTACATTGCCAGATAGCAAAAATTTCCTTTGACACGGTAAAATCTTTACACGCCAATACTTTTGCAATATCACTACTACCGCAACATGGACAGGCTATCCGGGTGATTATAGATGTCATCTGTTTTATGATTGGAGGCAAAAATACTATTTAACAAGTACAAATCTTTTCAGATAACAACCCCCTGCTTTTCATAAGAATCAGTTCAGGCGGATTGTGAATATAACTTTAATGCTTCTGCAAGATGCCTGATTTGCTCACTCTCCGGTTTTTACTGCTTCTCCCCGGTTATTTTCTTCTTTTTCCAGGAGGTTTTTCCCTAGTATTTCCACGTTTTCAGTTATACTTTGGGTAAGATTAACACACATGATTGTCCATACTAATAAGCAACCATGAACAATTCAAAAGCAAGGATAAAGATATATACGAACGTCAGGCATAATTTGGAGCTGGCGAAAAGTATTTTTGAAAAACACCAACGGGATGGAGAAAATTCTCTCCTTTCCTCCATAGAAGGATTCAGTTGGGAGGCTACAGGCCCAAAGATCAGCTTTTGCATGGAAAAGCACCGGGAGGCAATCACATTATGTAAGGCTGCAGAAGAAATGTACCGGCAGCGCGATGCGGTGCTGGCCGAGATCACAGACATTATCCGGGCAAGTAAATCAGTATTGAAAAGCAACCATTCCGCCAGCCCGGAAAAATTAAATGAATGGGCTTTTGTGTTATATGACAACCAGCGAATAATTGAAAAAATATCTTATTAATATCGAAATAATTCGGACTAAACCTGTGCGTGGTGCCTTTCCTTTTAAAGCACTTCATCCATATATAAAAAACTCATTTGAATAGGAAGTTGTTTAATCAATGGGTTTTATATCAGCAGGCCGGAAACCTTTTTAAAAACCATACAGATGAATACATTAAAAAACAAAGTTCAGTTAATTGGAAACCTGGGTAATGCCCCGGAAATAAAAAGCACGGAGAATGGGAAAAAAATGGCCCGTTTTAGTATTGCCACCAATGAAACATATCAAAACGCAAAAGGCGAAAAAGTAACAGAGACGAACTGGCACAGTTTGATAGCCTGGGAGAAGGTCGCCGAACTGGCAGAAAAATTTTTACACAAAGGCACCGAGGTGGTGATTGAAGGTAAACTGATCAACAGAAGCTATAATGATAAAGAGGGCATTAAAAAATATATTACTGAAGTACAGGTGAATGAACTTTTCCTTCCGGGAAAGAAAGATATTGTGTAGCAATACAAACTCGGTTTTTTAGCTCCTAATATAAAGTGAGCTGATAAATAAATGACACTCGTCTCCGACCCTGAATGTATAATTTAATCAACAATCAATATGGCAAAAACATCAAAAAAACCCGAGCTTACTACTCCCCGTATGGCAACCCTTGCAGCGAAGACATTGCTGGATCCAAATGCCACCATACTGGAAAAGAAATTTGCAGGTGCGCTGTTAACGCAGGCCGCTGACAGGGGAAAAAAGAAAACGGTATCTAAAATATGACCAGTCGTATTGGGATGATGCTGTTCGGGTGATATGTTATGCTGCTATAATTTTCCCCAGCAATTGTTAAGTCTGAACAGCAATTACAATCTTTTGATTTTTAAAACTTTTTGAGCTATTATAAGCTGGCATGCTCAAATGTAAGGATCCGCTGAAAGGCCGGGCAACTGTTAACAGGTGCATTCCTTTTGCTTTTTGTAAGCACCAGGATCCCGTTTTCCATTCGCCCAATGGGTAATATTTGTGTTTGATTCAGGGATCTTTATAATTATTAATCATTAAAACATTTCATATTCGTACATTCGAAAGGTAGCAACCACCATGGTCTTTGTTTCATAAACTTTTTACATGCACCATTCAGACTCATTCCGGTTGGCAGCTGATTTTATTAAATATACAAATGCTTCTGTCTTTTTAACTGGTAAAGCGGGTACCGGTAAAACTACTTTTTTAAAATATTGCAAAGAACAAGATTTAAAAAATACCGCGGTGGTGGCCCCCACAGGAGTTGCAGCAATGAATGCCGGGGGTATTACCATCCATTCCTTTTTCCAATTGCCTTTTGCTCCATTTATTCCAACTAGTAAAGGCCCAAACGCACAAATAAATTCAAACGATAAGAATAGGTTGATTAATCAACTACGATTAACCGGTGATCGAAAAGATGTAATGCAACAATTGGAATTATTGATCATTGATGAAATTAGCATGGTGCGGTGCGATGTACTTGATGCCATTGATGCTGTTTTGCGACATGTGAGAAACCAGCATTTAAAACCATTTGGTGGCGTACAGGTTTTATTGATAGGGGATATGTACCAATTACCCCCGGTGGTAAAAGAGGAAGAGTGGCAGTTGCTTTCACCCTGGTATAGCAGCCCGTTTTTCTTTAGCAGCCATGTTATAGAAAACAAACCGCCAGTATATGTAGAACTTGATAAAATCTACCGCCAAAGCGATGCTTCATTTATAAATGTATTGAACCAGGTACGTAACAATGAACTGGACGGGGAGGGTTTTGAATTATTGCATAGCCGGTACATACCCGGTTTGCAACCATCAAGGGAAGAAAATTATATAACACTGACGACCCACAATAATAAAGCCGATGCCATTAATTCGAAGGAGCTAAATGAACTCCCAGCAAATGAGCAAACATTTGATGCTTTGGTTGAAGGTGAATTCTACGAAAAATCGTTTCCGGCTGATCTGCAATTAAAATTAAAGGAGGGGGCGCAGGTAATGTTCATAAAAAACGACCCT